>CAZJJK010000043.1:0-14083 GCA_964546285.1 uncultured Treponema sp. | reverse complement strand
CGCCGAAGCGATGAGGTTTTTTCGTCTTTGGAAGGACTTCCCTTTCTTAAGGGTGGCGACAGGCAAGAATTTCAATATTTCAGACGCTTATTTCGTTCCGCTTGTAAAGCTTTAGACACGCGGGTCAGTAATTCAATTATAAAGCCCTGGTCAAAACGGGCTATTGAACAACTACGGACGGCGGCGGCCGCCCAGTTTCCCAGAGGCCAGAGCTCGCCGGAAATAAGTCCGCGTTGCTTGGCGCTGCCGCCGGGACCTATCCGGGCCGGAATCTTCATCGGTTCCTTTGACCCCTTCCAAATGACTCATTTGGAAACGGCTCTGCGTTTTCTAAGCCATGGGAAGCGCCCGGCGGATCTTGTTTTTGTCATTCCGGAAGGCGCGTATTCTATAACGAAGCCGGACAGGTCAGATTACGATTATCGTTTCGATATTCTGTACCGGCAAGCCGCCGAGGTTTTTCGTCCCTTTATCGTCCCCTTGGATATAGGCGAAGGCCAAGACACCATCGGCATAGTTAATCGCCTTTTGCGTCTCTTCGCCGGCCGCGAGCTAATCCTTACTCATGTTCTTGGCTCCGATATGTTTCCGTTGGCGGTTCGCTGGTATCCTCAGGATTTGGCAGCTTGGAAGCCAGAGGCCGCTAGTTTGGATGTGCGGCTTGATTTTGGCTCATTTGTCATAAAGCGTTCAAAATCCGACCGTATAGCTTCCTCCGCGCGGGCGGCTCGAAAACTAAAGATTCCGGTGGAGCTTTACCCAAGACCGATAAATACGCCTTCATCCACCGCTTTACGCCAACATGGCGTTTTTACCATCGTATTCCCAAGCCCTGAAGTGCTGGAAAAATTGGAAGTCGTATTTCGATACGGTATGCACCGACACTGGCTCTCAAATCGGAACGGCGCGGAATATGAAATATGACTATACTCTGCGGTCTGACTAGTACTCGTTTTGAAAGCACGCCACGTTTTTTGGAAGACGCCGCTCGCCTAAACGTAAAAGCCTTAGCCCTATTCCCCACCTGTCTTGATCCGATGCGTCGACAGGCTCTCTACCGCGAACTGGAGCGGCTGCCCGGCATGCGTCTACCTCATGTTCATCTTCGGTCCGATTTCTCGGAAGGGGAAATGGACTACTTGATAGAGCGCTTTGGAACGGAAGTTTTTAACGCGCATCCAAAAGCCAGCCGCTATTCTCATGGGACTATCCCCGTCCATCTTAAGCGCCGCGTTTTCATGGAAAATGTTGAGATTCCGCCAACGGAGGAGGAAAGCGCGGAATTTGGCGGCCTTTGTCCAGATTTTTCCCACTTGGAGAACGCCCGTTTATGTAATAGGGAAGCCTATGTGGACACAATGACTAAACTATTACAGCGCTTTAGCGTTGGTTGCTGCCATATTTCCGCGCTTGCCTACGGCCGGCCCAACGCTTGGGCTGGCGAATGGGACCATCACAGTTTTTTAGAACTCAGCGACTTTGACTATTTAGACGCGTACTTTCCTTATTTTCCGTCGCGTTGGGCCTCATTGGAGCTGGAAAACCCGCTAGAAGATCAGCTACGCGTCCTTGCCTACATCGCCGCCCGTTTTAGACAAGCCTAAAGCTTCGGCGGCCAGCTCGTCGCGGGCGGACGCGGCCGCGCTTGGGTATATGGCTGTACTTGGCCGCGGGCCGCCGCCAGTCATAACCGTTAAATGCTCCACGGGATAATTAGCCAAGGTTTCCGCGTATGGCGCGAAAATAGTATCGATATTTTCCAGAAGCCAAGCCCGATCCGCCTTAGCGCCGGCGGTCTCCAGGGTTTTTAACGTAACTTCCAGTTCTTCCAGTTCAGCGTTCGCCCGATTAAGCCAATGGGCAAGCTCAATTTTAGCCTCCAACACGGCGTTTTCAGCGGCGCCCTTCGCGGGAATAAGCAATTCCGTGACACAACGATTTTTCTCAAGCTCCGCCTTTAGCTTTTCGGCTTCGGCTTCAGCCTTGACGCCCGCTAAGCGGGCTTTCGCGGCGGAAGCCGCCCGCTCGCATTCCACCGCGCGCCGATGATCTTCCCGCGCCAAATGGAGACGGATATCGGCCCTAAGGCTTTCCAGTTCATCCTGTATGCGCTTGACTACGGTTTCGGCGCGGCGAGCTTCGGCCTGTTCATCGCTCAGCGCCTTCTCCTCCGCCCTAGCGCGCCGCGCTTGGGTCTCGGCGTCTACGGCCTGAACCCGCCGCAGTAGCTCTATATACAAGTCTCCCCCGTCCTTTCCGCCTAAATCATGATCCGCCACATCAACGATATTTAGTGTTGTAATCTCCAAGCCAAGCTCTTCCAGATCGGCCTTACAGGCTTCTTTCATCAAGGCGGCAAGTCCATGCTTATCGGACATCAAGCGTTCCGTCGTCATAGCGGCGACCGCCTCCCGTAAGCGTCCTTCAATAATGCCTCCGGCTATACGCTCCAAGCTCTCGCGGTTTTTCGCGGGCTCCAACACGCGGGTAACCGCTCGCGCGCGGCCGTTCGCGTCACTGGAAATAGCGAACGACACCGAGGCCTTCACGTCCAAGGGTACTATACCGATGGCCATAGCCGCTTCGGCCACGACCTCTATCGTGGAGGACGCCAGATCCAGCGTGGAAAACTGTTGGAATAAGGGAAAATGAAAGACCCGGCCGCCGGCGAAGGTCTTAAAGCCACGGCGGCTAAAGCCGCCGCTGACTATACCCAACTCGTTTCCCCCAACCAAGCGAATATTGCTAAGGACTTGAATTAATAGAGTTATAAGCACTAAACCGAAAAAAACGATGGCGAACATAATCATTTTTTTCCTCCAGAGCGTTTACGATTTGCTTTAGCCTGACCGACATGGTCGTCGGATTCAGGGTTTTCCGTTCGCCCGTCAACAAACTTTCCTGCCTTACTCGCCCGTTCTATCGCGCTGTCTGAGCCGTCGGAGAGGCCGATAGAAGCCCCCGATCCGCCAGCCGGCGCCACCAAAGCGCGCAGGTCTACACCAAAAGCCGTTTCAAAGGATGTCAAGAAAGCCATAAACGCGCGCGGTCCTCGGTTGACGACGCCTGAAAAGCCATCCATATCATCCATAGCCACCAGTCGCTCCACCGTGGCGCCTGACGCCGCCTGTTTATAAGAGGCGAAAAGCTTTGGCAATTTTTGCTTTAGAAACAACAAAGCCGCGGCTTTATCGCCATAGCGGCTAAGCAAAGCCGCTTTCCGCCGCAAAAGTTCGTTGCGGGCGCGCTCCTCGATTAAAACAACCTGGCCTTCGCCCTCAGCCCCAGCTTGAGCGGCCTCCTCCTTAACGGACTGCCTAAGCAATTCAGTTCGATTCCGCAAAGCGCGTAGCTTGGCGGCCTCCACCTGAACAGCCGTTTCGCCGCTATTTTCCGCCGCGATAATGGCTTGATCCGTCGTCAATCTGGCTTCTTCTACTCGCGCTTCCGCCTCATAACGAAAAGCGTCAGCTTCCCGCTTGGCGGCGGCGATAGTTTCTTCCGCCCTAGCCCTGGCCACTTCACCGCGTTTATGGCTATCGCTCTCGGCTTGATCGGCCTCGGCCAATAAGCGGCTTAGCTCAACAGACAGCTCGCGGCGTTTTTCCGTTAACGTTCTCTGCGCTAAATTGGCCAGATAGGCGGAATCATCCCACAGGCGTAGAACTGAAACCGACAGCGCTTTTAGGCCGAAAGCGCTAAGATCCTCAGCGACGCTATCCATCAATTCATCCCGAAATTTACGGCGTCCCTCATCATCGGCGGCCAGCCCAAGCGCCTCCAGGGGAGTCACCCTATTTATCGCCGCCCTTAAATTGCCCACCAGGATTCGTTTAGCCCGTTCGCTTATTTCTTCCGCGGTTTTGCCCATAAAGCTTTCCACCGCGCGGTATAACTGAGCTTCGTCATCGGCGTTGACACAAACGCAAACGCTCGCGTCCGCGCCGACGCTAATGCCGTTGGCGCAATTGACATCATCGATACGAACGGAAAGGGGGATCGCTTCCAGACTAAGCGTCCCCACGGACTGGAGATAGGGAAAAACAAAGGCGTTGCCTCGGCGAACGACAAAACCATAGAGCCGCCCATGCCGTTTAGCGCGGCGTCCGCTTACCACCATAATCTGATCCGGACCGACCACCCGGATATTCTTTTTTATAATTACGAATAAAACGACGTACGCGATTATGGCGGCGGCGCCGCCGATAAAGGCTTCTAGATTAGCGACTAAAAAACGAACGAAGGCCATGTCGTTCCCCCTGAACCCGGATCGATACCAATTTTCAGTATGGACGAATCCGCGCGTACCGGCAAGTGAAAAAAGCGGCTTCAGCGCTGAGCCGGCGCGTATTCTTTGATTTTACGGCAACGCGGTCCAACAACGCGCTTGTGTTATGACCCCCGCTCGCCATAGAATTAAGCTATGAGAAAAATCTTGATCAGAGGCTTTATTTTTGTCGTCTGCGGCCTTATCATCGGCGCCGTTATCGGCGCGGCTTGGACTATATACGACAACAACATATTGAAAGAGCGCGTTACCAATAATTTTAACGCTTCAGCCAAACAAAATTTTGCCATACTAAAGCATGAGCTTCTTCAGCCCTTGGAGGACCTGAGTACCTTAAGCCGCTATTTCGAGGGCAGCGAAGCCATAGAAAAAAGCGAGTTCGCTGTTTTTACATCACCATGGACAGCCGGCGGAATGGATATCAGATACGCGGCTATCCCCGTAGAGGCGGCTTTGCCACGATTGGGACAGCTCCATCAGGAAGAAAACGCGGTTTTACCCGCCTTATTGGCTAAAGCGAGGGAAGGCCCGACGTTTATGCTTTATGACGCGAACGATGACAAGCAGGAAACGATAGCGTTCGCCGCTCTTTGCACAAGTACAAGGCTGGGCTCCGCTTATTATCTAGCGCTATCCTTTCGCCTTATCGATTTTTTACGATATACCGCCCCCTATTCAACCGCGCTATTCGGCGAGACGCGCATCCTAATGCCGGAACCGAACGGCCGTGTTGTTTACGCTCGTTATTCGCATACGGGACAGACGACCTCCCTGGACGCCGAAAATCAAAACGAATCGATATATTCAAGCGATGTTACCTTATATGATACGGTTTTGCGGATTGAGTTAAGCGCGGACGCCGCCGCCCTAAACAATTGGGGCCTAGGAAGCAAAGGACTATTAATCAGCTTTTCCATTCTTTTTTTCGTGGGACTCGGCGCTTTGCTGCAATATTTATATAACAGCCGCGGCGCCGCTTTTTTGGAAAAACAGCGGCTTATCTATGATCTTGAGCAGCTCTTTTCCTTTAACCTCGATTTGTTATGTATTACCAGCTTAGATGGACGCTTTTTGCGGATTAATCCCGCCTGGAGCTGGTGTTTGGGTTATCCCTTATCGGACCTGATACATAAACCTTTTATGAACTATGTCCATCCAGAGGATAAGGCGGCCACCCTGATAGCCCTGGAGCGGCTTGGCGACGGACAAAAGATAATCGGCTTTATCAATCGATACCAAGCTTCCGATGGTTCCTACCGTACCTTGGAATGGCAGTCGGTAAGTTCGGAACGCTGCGTCTACGGCGCGGCTAGGGATGTAACGGAAAGAGAGATACATGACGAACGCCTCCGCGTCGCTCTGGATCAGAAAGACCTTTTACTCAGGGAAGTTCACCATCGTATAAAAAACAATCTCCAGATTATATCCAGTATGCTTTTTCTCCAAGCCAGCGAAATTAATGACCCGGACATAACACAGTCGCTGGAAGAGGCGCAGGGGCGTATTCTGGCTATGGCGGTGGTCCACGAGGCCCTGTATCAATCCGACGATATTTCCGTCATCGATTTCAATGAATATATCCGCAGCTTAGTTGGCTCCTATAGCGGAGGAAGCGCGGCTAAAGCGATAGAATATGAGATAAGCGGCGAAAAGTTAGAACTGGGCCTAGACTTGGCTGTCCACTGCGGCTTACTGGTCAATGAACTGATCACGAATTCAATAAAACACGCGTTCGCGGGGCAACAAGAGCCGCGCTTAGTCATCATCGCGAAAAAAACCGATGACGGGTTATTCTTATCCGTGGCGGATAACGGGCCCGGGTTTTCTACCGATTTTGAGCCAGATCGGGATTCGCGTTTAGGTATTCGTTTGATTCGGTCTCTTGTTGAACAATACCAAGGTGAAATAGCTTTCCGCAATGTTCAAGGCGCGCTTGTTGAAGTCTGGTTAAGACCTGATCCCTCATTTTTCAGCTTCACCAAGGACCAAAAATCGAAATAACAGAGGCGCTTTCAAAAGTCTTCAACTTTTGAAAGCCGACAATAATGGCAAGCGCAGTTTTATTGCTATTATTTGTATTGTATGTAGATAATAATCATCGCAATAAAACTGTGAGAGGTTCTTGCGAAAGTAACCGACTTTTGCAAGAACCTCAACAGACCAAAAAAGGGCTTAAAATGGATGACAAAGCTGTCGTGGCCGCCTACGCTATAAAAACCGCGCGCCTGTCTTACCGCGGGCTTGATCTCCCATTCGCGTTGAGCCATGGTTTATTCAGCTCTGACGATATAGATACGGGCACGAAACTCCTTTTAAGAACCGTGTCCCGTCTTTTTGATCAGGCTATAGAAAGCGGGAAAGCCCTGCCCTATCGGATTCTGGACGCGGGTTCCGGGGTTGGTGTTATCGGCGTCGCTATCACCAAAGCCTTGATCAAGGCTGGCGTACAGGAGCCGCGAGTCCGCGCCCAAGACAGAGACGAGCTCGCGCGCGCGTTCACCGCCTTTAACGCCCAGACCAATGGCTTGTCGCCGCCTGGTTTTATCGCCGCCGCCGAAGCTCTCCTCGCCGTCCCCGCAGGGGCCGATACTGGCGTCTGGGATTTGGTCCTCTCCAATCTACCGGCTAAGGCCGGCGAGCCGGTGCTGCGCGATTTCGCGATACGCTCGGCGGCTTTACTGTCAAAGGAAGGAAGGGCCGCGGTCGTGATAGTCAACAGCCTTGCCCCGCTTTATCGCGCCTGGCTTTTAGAAGCTGGACTTCTTTTGAACGACCAAGTGGAGGGCGCCGGCCACACGGTTTTCGTTTATACACGCGGTGAAGACGGTAAAAACCAAATCCCCGCCTTAAAAAACACAATACGCTCAGCCTTTAAGCAGAGTGAGATCGATACCGATCCGCTCCGGGTCTATCAGAGACACACCTCAACATATTCAATGGAGGACGTTGAGTACCAGCTAAAAACGATCCATGGCGCGGATGGTTTTGATAAGGCGGGAAGGGAAGCGCTGACAGCGGCCGCCTTATGCCGCAAGCTACATTTACCCCAAAAGCTGGGGAAGCGGCCTTCTATACTTATCCATGAAGCCTCTCAGGGCCACTTTCCCTGTTGGTTGTCCGCCGCTATGGAAGGCCCCGCCTTTTGGACGCTCTGCGGCCGCAATATATTAGCCTTGGACAGCGCGGCGCGCAATTTAGCCGCCTCAAGCGATAGAGCGACAGGCGCGGCGTCTCCCACGGCGTCTGGTTCCGACGCTATCACCACGCTGCCGCTTGTTGATCCGGCTTTTGGCATACCTGAGCTTCTTCAGAACGCGTCCGCTTGCTTTAGGCTTTTCGCCGCTTTCCCAGACTTTGTGCCCAGGACCGACAGGATAGCCGCTTTCTGGCGGGCCGCCTCAGCCTTAACCGCCCCCGACTCTTGGTTTTTGGCCGCGGCCCAGTCAGCCGGGCTCGGTCGTCTTGATCGGGCTAAGCCGGCCTCCTTTATACGCGCGGGAGAGCTTAAGCGGGACGGGTTTAGGGCGATCGCCTATCTCCGCCGACCCGATAAGGCTCACTAAGTGCTGCCAATTCTGTTGCACTCTGAAACCGCTGGTTTATCGAAGAAGCGCTTTAAGTAGGTCGAGACAGAATTGGCGCGGCATATAGGGCTTAAGGAGCGCGTTCTATCTGGAGCCGAGTAAGTTCGGTCAAGGCGTCATGATACAAGGGATCGGCGCTAGGCGTATCGCTAAGGCCGGCCCAAAGAGCCCCATCATCCGGAGACGACAGACCAAGCTCTCGCTTTGCCCCTGACGGAAGCGTTAGATAAGACAAAGAGGGAGAGACAAAATCAGCCCTTGCCGTATAAGAGCCATCAAGCGTAAAGCGTAAGCTTTCACTCTGGCCGCTAGAAACGCTTATATCAAGCTGGCGTAAGCGCGCTTTTAGCCAGCCCGCGATCAGCATGGCTATCCACTTGTCCGCCACGCTAATTTCAACCCGCCTAATCGCTCCCGCGTCAGCCTCGTCAAAAAGCGCCGCCACGGCGAAACGATACCGTTCAGACCTGAGCCAGGCTAGATCGCTAAGAGCAGCCTTGGCGGCAAGGATTCTTTCGGCCAAGTGCCTTGGAGTATCAATGTCAGCGGCGATAGCGACGCTCCCATCAATAACGGCCAGATCCGCTTCGCGAGCGCAGGCGTAAAACAACTGATCGGAAGCTTCAAGACCTTCCACGTCCTTTGGAAAATTCCAAAACAGGATGGAAGGCAATTCACGGAGACAAAAAGCGGTCCAGAAACGGGGATCGGCGGCGCTCGCGTCCCTTCCATACAAAAAGATATCCTCAAAACAAACGCCCCGTTTCCCCTTGTCCAACGCGCAGCGGGCTGAAGCCCACGCTTTTATCGGTTCCGCCTTCCCCGTTAAGGCAGTATCCCCGACAATAATGTGTATCAATCTAGCTGGCCGTTTCCCCATAAGCATATTCACGGAATTTTCAGCTTCACGGAGCGAACTCGGATCAGCGATAATAACGATGCTGGCGGACATAGCCCGCGCCGCTTCCCCCGCGCTTTCACGTAATTGAGAAACCAAATCCCTCTCAAGACTGGACAGTTTAGGCATAATCACAAGCGCCTCCAGCGGCCTTCACCTGGCAAAGCCAATGCGCCGCTAGGACCGGAACTTCCCGCGTCGTACAGCGCCAAGGGAACCGCGCCTGAGTCCCAGGCGCTTCGTATAGGATCGATAAAAGCCCAAGACGCAGCGGCTTCGTCCCGTCTGATAAACAGGGTTCCATCACCGACTATCGCGTCTAGGAGCAAGCGCTCATACGCTTCCGGCGAAGGCGAACCGAAGCCTGTGCCATATAAAAAATCCATGGATATGGAACGAACGCGGTCAACAAGTCCGGGAATTTTCGTGTTGAGGTAAAGGGTAAGCCCTTCCTCGGGCTGAATACGAAAAACCAATTGATTCGCGCCCCTATAGCCAAGAGGAAATAAACTTAAGGGAGGCTTTTTAAAGTGGATAGCGATTTCCGATAAGCGCCGAGGCAGGCGCTTCCCCGTACGCAATAAAAACGGTACGCCGGCCCAGCGCCAGGAATTTATTTCAAGTCTTAAGGCGGCATAGGTTTCCACCATAGAATCCGAGGCAACCCCGCGTTCTTGGAGATACCCAGGGACTGGATCCCCGTCTATCAGCCCAGCGCCGTATTGGCCTCGGACGCTGTCCAGCGCCATTCTGTTGTCTGGAATAGGTTTAAGAGCGCGAAGCACCTTTACTTTCTCAGCTCTTACCGCATCGGCGTCAAACGACGATGGCGGTTCCATCGCTATTAGCGCCATCAGTTGGAAAAGATGATTCTGCACCATATCCCGCAAAGCGCCGGAGCGTTCATAATAAGCGGCCCGCGTTTCCACGCCTACGCTTTCAACCACGCTTATTTCGACAGCGGCGATATAGCGATTATTCCAAACCGGTTCAAAGAGGGCATTCGCGAAACGCGACACCGCGATATTTTGGACGGTTTCCTTTCCCAGATAATGGTCAATCCGGAAAACATTGGTTTCGTGAAAAACCTTTTCCAAAAGGCGATTAAGCGCTTCGGCTTCGCTCGCGTCCCGTCCAAACGGTTTTTCCACCACTATCCGTGAGGAAGCCGCCCAGCCTTCACCTAGACCCCCGTGGCCAAGGCGAGCGATTATCCGTTCATAGCTTTCAGGGGGTGTCGCCAGATAATGGACAAGACAACGACTCATGCCGGTCACGGAAGCCAAGGCCGTATATAGTTCAGCGTCATCAAAATCGCCCTGAAGATAGGAGCACGCGGCCAAAAAAACCGCTAAGTCATCGCTTTTTTCCATTGCCGAGGTTCCGCCTTCATCGTCGGCCAGCGACGCGGTTATCCTCTCTCTAAAAACCTCATCCGTCCAAGCCCGGCGCCCTATACCAATCAAACGCCAATCATCCAACTCGCCAGCCTCGTATAAGGCGTACAAGGCGGGGAAAAGCTTACGTTGAGCCAAATCCCCGGTAACGCCAAATACCACCAAGGTAAAGGGTTTCGGCCGCCGCCTTTTTCTTAAACCAACAGCCAGAGGATTATTCACCATAGAACTAATATACCTAAGGCTTACGTCCTTTGCCATAGGAAGACGCTTCTTCGCCAAGCTGCATAAAAATAGGCCGCTATTGACGCTTCAACGGCGGGCAAGCAGAATAATAAACACACGCCGGCTTCAAAGTGAAAAAGCCAGCTTAACTGAAATACCGCTAGAAGGATGGCTTATGCGCGCGCTTATCCAGCGAGTGAAACGTGCGTCCGTTAGAATCGCGGGCGCTGTTCATGCTTCAATTGGACAGGGCCTTCTTATTTTTGTAGGCATAGAAGAAATTGACGATCAAAGTGATATCGCTTGGCTGGCTGAAAAGATAGCCGGCCTCCGCCTCTTTAATGACGAAGAAGGCGTAATGAACAGATCGGTCATGAATATCGATGGCGAACTGATGGCGATAAGTCAATTCACGCTTCACGCCTCTACCCGCAAGGGAAAACGCCCTTCATATTCACGGGCGGCCAAGCCGGAACGGGCTGAGCCGCGCTATAAAGCTTTTGTGGCGGCCTTAGCCGCCGCCTCGGCGCGGCCGGTAGCCACTGGCGTTTTTGGCGCGGAAATGGCGGTGGAGCTAGTAAACGACGGCCCCGTAACCATTTTCATCGACACAAAAACGAGGGAATAAACTATCAGGCTTAAGCCGGCGATGGCGGCCTCTCCCTATCAGCCAGCCTTTTTTACCTTCCTATCAAGAAAAAGCGTCCTTACAGCCAACGCGATCACAATAAGCGCGGCGGCTATCGCGGCGCTAAGCCACACGGCCTTGGAATAGTCCGCGTCCACGCCAGTCCGCTTTATCACGATCCCAAGGTAGGCCCATACCACCACCAAGGGCGCGGCGTAAGCCTTTCGGCGAAATACAAAACCCAGGGCTATCGCCAAGCCGGCGATTATTACAAGTACAGTCCAAAAACGAGGGTCAAGACCAAAACCGTTCCAATCACTTTTCACCAAAAGGGCTGTTACGTTGGCGATAGTCGCGACGCAGATCCATCCCAAATAAACGTTTATAGGTGTTTTTAAGGCTAAGTCCACAAAAACGGATAAAGCTCCGCCGCTAACACCCGGACGAGCATACGCGCGCTCGGATAAGGCGATCAAGGTTCCTAGGATGATCAACATAAAAAGGAGGCTTAAGGGCAGTAAACGCCAATGCCAAGCGTAGATCCAAGCTATATTCGCCAAGGCGTTAGCGATAAAGAGCAAAGCGTCCAGGCCTGTCCAACACCGCGCTCCGGCTCGGTCGAAAGAAGCCATAAAAGTCGCCACAACATAAACAGCGAGCAATAAATAAATTAAGCCCCAAATGGCAAAGGTTAGGCCAGCCGGGACAAAAAGATTAGGTATTTCATCGGATAAGGCGCCGGTGCCTATCCCGTTAAGGGGAAGAATATTAGCGAGAGCATTGGCTATTATCATAGCGACAAAAGCCAATGTGACACTTATAGCCGGAAGATACCGTGTTAAAGCGCTCTGTTTATCCTGACTCATACTAAGCTCCTTATACATATTTCCTCGTTGAACCCATATCACTTCATAAAATTGGATAACCGTAGCTTAATAGTAAGTGAAGCTCGCGATCAGCACAAATATTTAAAACGCTTCCGTTCCAATACGAGTAATTACGCGTTCGCGCATCGGGGCAAGCTTTGAGACGAAGGTTTTCATATAAGCTTGGCCATTATGCGCCTTAAGAGCCTCTGGCGAAGCCCATTTTTCATAAAGGGTAACGCGATTGGGGTCAAAGGCTTCCTGAAGCGCGTCTCCGGAAGCTATCTCCCTAGTATAGTCGTACATAAGACAGCCAGCCTCACGCAGAACAAGCGGCCTCACTTTTTTGCATTCCTCAAGAAATTCGTCCATCCTTTCTGGCTTAATCACCATGCTAACAACGCTATAAATCATGTATGCCACCCAGCGGCGCTTAACTATTTCTTAGCCGCCACTGGGTTTATTATAAACAATTACAGTACGGCGTTCAATTCTTTTAACACTTTTTCACAGGCGGCGTCAGCCGCGCGCCCGGCTTTAAGCGACACCCCTCTCTCATCTATAGCGCTATCCTTCGACGCCGCGGCGGCTATGGCGGCGCCGGCGGCGCGGCAAGCGGCTTCGGCGCCGCCATACAAGCGCTGAACGGCGGAAGAATCCGCCTGAGCTTTTAAGCCGGCGAAAAAGTCCGCGGTCATGACACGGCACTCCGACCACACCATGCCATTCCACCAATTACCATGACTTGAGCCTAAACCCTTGTCGTTCGCGGCTATCCAAGCTTCCCAGGCCTCATCCCCGACATAATAGCCTTCGCAGGCAAAGCGTTTCGGATTATTCCTTATCTCTCGGGCCGTATCGATTGCGCCGCGTAAAAGACGGGCACGATCCGAACACAGCGTTTCCTTCTCCAAAAAAGTAAACCAGATCCAGCCTTCTTTTTCCAACGCCTCTTTCCACGTGCCAAAACTCAATTGCTTTATTTCCGATGTGGAAGCATCGTCGCAATTCCATGGCCTTAGGAAGGTAAAACCATCGGTATCATAGCCCGATATAAGTTGGTGCTCCAAATAGTCCACCATTACCAGCTTCTCCGCGTCCAAATGAGAGCGAATCCTCTTTTCCATCCGCTCGCGCTCCTCGGCGCTTGAAAACTTATCGATTTTGACGCAATCGATCCGACGTATTCCCATATCCCGCAGATTAAGAAACACCCTATCCTTGTTCCAGCAATACGGTCCGCTTGGGCACAAGTCCCTATGTATATTGAGCATAAAACCGAAAGCCGAATAGCCGAATAGTTCCGGGATTGTCCAATCAAGCTCCCAATATTCGGAGGCTCCTTTCATACAGCCTATAAAAGTCGTGTTTAACGGTCCTTGTTTCAAATTGGCGAGTTCCATAATGTTCATTGGCTCCTTAATCCGATTCAGGAAAAATCGATACCGCCTATCGGTCGTCCTTAGTTCCCCCGGGGTTATACCGAACCAGGATTTAAAAGCGGTGGTAAAATTTTCCTGGGAGCTGTAGCCGTATTCCGCGGCCACATCGACCAGGGCATCGCCAGCTAACAAACGCTTGGCCGCCTCGCTTAGGCGCCGTTTACGCAGATAGCCCGAGGGAGTTTCGCCGGTAACACTGAAGAATTTCTCCCTAAGACGATTCTCGGAATAACCCGACACGCGTTCCAATTCCCTGCCGTTGCCGCCGCCAGTTAGATGCTTTTCCATCCATAAAACCATGCTAGCGGCTAAAGCTCGATCATCCATCGCATCCACTCCTGAACAGAACTTTATCGCGCCGTATTCACGTAAATCTTATATACTGCTACCAATATTGTTGCAAAACAATTTGGGATATATTAATCTCAATAATGATTTTACAATAATACATTTTCAGGTTTAAAACAGAACAACATCCACACAGCTCTTTTTATTCAAATTCTGGACTTACGACACCAAGATGCTAAACTCACCTTACAACCATATCTATACTGATAAGGGGTTCAATGTAAGGATCAACGGTTTCAGGCTTCAATAGAATTGGCAGCAGTTGATACATCTTTTGAATTTTCCCTATTTGCGGCGATACGCGCCCAAAAAAAAGGGACCCGCGTTTCCACGGGTCCCCGCCTCCCTTTAAAAAAAAGGTCTTACTTAGCTGCTTTTATTTTAGCGGCACGCTCATCAATAATAGC
>CAZJJK010000042.1:0-25134 GCA_964546285.1 uncultured Treponema sp. | reverse complement strand
CTGAAACGATACATCCAAATAACGCTGGCCATTCATCTATCGCGGCCGCGGTCATAGAGCTTTTGAACGAGGTTTGGGCCGCTCAAGCGCCGTTGGCGGTCCCTATTGAATCCTTACCGGCGCCGATGTTTGATGACGACTATCAGTTCGTTCGCCTATTGGGCGCTGACGATATATCTCCGCTTTCCTCCTCCGGATGGCACCCCGGCGGCCCAGTCCATGACGAATGGCGGCGACTTGGCGGGTTCAAGAGCGGGTGGACCACAACGGATGCTGAGGCGCTTATATCGTTTCGTGTCTGTTCGCCGATCGTTGGCCTGCTCTATGCGGAAAATGATGGCTTCCGAAACGCTGAGGTATGGTTGGAATATCCCGATGGCTCTTTGGGGAAAAAACGGACTCTTAATTGTTTTGTGTCTTATCGTGTCAATTATTTCGGTTGGGCCTATGTGGAGCTTGAGAGAGATCTAAGCGGTGGAACTCATATCCTCCACGCGCGCGTAAAGAAGAGCCGGGCGATGGACGCGGGAAAGGCCGTGAACATCGTTGGCATCGTATACGCTGGAGAAGCACGGTGAGTGCTGTGGAACCGAGCGGCGACTCAAAGACCCTAGGCGAGCATATCGCTTCCGTTCAGCCCTGGAGCGGTTTTCGCTTTATCGATCATGCCCATGGCCTTCTGACTGGGCTTCTTTTCCAGTCGGCCGCCACCGAGGTGTTCGATTACAGCGGACGTATCGATTTTTCCCAGCCAAGCGCCCCCGTATTTATCTGGCAGGGAAGCCAGCTTCGTTTCGGCTTTACTGGTCAACGTTTTGCCCTGCGTTTCGCTGAGGTGGAGGGCGTGAATCACTTTAACGTCATTATCGATGGCGGAGCCAGCTTATTACGCTTAAAGGCCGGGGAAACGCGTGATTATATTCTTGATGCGGCTTTAGCTCCCGGGCGTCATGAGCTGGTCTTGTTTAAAAGAAGCGAAGCTATGTCGGGAACCGCCCGGTTCCTAGGGGTTTTTATCGAGCCCGGAGAAGCGTGTTTAGCCCCAGACGATAAGCCACAGCGAACTATCGAATTTTACGGCGATTCAATAACGGCCGGCGCGTGCGATGAGGATCCTGACGCCGATCAATATGATGATTTAACTACACACAATAACTATACCTCGTACGCGGCTGTATGCTCTAGGATACTTGGTGTGAGGTATTCGAATATTTCATTTAGCGGTATAGGAATATGTGCCAGCTGGCACCCGCTTTTGATGGGGCGAGTGTGGGATCGGCTATATCCCCGTCCCGATAGCCAGGTATACGCGTTTAATGTACGTCCCCCTGATATTGTCGTAATCAATCTTGGACAAAACGATCATGGTTTTACCGCGGATCAGGGGCAGCCTTTTCCCGCCGACTTTCGTGAACGATATGTTGAGCTGATTCATGCCATCCGTCGGCGTTATCCTGACGCGTGGATTATATGCGCCGCTGGCGGGATGAGCGCTTTTAGAGACTCACCGGCCTTATCCGGGGCTTGGAGGGAAGCTGTTGGGGAACTCGCGGATGACCGAAAAATCGTGTCGTTTGTTTTTAAGGCTTTCAGTTACGCTCATCCAAGGGTAGATACGCATATATCGCTGGCCCGTGAATTGGCGGCTTTTATCAAGCGGAATATCGATCTTTCCGGGCTTTCATGGAACGATGTTTCTTAGGCTTTGTTAATTTTGCAATAAAGTCTGGTTTTAGCTTTTCGCGAAAGGCGTTGACCTTCGCGAAAAGTAAGCGCGGTTTTATTATTAGCGTTATCTGTATATTATACAAATAGCGGTAAAAAAACCGCGCTTGTCTTTCCTGTGGGTTTCTAAAGGTTTAGGGCCCTTAAAACCCTTTGGCTTATTTAATTAAGCGAATGTTATCAACATAAAAACGACCGGCTTTGCCGTCCCCAGCCAGCATAACGGAGAACATAGCCCGTTTTACCATATCCAAACCGGGAATAGCCTCAATAGCCTGATTGTTGCCATCCAATAAGCCGCTTGTTAGGTCAAAGGCTACGTTTTCGGTGATCCCAGGTTGAATCTCAATCGTCTTGGTTTGCGACCAAGTCCATCCATCCGTGGTCTGTGTGCTGAATACGATGGTGATAGCGAAACTTTCAGGATTGTTGATGTCGATGACTATGGATTTAGCGCCTGTCCAGTCGGTTTCAAGGAGCTGATCGCAAAAGAAGGTAGCTTGTCCGCCGGTAGCGGGAATGGTGTCGTACACCCAATCGGCAGAGGTCGGTCCGTCGGTTCCCCATTCCTCAAACAGCTCCGCTTCCAACGATAAATTGTGACTTCCCCACTGGTCCCAAGAATCGCCTACCGCTACCCAATAATTACCTTCCTCAAAATTATCCAGAGAGATAATCTCGCCTTCCGGAATTTCCGCCGGCGCCGCTTCTACGGTTTCCGGCTCGGGCTCCGCTACTACTTCCTCCGCCACTTCCACAATGACCGGTTCCGCGACGGCCGCTTCTTCAGCCGGGGGAGTGGCCGGGGCGGTCGCGCAAGCGACCAAGGCTAAAGCCGCCAACAGACTAAAGGCTAAAGCGAAAAAACGTTTCATACGATCCTCCTAAGCTTAGCGAACATGATTAATGTCCATGCTAATACCCCGTTTTATTAATTTGTCAAGCGAAAGCGGGCTAAGAGGTGTATGCTTTTTTTAGGCCTAAGGCTTGGGTTGGCAGGAAAACTAGAAGCATTTCTTAGTTTTATATAGCGTTAGCGCTTAATTAAGGATAAACGATTGATTTTTGGAATAGAGGCCCGTTTTGGCGCGTTTTGATACAGAGGGGCGGCTTGTCAAAAAAACCGTTTAAGCTGAAAGGAATCTTCTTTTAGGCTTTAAGCCGTTTTGTCGCTTTTGTTTTATTTCGATATTGGAGAGGGGCTAAACCCATCCAGTGTCTGAAAGCTTTGGAAAAGGTCATAGGGTCACGATACCCCACTTCTTTGGCGACCATCGCGATTGATTCGTCACGAAAGCTTAACAGCTCTTGAGCTTTATACATTCGGTACGCGAAAAGATGTTCGCGCGGTGTTTTCCCCGTTTCGCGGCGGGTCAGCAGGCTCAGATAGCCTCGGCTAAGACCTAAGCGTGAAGCGATAGCGGCGACGGTACAGGTGGGACGGTGATAATTCGCCTTGATAAAGGCCAGTTCGGCATCGATATAATTCTGATGATAAGGCGAGAACTCCTTGGTTTGCCCTTGTACTCCGTATTTTTCCAAAAGGCCAAGAATTTTATAACAAAATTCCAGACCTTGAAAACGACTTTGGATGGACGTGACTCGCGCAGCCTCCTTTTCCAAACCTGACGCGAGCTTTTCTGGGGAATTGGAGATAAAGACTGGATCTCCCCGTGTTAAGCCAAAAGAGGAAAAGACGCTTTCCTCTAAGCCGCCGGATAAACCCATCCAAAAGTATCGCCAAGGACAGTCCCCATCAGCGGCGAATTCGATTAGATCTCCCGGAAAAACAACAAAACCCTCGCCGACGCCTAAACGCCATTCGTTAAGCCCGCGGCGGATAAGGCCCGTCCCAGATATGGTGTAATAAAATAAAACAAGGTCGCGAATGCTTGTCCAGCTTTGCCCGGCGGAGCGGTTCTCAATTCCGGCTTTATAAAAACTTAACTGGTTTACCGTGTTATTTTCGTCCATTAATGACATATTAACATAAAAATATGACATTTATCCATATGGCTGAAAGAAAAGCCATTATACAGTGTGAAAGAGACGGGTTTGACTGTCTATCGGTTTTTAGGTTTGATTAAAATTTTGAACGCTGATATATGATATATTGTTGTATTATATATATATAAATTATGCGGATACGGGGCGGGCGCTTAATGGCCTGGTTTAGGCGGGTGGATTGGCTTAGGTTGGTTGAAAGAATAAACAATGCTATCGGCATAGTTAAGCTAGAGGAGTTGGCTGAATGATGGAACGGCGAAGCCCCGGAAACAATGTAGCGTTGTCACCGCCGATGGGCTGGAATTCGTTCAACGCGTTTGGCTGCGAACCAAGTGAGGCAGTAATACGCGAAATAGCGGATGTTATGGTTGACGGGGGATATAAGGCCGTCGGCTATGAATATGTGAATATCGATGACGGGTGGATGACGGAGGATCGGGATTCGGACGGTAGTTTGACAATAGATCCTATCAAGTTCCCTAACGGCCTTAAGCCGCTAGTGGACTATGTTCATGGCAAGGGCTTAAAAATCGGGATTTATCTTGGAGCCGGACTACGTACGTATGGCGAAAAAATGGGTAGCCTGGGACATGAGCGGGAAGACGCGAAATTCATAGCCTCGATGGGTTTTGACTACTTGAAATACGATTATCGCGTTTTAGACGAAGACCCGCCGGGCCGCGATGTTAAAACCGAATACTCCAATATGCGCGACTTTTTGGTGGAGGCTGATCGGCCTATGGTATTCAGCGTCTGCGAGCATGGCCGCTCAAAACCCTGGGAATGGGCCTGGGAAGTAGCGCACCTCTGGCGTTCCACTCCGGATATTAAGGATTTTTATGACGGCGATTTCAAATGGGGTTTGGGTTTTAACAAAATAGCCGATAGTAATGAGCGTTTATATCCCTTTGCTGGTCCCGGGTTTTGGAATGATCCTGATATGTTGGTGGTTGGCTTAAACGGCTCGTTGGAATGGCAGGGGCCAGGCTGTTCGGTCACTGAATATCGGGCTCATTTCGCGCTGTGGTGTTTGATGGCCGCGCCTCTAATTATTGGTTGCGATCTTCGCGTAGCGGATAAGGCGACAAGGGACATACTGCTAAACACCGATTTAATCGCTATAGATCAGGATGCCGTCGGCGTTCAAGGCCATGTCGCGCACCGCTCTCGCGAAGCCGATATTTGGCTTAAAAAATTATCGGCCAACGCGGTCGCTGTTGGCTTATACAACCGATCGGCACAGCCGGTGGAGATCGCCGTTACTTGGGCGGAATTGGGTTTTCCCATAAACGAGACCTTGCGGGTACGCGATGCCTGGAAGAGGTCTGAGCTGGGCGCCTATAAAAATGGCATCAGCCGTCTGGTGGAAAGCCACGATTGCCTGGTGTTTACGGTGCGCCGATGATGTTGCCGAAACTGTTGCTCCGCTGTTCGCGCCGGGGGATGCCGCTTTTATGTCGACGCTTAAGACCTTTGATATTCTTAAGTTTTTTTATCGCGATTCTAGCTCTAGCGCCCGCCCAGGACGCTCTGCCCGAAATAACGGCCCTTAACACGGAAAGAGCCGTTATTCGTTGGTCAAGAACCAGTTCTGTTACGGAATACCTAAAACGGCATATTGAGGCGTCGCGTCCTGACGCGGTGATCGATATAAGGGCGGTGGATTACAGCGCCAGCGAGGGCGCCGCTTTGGAACGGCTTTCCGTCTATGAGGGCGAAAACGATACCCTGCGCTGGACTGGGGAGGAAGGTTGGGTTGAATGGACGTTCAATGTGGCCGATGGCGGTGTTTACTGTTTGTCATTACGGTATATTCCCGTTGAGGTAAAAGGGATGGAGCTTGAATTCGCCGTTCTTCTGGATGGCGAACTGCCCTACGATGATTTTGCCAGCGTTATGTTCCCCCGTTCATGGAAAGACGCTGGCCCCATCCGTAAAGACGGAAACGATAACGATTTGCGTCCGGACCAGCTTGAGGCGCCCCGCTGGTCTGATCGGGATTTTATTGATACCCAAGGCTTTTACAACAAACGTTTACCGCTTTTTTTAACCCGTGGACGCCATAGACTCCGCTTAGTATTACGGCGTGAAGCCTTGGTTATGTCTGGAATCCGTCTATACAATCCGAGCGATCCGCCCGTTTATGCTGAAACGGCGTTCGCTAAAAAAGCTGAAAGCGCGCGAGAGGCGGAAAAGGGGTTGGAACCTGTCCTGGTAAAGGTCCAGGCGGAAACGCCGTTCCTGAAGTCTGACTCTTCGCTAGTCCCGACCTATGATCGCTCCAGCGCCGCTACAGAGCCGTCGCATCCAGCCAAAATCCGTTTGAATACTTTGGGTGGGAATTGGACGTGGAAACTCCCCGGCCAATGGGCTGAATGGACTATCACTGTGCCAAGAGACGGATATTATCGCCTGTTTATCAAGGGGCGGCAAAATTATCAGAGGGGTATGGCGGCGTCGCTTAGAATTAGCGTTGACGGTTTTGTTCCGGCGGCTGAATACGATAATTTTGAATTTCCCTATTCCCTGGAATGGAGCGTTAGAACGCCGCTCTCCTCCGCTGATGATGCTCCCTGTCTGCTTTATCTTGCCAAGGGCTCTCACCAAGTACGTTTGGAAGCCATCCTGGGCCGTCTCACGCCTATTCTTACCGCTGTTGATGACCTAACTTATGAAGTGAATACCATAAGGCGACGCTTTATCATGATTATGGGGTCCGAACCGGACTTGTTTAGAGATTATCAGTTGGAAAAAGAAATTCCGGGTTTAGCCGAGCGGCTGGTAGACCTGTCAAATCGATTTACCGCTCAAGCGGATGAATTTGAGCGCATTACCGGACAAAAAGGATCAGAGGCGGCCACCTTACGTCGGATGGCTGATCAACTGGCTGATTTCGCGGAGCGTCCTGAATATATTCCACACCACCAGATTAATTTTCGCGATAATATAGCCGCTCTCGCCACCTGGATCCTATTCCGAAAGGAAGTGCCGCTGGAATTGGATTATATCGGTTTCGCGTCAGCGGCCGCCGCTCTGCCAAAAGCGAACGCGAATTTTTTCGTTCAAGCTTGGTCATCCCTCCAGTCTTTTCTGGCTTCCTTTGTTGAGGACTATACGAGTATTGGCGCCAGGGAAAAGGGCGATGTCGTCAATGTCTGGATTTCCGCGGGACGGGATCAAGCTCAGATACTCCGTGACCTAATCACAAATGATTTTACGCCAAAGACAGGGGTTCGTGTTAATCTTAGCTTAGTGCAGGGTAGTCTTATTGAGGCCACCTTAGCCGGTAAGGGACCGGAAATAGCCATTAATGTATCGCGCGGGCAACCGGTGAACCTTGCCTCTCGTAATGCGTTGTACGATCTCAGCACATTCAGCTCTTTCCCTGATGTGGCAAACCGTTTCCGTGAAACCGCTTTTACGCCATATAGCTATTCTGGGGGCGTTTATGCTCTGCCGCTGACTCAAGATTTTCATATGATGTTTTATCGTAAGGATATCTTACGAGAATTAGGCGTTGCGCCTCCTGAAACCTGGGAGGATTTGTATAGGGCTATTCCCGTTTTGCAGCGTAATAATATGCAGATAGGCCTACCCTATCAGCAAACGGATGCCTTGGAATTGATTGACGCTGGTATGGGTGCCCGCAATCTCTTTCCCACCTTACTGAGCCAGCAGGGTGGGGCTTTTTACCTGGATGACGGCCGACGAACCGGTCTTATGGAGGCTCCCGCCTACGCCGCTTTTAAGCAATGGACGGATTTCTACTCTTCCTATGGCTTCGTTCTTAAATATGATTTTTATACCCGTTTCCGCTCCGGTGAAATGCCGATAGGAATAGCCTCCTATGGCTTATACAATCAACTTATGGCGGCCGCGCCGGAAATACGAAACGAATGGGGAATGCTGCCTGTCCCTGGGACTATAAGACCCGATGGTAGTATAGATCGATCCGAAGCCGCTTCTGGTACCGCCAGCGTCATGTTCTCCCATATCAAGAATCCAGAAGCTGGCTGGGACTTCCTCCGATGGTGGGCTTCTGGCGAGGTACAATTGGCCTACGCTCGTCAAATGGAGATACTCTTAGGCAAAGCGGCAAGGATGAATACCGCTAATTTATACGCGTTCGATCGCTTGCCTTGGTCAAAGGCTGAGGCGGCTGTAATAAAGACCCAATGGGAAGAAGTAAAAGAGGTTCCGGAAGTTCCGGGCGCTTATTACACTATTCGCATGCTGGACACCGCTTTTAGTAAAGTGTATTACGATTTCGCGAATCCACGCGCCACTCTTTATAAGTATTGTCAGTTGATAGACGAGGAGCTGGAACGCAAACGGAAGGAATTGGGCTTGGAATGAGAGGGGGCTTTTTATTGGGCACTAAAAGGAAACCGGTTTCTCTTCAAGGCGGTCGGAGTACCCTGAATAAAGATTCTTATCGGCGGTCCTTATGGACTAAAATCTGGCTGAGCCGGGATAGTTATTTTTTAATGGCGCCTTTTTTAATCCTGTTTACCGTTTTCACTATTGTGCCCATCGTTTCCAGCGTTGGATTAAGCTTTACTAGTTTTAATATGCTGGAAGCGCCGCGATGGATAGCTTGGACTAATTATCTCCGCTTGTTGTTGGATGACCAAATTTTTCTTCAAGTATTAAAAAACACCCTAATTTTCGCCTTTGTCACCGGCCCTATAAGTTATGTTTTATCCTTTCTACTAGCTTGGTTTATTAATGATTTTGGCCATGGTATGAGATCTTTCCTAACAACGGTGTTCTACGCGCCTACCTTGGCTGGTAATGTGTTTTTTATCTGGACAGTCATTTTTTCGGGCGATTACTACGGTTTAATGAACGCCTGGCTGATGATGCTCGGAATAATAAAAGATCCGCTTGATTGGATTGGCGACCCCAAATATGTGATGACGGTTGTGCTGACGGTTCAGGTTTGGCTCAGTTTTGGCGCTGGTTTTTTGGCCTTTATAGCCGGTTTCCAGAGTATAGATCGAAGCCTCTATGAGGCGGGGATGATTGATGGTATACGCAACCGATGGCAGGAGCTTTGGTATATCACTCTACCATCCATGGCGCCCCAGTTGTTGTTTGGGGCGGTAATGCAGATTGGTGCGTCTTTTGGCGTCAGTGAGGTTATAAAGGCTGTCGCGGGCTTTCCGACGCGGGGCTACGCGGCTGATACTATAGGTACGTATATAAACGATTATGGAGTAGTTCGTTTTGAGATGGGTTATGCCTGTTCCATAGCGGTTATTCTTTTTCTCATGATGGTATTAACCAATAAATTGATTTTCCGCGTTTTGAGGGGGCTGGCTAATGAATAGGGCGGCTCCCTCTGCGTCCGGTAGGCCACGGCGTCTATCGCTTTGGCGGCGGCTTAATCGTGGTAAAAAACTTAACCGCTCGCGTGTTGTGAACTTCTTTCTCCTTATCGGTTTGGCCCTTTTAGGCTCTTTCATGCTTTTGCCCTTAGTCTACGCTTTCGTGTCAGCCTTTAAGCCGATGGACGAAATTTTTATCTTTCCGCCCCGGCTCTTTGTCGCAAACCCTACTCTGGATAATTTTGTTCATCTAACCCAGATACTTTCAAACATGTGGGTTCCCTTTAGCCGCTATCTTTTCAATAGTGTGTTTATCGCGGTGATCGCGACGACCGGAAATGTATTTGTCGCGAGTATGGCCGCCTATCCTTTAGCGAAGCACGATTTTCCGGGGCGAAAGGCTATTGGCTCTATCATCGTATTGGCCCTCCTTTTTACGCCGCAGGTCCTTTATATCCCTCAATATATAGTCATCGCGAAACTGGGGTTAATCAACACATACTTCGCCTTGATACTGCCGGTCGTTCAGATGACGCTTGGCGTGTACCTTATGAAACAATTTATGACTCAAATTCCAGATTCGCTATTAGAAGCCGCTAGAATTGACGGGGCGGGTGAATTTAAAACTTGGTGGGTAATCGTAATGCCCTCGGTTCGTCCCGCTTGGCTTACCCTGATTATTTTCGCCTTTCAGCAAATTTGGAATCAACCGGGAAATTCATATATCTACAATGAAAGCATGAAGGTTTTGCCCTCAATCATGACGCAAATCCAAGCTGGCGGCCTGGCTCGGGCTGGGGTTGTGTCCGCGGTTACCCTGGTAATGATGTTGCCGCCGCTCGCTCTTTTTCTGTTTACTCAAAATTCGGTGATAGAGACAATGACAGCCTCGGGGATAAAGGAATGAAAGCGCGTAGGTCCCGCTTCTCCGTGTTAACGGCTTTTACCCTTATAAAATTCTTTATGGGGATAGCGGTGCTGGGCGCCGATATCCCTGAGACGCCGCCAGTCCCGTATAACTCCTACAATTACGATATGTGGGACAATTCGGCGCCGGCCTGGCCCGTCTACCAGCCGGATAGAGCTGTTAATGGTTGGGACCTAGGCGTTGGGGGGTTTGTTGAGCCAAAAGATCTATTTGTTGACGCTGAGGGCAAAGTTTATGTGATGGATTCAGGGAATAAACGGGTCGTGGTTTTAGACAGTTCGCTTAAGCTGATACGCGTGGTTGATACTTTCAGCTTTAACGGACAAGAGGTCGAACTATCCGCTCCTCTAGGTTTTTGCGTTGGCGCGGATGGCTTATGGTATATCGCCGATCGCGGGGCTGAACGGGTGCTTGTCTGCCATAACGATGGGGAACTGGTCCGCGTTATTGTAAAACCGGAAAGCGATCTTATCGATCCTGGAACAAAATTCTTACCCTTTAGAGTTCTAGTTGATCCAGACGGGACTTTGTACGCCTTATCCTTCGGTTCATATATAGGCGCGTATACCTTTGATAAGTCCGGCGCTTTTGTAGGCTTTTTCGGATCCAATCCCGTGTATGTGAACGCCAAATTGCGTGCCGACCGCTTCTGGCGTTTGTTTGCCACGGATGAACAGTTGGATAGGATGTATCGCTATGTACCCACAGAGTACGCGAATTTCGCCGTTGATCGTGAAGGGTTTATCTATACGGTATCCAATTTTGGCGATAACGAGCAACGCGGGCAGGTACGTAAGCTTAACCCCTTGTCTCAAAATATCTTATTCGCCGGGCGAAAGCCTAGTCTGATGTTTTTTGGGGATTGGGAGACTGTCTACACCAACCGAGTGGAAAAATCCAGCTTGGTGGCTGTGGATGTGGATGCGCGGAATTTTATCAGCGTGTTGGACGCTGAACGGGGTCGCGTGTTCCAGTATGACCAATCATGCAATCTAGTCGCTATCTTTGGCGGACCCGGAGATCAGCTAGGTACTTTTAAAAGCGCCGTTGATCTAGTGAGTTCAGGCGATAGAATATTGGTACTTGATGACGTTAAGGCGTCGATAACGGCATTCAGCCCCACTCGTTACGGGAAGGCTCTACGGCAAGCTATAGTTTTATACGAAGACGGTGAATACGAAGCGGCTCTTGAACCTTGGTTTGAGGCGCTGAAGCTAGACAGAAACAATCACTTAACGCTTCGTGGTATCGGCCGAGCGTATGAACGTCTTGGCCGCTATGAGGAAGCGATGGATTATTTCCATCAGGCTCAATATCACTACTCATACTCGGAATCTTTCCGTGAGTGGCGTACCGCTTTACTTCGACAGCATTTCGGCGTATTTGCTTTAGCTTTTATCCTTATCCTGGTTTTACCCTTTGTTGTTGGTATTTTGCGTAGACATATCTCTCGGCGGAAGTCCGAGGAGAGAGTTCGATATATATCCAAACGTCGTTTCCCCTTCTATCTTGTACTTCATCCTTTTAAGGGTTGGGATGAACTGAAGCGTGAGAGAAAGGGTTCTCTTTTATACGCTAACTTTATCTTGGCGGCTTGGTTTATCGCTAGCGTGGCTGAGTACCAATTTACCGGGTTTATATTTAATTACAATCGATTGGATCAAATGAATCTGCTGGCGATTTTAGGCGGAACTTTTGGTATTTTTTTGTTTTGGACGCTGGCCAATTGGGCGGTTTGTACTCTCCAAGAGGGGAAGGGCAGCTTTAAGGAAATCTGGATTTTTAGCGCTTATTCTAGAATGACAGAAGTTTTAAGCGTTGTTCCCCTTATTATCGTTAGCCGGGTTTTAGCGGCTGATGAAGGCTTGTTCCTGTCCATGATAAGCTGGGGAATCAGCGCTTGGTCCGCTATTCAATTAGCTATGGCTATCATGGCCGTACATCAATATACGTTTAAGCATACCATAGGATCCCTTATTCTCACGATAATCGGAATTCTATTTATAGTTATGATTATCGCTCTTTTTATGTCGTTGTTTGCCCAGCTATCCAGTTTTGGCGCGACTATTTTTCAAGAAATACTGTTGAGGCTGTAGAAATGAGTGAAAAATATAAAGCGATAGAGCTAAAGCTTGATACGGTATGGCGGCGGAAAGCTTTGCTTAGGCGTCATGATACTTGTGTCGTGACACGTTTCCGCTATGCGGTCCTAATCCTTGCTTGGTTTTTTTCATCGTTCGCGGCCGCCGCTCAAGATAAGGCGGAGCTTGAAAGTCCCTCGGCGGCTTCCTCGCCTTCTCGGTCTGAGCTATCCGCGCTTGGGTATCGTCAGGTCGCTCAGTCTGAAGAGCTGCGACTGTTTGTTGATGATACGACTGGTTTCCTCGCTGTAGCCGCTGGCGATAGCCTGTGGTTCAGCTCCCCGCCAAACTGGGAGGCTGATACCGTAGCTTCCGGTTTTAATAAGAACGGGCTGCCTTCCCTCCTTTCTATAACGACAAAGGACCAATTTGGCGGTATTTTTCCGGCTAATAGCTGGATCAATGTTGTCAGACGCTCTGGCTTGAGTATTGAGGCGTTGGAAAATGGGATTAGACTAATACATAGCTTTGAGAGAGAAGGCATAATTATACCTGTTGACGCGTATCTTTCCGATGGGGCGCTTGTGCTATCGGTGAATTTGGAAGAGATATGGGAGGACCCCGAAAGCGATTTACAGATATTGGATTTTACGTTAGCCCCATATTTTGGAGCGGCAGCGGCTTCCGAGGAAGGCTATATGTTTGTACCCGATGGCTGCGGCGCCCTTATTGGATTTACCAATCAAAATTCTAGCGAGCCGTATCGCCAATATGTCTATGGCCGCGATCCTTCAATTATACCGGCTATGAAAAAGTCAGTCACGGAGACAATTAGGCTCCCTGTCTTTGGCCTTACAAGATCAATGGGGGGCCTTTTCGCCGTCATAGAGGCTGGCGCCGCCCGTGCTTACCTTAACGCGGAAACAGCTTTTCAAAAATCCACGTTCAATACGATAAACGCCGCTTGTGTCGTTAGGGATTTTGATGTGGCTACTTTCCGTGAAAAAACTGGCACTCCCCGAGATATCCGTATATTTGAACGGGGGAATTTTGAGGGAGAGAGCTTTACCCTTCGATATTTTTTCCTGCCAAAAGAAAAGAGCGATTACGTCGCGATGGCTGAAACCTATAGGGCATATTTACAGGATAGAAACCGTTTTCCGCTTGCGCTTGATGCCGGAGACCCCCAGCTGTTTATCGGTTTTATCGGCGGTGGCGTTAAGACCAAGCCTGTTCTTGGTATTCCAACCGATACACTTGTCGCGTATACCCCCTTTGATGATGCTAGGCGGATCATTGAATCATTGGAGTCTAAGGGGGTGGATGATTTTATCATAAAGTATGAGGGCTGGGTGAAAGGCGGCCTGTACCGCGATTATCCGGCGTCGGCTAAGCCCGCCGACGAACTTGGCGGAACGGCGGGTTTTAAGCGTTTGCAAACGTGGCTTGAGGAAAAGGCTTTTGATTTTTATCCTAGCGTAGATCCTGTTATTTTGTATCGGCCTAGTTTAAGCCGTTTAAAGGAGCTTACGACTAACAGGGCTATAAACAGGGCTCCCGCCGCGCTGCGGCAATACTACCTCACTACTTTCGCGCCCTTAGACGGGGCACAGAGTTATTGGACTTTACGTACTTCTATTGTTGAAAAAAGTTATCAGAATTTTTTAACGAGCCTCGCAAAATTCGGCAATATCGGTTTAGCGCCGGATACCTTAGGTTTTTGGGTGGGTTCGGACTTCGTTCCAAGAAACGGAACCAGCCGAATAGCGGCGGCTGAAAGTTGGGATGGATTATTGAAGAAAACCGCTATGGATCGTCATGTCGCTTTAAGCCGCCCGCTGGATTATGGCTTAGCGCATGCATCCTTTTTAAGCGACCTGCCGACTGTATCCAGCCGTTTCGATATTGAGGATGAAGCCATTCCGTTTTATCAAATACTTGTCAGGGGCTATATCCCGTTCAGTAATCTTTATGGAAACCGCGACTTGGATTTGGAAAGCTATAAATTAAGACTTTTGGAGACTGGCGCTCTTCCTTCATACTTGCTTTTAGCGCGGCATGCGGAGGACACAAGAAACAGCGCTTTAGCTTCTTTTATGAATGTGCTTGCCGATGACTGGATGGATGAAGCGGCTCATGTTTACGCGGAAGTCGCACCTTTCCTGAGATCCATCGCGGGGCAGGCCATTGTTGAGCATCGAGTCATTAATGGTGGCCTGCGTTTTACCCGCTATGCCAATGGTTCTAAGGTCTTTGTAAACTATTCCTCGGTGGACTTGGCGGCGCCGGATGGCGGTATCGTGCCAGCCGGGGGCTATGTTTTATTGATTGAGGGGGCCAGATGAAAATTCAAATTCCGCGTTTTGCGCCTCGGCGTAGCCTTGCCGCGCGTAAAGCGTGGTATGGCCGCCTTTTTATATTACCCTGGTTTATAGGTTTTGTGTATTTCTTCCTTAGTCCACTGATAAGCTCTTTCTACTATACCTTGACCACTATAAACATCACCCAGGATGGTTTGGATTTTGAATGGGCAGGCTTTGAAAATTATCTTTTCGCCTTTACTACAGATCCTGATTTTACGCGCGCTATAGCGGAAGCTATTTTAAACATTGTCTATCAGGTACCGATTATCGTCTTTTTTAGCTTATTTATAGCGACTATTCTGAAAAGCAATTTTCGCGGGCGTTCTTTGATGAGGGCTATTTTCTTTTTGCCCGTTATTATTTCGTCAGGCGTGGTTATTACTATTTTACGGGAAAATGTGATGGTTTCTGGAACCGGCCAGACTGGTTCTTTATTTCAAACAGGTAGTATTACGGCTATTCTGGTAAACGCTGGATTCAATTACGCGTTTGTTCAAAATATAACAGCCGCTATCGGTCAAATCTTTGACCTTACCTGGCGTTCCGGCGTTCAAATTCTATTAATGCTTTCCGCCCTTCATAGCATTCCGGACAGTATGTACGAGGCGGCTAAAATTGAGGGCGCTACCGGCTGGGAAATATTTTGGAAGATAACGTTCGTGTTAATATCGCCGACCCTGGTCCTCGCGATCGTTTATAGCATTATCGATTATTTTACGGATTACTCCAACATGGTAATGCGAATGATCGTGGATTATGCAAATCAAGGACGGTTTGAATATTCCACGACTATTTCTATTCTTTATTTTCTGGCGGTTATGGGAATTATCCTGATCGTCAACGGCCTGTTGTCCAAGCGGGCTTATTACGCGGTCAATTGAGGCTAATTATGGCGGAAACCGAAAAAAAGGCCGCGGCGGCTACCCTGGCATATCAGAATTCGGAAGCACCTTTCCCGTCTGAGATAGAAGCCCTGGTTGGCGGGCGCGGGCCTTGGACTAAACGCGCGGCGAGTTTTACGCTGAAAATGATAGTTTCCATACTCCGTTTTGTCTTTCTTCTTGGAATGTCTTTTGTCCTTTTGTATCCGGTGCTTTTTTTATTGGCTAACGCTTTCCGTGCGCCAATAGATCGCTTGGACCCCACCGTAATTTGGATTCCTCGAAATTTTACGTTTAATAACTTCATTATGGCGGACGAAGTTATCGGTTTTTTCCCGTCTATATGGCGTACTCTGTCAATGCTCATACCCTCAGTGGTGATCCAGGTTTTTGTCTGTTTGATGGTGGGCTACGGCTTTGCCCGCTTTAAGTTTAAAGGTAAAGAATTCCTTTTTTCCTGTTTGGTTTTTACTATTATTGTGCCGGTACAGACCATAATAATCCCTCTTTACGTAAATTTTCGCTTCTTTGATTTTTTTGGACTTGGGCAGTTAATAGGATTATTTACTGGAGAACCATTTACCGTTCGCTTGCTCAATAGTAATTGGCCTTTTTATTTAATGTCCGCTACCGGCGTAGGTATCAGATCCGGACTCTACATTTTTATCGCCCGCCAATTCTTCCGGGGCATGCCGACCGAACTGGAGGAAGCGGCTTTCGTTGATGGGTGCGGGCCGTTTAAAACGTTTTTCCGTATTATGTTGCCGAATGTTGGGTCTGTGGTAATTGTTATTCTTCTTTTCTCCATTGTGTGGCATTGGAACGACTATTATTTGTCGGTAATGTTTTATGTGGATGATTATCCCCTCTCTGTTGGGGTAACGACCTTGCAGGAAAGGCTTACTCTCCTGTCTCAGAATATGAGCGCTGAGGATATGGCTTTGGCTCAGTCCTCAATTTTGGAAGCCGCCTGTTTTGTTGTAGTGGGGCCTATTCTTATTTTGTATGTATTTGCTCAGCGATATTTTACGGAAAGCATTACGCGAACCGGAATAGTAGGCTGAAACATCCGGCTCAGTCGGAGAGTTGAAACCATTTTAGGAGGAAGATGATGAGCTATAGGAGAATACTAGTAAGCGCTCTGTTTACTGTCGTCTTAGCGGCGGCTTTCGCCAAAGAAAGTCCCAATATTACGGTATTCCGCCCCTCTGTCAATCCGAGGGATAAAAATGACCAGATGGTTCGCGCGGCGGCGGAGTATAAAAAACAAACTGGGGGCAAGGTAACGTTTGTCATTTCCGATTGGAACAATTGGCAGACAAAAATATTGACCTATATGGCCGCCGGCGAGCCTATTGATGTGGTTTTTGCACGCGACGCTGATTTCCCGAAATTTTATGTTAAGGGCTATCTCCAGCCAATTGATGATTATGTTGACCTAACAGTTCCATATTTAAATAAAACCGGTATGGACATGGCTTTTAAGTACGCGGGAAAATATTATCTTGCCTCACATATCACGTCCAATCACCCCTGGCTGGTCATGTACAATCAAAGCCTTATGGAAGAGGAGGGTATCCCAGAAAAGGAGCAGCCCTTAGCGTTATATGAGACCGGTAAGTGGGATTGGGCTCATCTACGTTCTTTGGCGATAAAACTTACCAAAGATACTTCTGGTAGCGGTCAAGTTGACCGCTGGGGTTTTGCTAACTGGTGGACACGCGGCTTCGCGTATATGAATGGAACCGCCTTTACGACCAGTGACGCAATGGGCAACATAAAGCTTAATTTTGGTGACCAGAAGTTGATGGAAGCCTTAAGTTTTCTGGCTGACGCTAAGAAAGAAGGCTGGTATATGCAAGACAATAGCATCGCCAGTACGGGCATCCAAAAACGTACGGTGGCTATGTTTATGGAACGCGAGTATATGCCTATGAATATCGTTAGCGAAACCAGAGATGAGATCCGTTATGTGCCGCTTCCGGTTGGCCCCAGCAATACAAATCCCGTGAATATCTACGAATGTGATGGCTACGGAATAGGTAATGGCTCCAAAAGCCCGACTTACGCCGGTAAGTTTATCGATATTTGTTTGAAGATTTGGTATGAGGATGATCTGGCCAACCGTAAACGCTGGCCGGATGAGGTTCTGGAGCTGGCTGAAAAAATGTCCTCAAAACCGTCATACCCTGGGACCTCGACCTCGGCGCTTGATTCCATGCTGGACGACTTCCTGGGCGAGATTGTGTGGACAGGGAATTCGGCGTCCGCGGCGCTCGCCGCCTATACGGCTAAGGCGGAAGCTTTGGTGTCTGACGCGAATAAGCCCCTGGAAAAACCGGTTCAGCTCCCCTTCAAGACTATTAAAATCGATTTTGAAAAAGGTGATATTTCCGCTTTCAAACGTATGTATGATGAGCTGGAGAGCGTAAATATTTCGCTGGTATCGGATTCCAGGGCTATCAAGGGGAAATCTCTCCTTATCAGTATGGACCACGCCGTTGACGGCGAATATATAGACGCGGTGCTGACTGATCCCGAAAAGCTAGGCATAGTCGGCTGGCGGAACTATAAAGTGACCTTTGACGTCAAAGCGCTGAAAGCGCCGAGTAAAGCCGACTCTTTTATGTATTTTCAAGCGTGGCGAGATGAAACCACACATTATGGCTGGATAACCAAAGCCCTTGAAACGGCTAATTCCGTGGAAAAAGTTACCGGTTATATCAATGATGTGACCACGAACGGAAAATTCGCGATCAAGATTGGCGGGCATTTCGCCACCGATTTTGTAATTGATAATATCGAAATCAGCGAGAAGAAATAGGCTTCTTATAAAGAACGCCGCCCGCGGCAAAGGATAATAAATTGAGCAAGTTTCGGTTAATAAATAGCGCCCCTCTGCCTAAGCTGCCATGGGAGGAAAGGCCCATGAATGGGCGGCAAGAAGTCCTGTGGCGTTATTCCGGCAACCCAATCATTAAACGGGACGCGACAGCGTCATCCAATAGTGTATTCAACAGCGCTGTCGTGCCGTTTAATGATGGTTTCGCGGGAGTTTTTCGCTGTGATGATACCAGTCGTAGGATGAATATTCATCGCGGTTTTAGTCAAAATGGGTTTGATTGGAAGATTGATGATGAGCCAATAACGTTCATAGCTAAGGATGGTGTTTTACCAAAGTCTGATTACAAATATGATCCTCGTGTCGTTTTTATTGATGACCGTTATTTTATCGTATGGTGCGATGGGTACCATGGCGCTTGCATAGGCTTGGGTTATACCTTCGATTTTAAGGAGTTTTACCGTTTAGAAAATCCTCTTATGCCATATAATCGAAATGGTGTGCTTTTCCCCCGTAAAATAGGGAATAATTACGCCCTATTGAGCCGACCAAGCGATTCCGGCCATACGCCCTTTGGCGATATTTTTTATTCCGAGAGTCCGGATCTGACTTATTGGGGAAAGCATAGGCATGTTATGGCTCCTGGCTGGGCGTCATCGGGTTGGCAGAGCACTAAGGTGGGCGCTGGGCCGGCTCCAATAGAGACGGAGGAGGGCTGGCTTCTTTTTTACCACGGCGTTTTAACAAGCTGTAATGGCTTTGTCTATTCGTTTGGCGCGGCGCTTTTAGATTTGGATCAGCCATGGAAGCTTATCGCCCGTGCTCGTCCCTATTTAATGTCTCCGCAGGCGACTTATGAGTGCGTCGGCGATGTTCCAAACGTGACTTTCCCCTGCGCTGCTTTGGTGGATGGGGCTACTGGGAGGCTCGCGATTTATTATGGATGCGCTGATACCGTTACTGGCTTGGCCTTTGGTTTTGTGGATGATATCGTGGATTTCATAAAACGCGATGGATTTTAAGGGAGCTTAAGCCCCGCTAAGCTAGTAAAGGCGGGCGGGGTCTTATTGAAAAATCGCGGTGAAACCCCGGAGCTTACTCCGGGGCTCTCCTTTTAATGAAGCTCTGTGGCGCTTTATAGAAGAATTTGCATTGTATGCGGATATATAATAAAACCTTGATTGCTTTCCGCTAGAATGAGCCGCTTCCTTGGGAAGCTCAATTATTTAAAATCTGCTTGAGAAAGGCTTGGGCCCTTTCGGTTTTAGGCTTAGTGAACATATCCTCTGGAGAACCTTCTTCCGCTATAACGCCCTCATCCATAAAGATAACGCGGTCAGCCACCTCTTTGGCGAACCACATTTCGTGTGTAACGACCAACATAGTCATTCCTTCCTTCGCCAAATCCTGCATGACTTGTAGAACCTCCCCGACAAGCTCAGGGTCAAGAGCGCTGGTTGGTTCATCAAAGAGCATAAGCTTTGGGTTCATCGCCAAAGCCCGCGCTATAGCGACTCTCTGTTTTTGCCCACCAGAAAGCATAGCCGGATAGACATCGGCCTTATCGCCTAAGCCCACTTTTTCAAGCAGAGCGATGGCGAGTTCCTCAGCCTCGTCTTTTTTCATGCCTTTTACATGCACCGGTCCTTCCATAACATTGCCAAGGACTGTCATGTGCGGAAAAAGATTGAAGTGCTGAAAAACCATACCTATATCTTGGCGGTAATGATTGAGGCGGGCTTCGTTCTTTTCAACCCGTTTCCCTTTGAACCAGAATTTACCGCGATCCGTTCTTTCTAAAAAATTAACGCAGCGAAGTAGCGTGCTTTTACCTGAGCCGCTGGCTCCGATAATTACGACTACTTCTCGTTCCTTAACATCAAGAGAAATGTCTTTTAGAACGTGAAGTTCGCCAAAAGATTTAGACAAATGCCGTATCGTTAGAATCGCGTTTGGGTTGGGGGGAATATTCTTCATATTAGTGTTTTTCACGTTCGTTCACCTTGAGTTTAAGCTCTATGCGATTAACCGCGAAGGTTACGATACTTGTCATCAACAGATACCAGACAGCTACTATTGTCAGCATCTCCATATACATATAATTTGATGCGCCTAGTTGCCGGCCCCGTAATAGGAGCTCTGGAACCGCGATGGTGCTGGCAAGGGATGAGTCCTTAAGGGCGATGATGAATTGGTTGCCAAGCGCGGGGACCGCCCTTTTAAAGGCTTGCGGCAAAATAATACGGAGCATCGCCTTTCGGTAAGGCATACCCAAACTTCTGGCGGCTTCCATCTGGCCCCAATCTATGGACACTATAGCACCGCGAAAAATTTCGGCGATATAGGCGCCATTATGTATACCTAAGGCAATGATGGCCGAGGGGAAGGGCGGTATGGTCACAATGGAGGTAAGTCCATAATAGATAATGAAGAGTTGAAGCAATAGCGGCGTTCCTCGTATAACGAAGATATAAGCTCCGGCAATACGGGAGATGATCTTATTGCGTGAGATGCGCGCGAAGGCGACAAATAACCCAATTATAAGGCCAGTAAGAATTCCAAGAACGGTAATGTAGAGGGTGTATAAGGCGGCATTCCCGAACTTGAAAAAGAAGCCGGGAATGGCGCTAATATCCCATGGAAGTATCGAATCCATGGGGCCGCCTTATTTAACGGTAATATCGCTGCCGTCGAACCATTTAGCGCTGATAGCCTTCATAGTCCCATCGGCGCGTATATCGGCAAGAAGTTTATTGATGGTATCAAGGAGCTCACTGTCCTTTTTATTGAGAGCGATGCCCATTTCCTCAACCCGCAGGACGGAACCCGCGAGTTCCAATTGATCGCCGCCTTTAAGTTTCGCGATAGCGTTGAGGCCTACGATACGATCAGTAAGGACCGCGTCAACTCGGCCATTGATCAATTCCATGAGGGTCTGATTGTCATCTTCGTACAGTCTGATTTTAACGCCGAGTTTTTCCGCATCCTGCTCAAAGGTGGTACCAGTTACAAGTGCAATGGTTTTTGAAGAGTCTAGCTCTTCGGGACCGGTGATGCCCGAATTCTTTCGGACTATTAGCTGAGGCCCAGAATAGTAATAAGGCGTGGAAAAATTGACGATTTTCTTTCGTTCTTCCGTTATACCCATTGAACCTAGAACGCCGTCATATCGTGAGGCGCGTAGCCCCTCAATAATGCCATCCCAAGCGGTTGTCTTATAATCCAACGTTAGTTCCATGCGTTTGGCTATTTCGCGGGCTATATCAACATCGAATCCGTCGACATCCCCATCTTCGGTGATAAAATTGAACGGTGGATAACCGCCGGACCCAGCAAAGGAAATGGTAGCTTCCTTTTCAACGCCACCAGCGGCGAAAAGTGGGCTCGCGATCAGGGCGATCGCGGCAAGAGTGAAACCGAGTGTGCGTACGTTACTCATACGTATCCTCCTAATATCTGACAACTTAATAATAATTATAAAGTTGGCAGTTGTCAACAAGATACAGGAGAGTAATCTCCATCGTTTTTAGTACGAGAACGGAATTCGGACGGGAGCCACACACTTCTCAGCTAACTCTCGATAGGCGTGATAATAGGTAATGTAAATAGATTGAAAAATTCACAATAAAACCGCGAGAAACTCAATAGTATAAGAATATTCAATGAAAGGTAGGTTCTAAAAATACTGTTAGTTGGGCTCGCTTATCATGTCTCCGTTGATTAGAGCTTGCACGGCATCGGCAGCCCGCATATCGCCCACGAATATTAGGCTATCGCCTTCCTCAAAACGGATATAAGGGCCTGGCGACAATATAAGCTTTTCATCACGACGAACGGCTATAAGGGTCGCGCCCGTGTTTTGCCAGAGCCGGAGTTCAGCGGGCGTCTTTCCAATAATTGGGGAAGATGTCTTAATGTCCAGTTCAAGATTTTGAAAGGGATTAGTCCGAGAGAACCGATCGGCGCTATCCATTAGTTTTGAGATTAAATCAAGCGTTCGCTTATGAAGATCCATCTGAGCTTGTATCGTGGCTTTTAACTCTCCCTGTAAAATCTTTATCCCGCTTTTAGCGCTGAATCTTTCTATATATGAACGAGCGTTTTCAACGGAAAGAACCTTGGCTCCACTTTTTTCTTTTATCTCAACTACCTTCATGTCCTCAAGAAGACAGAGAGCCCGACGTATCGTTTCAGGTGAAACACCATATTCGCCGGCCATTACTGAGCGGCCATGAATCTTTGTGCCTGGAGGTAATTCTTCGCGTGAGATTCTTGAAGCGACATCAAGCGCTATCTGGAGGTAGACGGGTGGCTGTGGCGTCTCTGCCATGATGGCTGAGTGTATCAGCCCTTTGCGGACTGTCGCAAGTATATTTTCTTTTATAAAATAGAGTATTGAGGTTCCTGCAAAAGTCGGTTACTTTCGCAAGAACCTCTCACAGTTTTATTGCGAGGATTATTATCTACATACAATACAAATAATAGCAATAAAACTGCGCTTGCCATTATTGTCGGCTTTCAAAAGTTGAAGACTTTTGAAAGCGCCTCTATTTATTGAAATTAGTTTCAGAAGTATACTTATCTTCAATTAGGACAAAAAAAAGAGGAAAAAAATGGACTTTAATCCAAGCTTTATTAGGGCGGTTTTTTGGCGAGTCTCATGGTTTTTCAGTACGCACGGTGAATCGTTATACGAGCGCTTCGGCATAGAGTTCGCGGAATACCGGAAGCCAGGGATTTTTCTTGTTGATATAGAGCCTCCAGTGACGGCTACGATACACCAGCTTGCAGCCGATGTAGATCAAGTCGGATAATACTTTCCGCAATCGCTTGCGGGGCGCTTCGATTTTCAGGGGAAGCAACGCTGCCTTGTCCAACGCCCGCTGACCAATTAGGCGGAGGGTATTGAAGGCCATCATGGCCAAGTTAAGGATAAGCGCGTTTACCTTCATCTTTCCCAAAGGAAGTTGCTCGACGCCCCTATCGCTTTTCAATTCACTGTGGTACCGCTCGCTAGTACCGTGGTCATGGTAGAGCGCGATCACGGCCTCCGGGGACTCATACATATTGGTCCACCAGGTTTCTAATTCAAGGTCGCTCACCAATAAGCGCTTGCCTTGAGCGTCGATTGTGCATTCAGTCACCTGGAATACGATATTGAAGGCGGGCATGTCTTGATCAGCCTGCGGATGGTGTTTGGTAATCACGCCGGTGTAGACATCCTTTCCGGGACGATCTTGCCGTTTCTGTCCAAGCGTTTGGGCCATATCCTGCCATTAGGCGACGGATTCGCGGCGAAGATTGCGCTTGATAATGAAAAAGGGAGAAGCGCCCGCTTGCTCGGCAAAGGTTTTGATGGTATCGATGGCATCATTGCCGCCATCCAAGCGAAACAACAGCGGATGCGCCGCGTTCGGTAAGCTTGCGATAACCGAGAGATTCCGTCGTAGGAAATCCGGCGTTTCCTTCTGGCAATGTTGCGATCCGGGTCGAAGCTCGCAATCGAGCATGTATCCTTCAGTTCCGATGTAGCTGAAGATCGGCGCATAGCCGTTGGTCCGCCTATAGGTCCGGCTAACCCCTTCCTTTTGCGAACCGGAGTTGTCCAAAATGGAGACATCGACATTGACCGGGAGATACTTCCGCCCCGCGATTTCAATTGGTGTGAGTTTTGCCCGCTTGAGGATGGCGCTGTTGCAGGTGCGGATGTTCGCGACAAGGTCCGGCTCAGCGGCCAACCTTTCCAGGTATAGGCGCAACGTTTCTTGGGCGGGAACGAATGATAAACCAAACGACTGCGCGAATAGATCGTTGACGCGGTATAAATCGATTTCCTCAAAACTTCATCGTCCTTGCGCCAATAACCCGTACATGCAGACAAGGGCGTTGTTCATGGAGCACCGACGGCCAAGAAGCTGGGTGAGGCCGGATCGCTTGGCAATTTCGCCAACCAGAGCCAGTCCCGCTACACTTTCAAGCCGTTCAGTGGTAGATTGAATCACGAAAGCCATTATCACCTTCCAGATGTTTGTGTCGTTGTGGTTAACTTACTATACAACATGGAGATGATTCTGACTTTCTCTATTAATGCTTAAGGAACCGCCGCCTTTGACGGTGGTAATGTAATGGCTTACTTTGCATACAGATAGTTATCGTATAAAATAATGCTATGGGTGAATGGAAGAAGATCGCGCATGTGCTGTACCAATGCAAATACCACATAGTGTGGACGCAAAAATATTGATACCGGATATTACAGAGCGATATTGCTGTATTTGTCGAGAAAAAGATACGTGCGGTCAGTGAATGGAAAAACGCAGAAATATTGGAATTGAATATCATGCTGGACCATATACATTTAGTGGTAGAACTTCCGCCCAAAATATCGATATCGGAGTATATGGGAGTAGTGAAAGGGAAAAGTGCGATAGCACTTTTCCAAAAGAATAAATCATTGAAAACACGACCGTACTGGGGGAACCATTTCTGGAGCCGCGGTTATTGTATATCGACAGTCGGTCTTGATGAAGAAAAGATTAGAAAGTACGTGAAATATCAGGAAGAGAAGGAGCGGCTCGAAGAGGATATCGAACAACAACAAGGGTTCTTTTAGAGACCCGTATTCAAGCCACCACCTTTGGTGGTGGTTGTTGACTTTTGTACGGATTCAGGTATAACTAACTGCTGCCAATTCTGTTGAAAATATTTTTTACAAACTTTTCCCAAAACACAAGCGGGACACTTCTTTCCCCCGTACCGGTATATGGACCCTATTCCATTTCCAACGGAGGTTTACCATGGCTCAACCCGCCTCCCGCCTCGTCACCATCGATAGTCCCGAGTTCTGTCCCAACCCCGCCTGCGCCTACCACCAGCGCGCAATCGCATCGAATTCTCCCTGGTTTCGCCGCTTCGGCTCCTTCCCCACCAAGTCAAGAGGCCTCATCCCCCGCTTTGTCTGTAAACACTGCGGCGCC
>CAZJJK010000041.1:0-25223 GCA_964546285.1 uncultured Treponema sp. | reverse complement strand
TTAAGAAACCACCGCCTTTGGCGGTGGTAATGTAATGACTTGCTTTGCATACAGATAGTTATCGTATAAAATAATGTTATGGGTGAATGGAAGAAGCTCGCGCATGTGCTGTATCAATGCAAATACCACATAGTGTGGACGCCAAAATATAGATACCGGATATTACAGAGCGATATTGCGGCATTTGTCGAGAAAAAGATACGTGCGGTCAGTGAATGGAAAAACGCAGAAATATTGGAATTGAATATCATGCTGGACCATATACATTTAGTGGTAGAACTTCCGCCCAAAATATCGATATCGGAGTATATGGGAGTAGTGAAAGGGAAAAGTGCGATAGCACTTTTCCAAAAGAATAAATCATTGAAAACACGACCGTACTGGGGGAACCATTTCTGGAGCCGCGGTTATTGTATATCGACAGTCGGTCTTGATGAAGAAAAGATTAGAAAGTACGTGAAATATCAGGAAGAGAAGGAGCGGCTCGAAGAGGATATCGAACAACAACAAGGGCTCTTTTAGAGCCCTGTATTCAAGCCACCACCTTTGGTGGTGGTTGTTGACTCTACACATCTATAAGAAACCAATTTTAAACACGGGTTTTGACTTATACACGAGTATAAATTTGCAATAATATTATAATGTCTTATAATAGCTTATAACAGCTTATAAGAGAGCGTAATACAATGGCAAGAAATCAAAGCTTAACTGTTAAAGAAACAGCCTCACAACTTCATATAACAAATCAAGCAGTTTATAATCTGATTAAACGTGGCGAATTACCAGCATTTAAAGTAGGAACCGCGCTTCGTATTCTAGAATCTGATCTATCTATTTACATAGATTCTCAAAAACGTTTATTTAAGGCTATGAATACCGTATACGAAGTCCCAAGAAGCGATATTTTCGCGGTTCGACATTTAAGCGCCCATTTTCAATCAGATAGTAATTATTTCGCTGTGAGTGATATTAACTTTGAGCTCCCACTTGGGGGAACTTTGGGAATAATAGGCCCTTCGGGATCTGGGAAAACGTTACTTTTAAAGGCAATCTCTGGTCTTATCCCTTTAGATTCTGGCGCAATCTTCGCGGGAAAGATACGAATAGACCAGATCGCATGTAACGAAAGACGCATCGGCCTTGTTTTTCAAGATTACGCATTATATCCAGTTATGAATTCTGGAGAAAACATCGCCTTCCCCTTAAGAGTCGCACATGTTAAAAAAGAACATATAGATCCCGCAATTATTCATGTTGCCCATGAACTTGGGATTGATCCAGAATATCTTCCAAAATGTATAGAGATTTTACCAGAAGGCATTAAGCAATTAGTAGCTATAGGTAGAGCGAGTAATCGGCCCCAAGAAAAACCGCCACAGTTATTATTATTGGATGAACCACTCATACATCTTGACGCAAGACTCCATGAAGAAACAAGAGCCTTTCTAAAGAGCCTAATAGCTCATTATGGTATTACAACAATTTTTACATTCAATGATGCGGCAGACGCTTTAGCTTTAGCGGAAAATCTTTTAGTTATCAACGAGGGTAAACCCCTCCAATTCGGATCACCGGAATCGCTATATCAAAACCCTTTTGATAAAACAACAATGGCCTTGTTATCCATAAATGGCGTAAACACGATTACCGGCTTTGTTCATGAAGGATCTTTTTCCTCGCCATATTGCCTTAATAAATCTTCCCTTGCTATTTATGAGAAAAGACTTCGCGACGGTCCCGCCGAACTATGTTTCCGACCTGAGAATATCACCATCCTCTCGGAAAGAGAAAAAGCGGGCTTCTATTTCCGCGGACTAATAGAAAGATCTTCACCGTATGATGGCGAACGAAACATATACACAATTCGATTGCTTCTTGATGGGGAAGCCCAATTAACGGAAGAACTTCCTCAAATAAAGGCTATTCTCTCTCAAGGAGCGGAGGGTTCCATTAATTTTAAGCCAACATCTTTTAAAATCTTTGCGGTATAAGGAGATCCAGATACATAACCTAAATAAAGAACAAGCAACGAAGACCTTGGCCTAGTGGACTCATGATGGAAGCTATGAGTATAGTAATCAAATGGATAGTATGAAACGAACTCACAATTGCGGCTCTTTACGGGGAAAGGATACCAATACCCTAGTTACGTTAAATGGCTGGGTACACCGGAAGCGGGATCACGGCGGTATTACTTTCATTAACCTTCGCGATCGTTACGGCATCACACAAGTCGTTATTGACCAAGATTCCATCCAAGAACTAAAAGCCATCACAGCCGAACTTAAAAATGAATATTGTATCGCGGTAGAGGGTAACGTTAGATCAAGACCGGAATCAATGATTAATCCTGAAATGCCAACAGGGAAAATTGAGGTCGTCGCGCATAAGTTGATCATTCTTAACAAATGCGAGGTCCTCCCCTTTCAAATAGAGGAAGACTCTGACGCAAAAGAAGATTTACGCTTAAGATACCGATATCTTGATCTTCGCTCCTTTAATATGCAAAAAAGATTAAAACTTCGCAATGATGTCGCCTTTGCCATTCGCGAGTATCTTATTTCTCGGGATTTCTTCGAGATTGAAACCCCAACATTTATAAAGTCAACACCAGAGGGGGCAAGAGATTATCTCGTTCCATCACGTATCTATCCAGGGAAATTTTACGCATTACCGCAATCGCCTCAGCTATATAAACAATTATTGATGGTTTCGGGCTTTGATCGATATTTTCAAATAGCGAGATGTTATCGGGATGAAGATGCGCGAGGTGATCGCCAACCTGAATTCTCACAAATCGATATTGAAATGTCCTTTGTTGATCAAGAGGATATTTTAACCCTAGTAGAAGGTTTAATGGGACATGTATTCAAAAAGACTCTTGATGTTTCACTCCCAACTAAATTCAGGCGAATTTCCTTTGATACCGCGATGGAACTATATGGCTCCGATAAACCAGACTTACGTTTCGATCTTGAAATGACTGATTTTAGTGAGTACGCCCGTCGTTCTAGCTTTTCCGCTTTCAAAGACGTTCTTAACGCGGGAGGCGTTGTTAAAGCGTTGCTCGTACCAGGCAAGTGCGATTACTCACGAAAACAAATAGAAGATTTGGAGTCAACAGCAAAAATATTTAAAGCCAAAGGCCTTGCTTGGATGAAAGTACAACAAGACCCCGCAGGCTTAGTAAAACTTGAGGGGGGAGTCTCGAAATTTTTTAACCCTTCGCAGGAAACGCCTTTGGCTGAATTTCCAGACCCTCTACTAGCTAAAGATATAATCTCTGACTTAAACGCTAAAGCGGGGGATCTCTTGCTTCTTGTCGCGGATGTGAAGCGCAACATCGCCAATATATCCTTAGGCGCGGTTAGATCAAAACTAGGGAAGGATCTTGGCTTCTGTGATCCTACGCGCTTTGAATTTGCATGGATTGTGGATTTTCCCCTTTTTGAATTCAATGAAGAAGAACAACGCTGGGAAGCCGCTCACCATATGTTCACATGGCCACAAGAAAAATATCACGCCACAATGGAAAGCGATCCAGGTTCAGTTAAAGGCGAGTTATATGATCTTGTTCTTAACGGCTTTGAGCTTGCCTCCGGTTCAATACGTATACACGATCCTGAAATGCAAAAACGGGTGTTTTCTATAGTTGGCTTTGATCCAGAAGAGGCGGAACGTAGGTTTGGTTTTCTAACTAGCGCTTTCAAATATGGAGCGCCTCCTCATGGCGGAATAGCTCCAGGGCTTGACCGCTTAGTGATGATCATGTCTGGACAAACATCAATTAAGGAAGTTATAGCTTTCCCAAAAAACAGTTTTGCGGTAAGCCCAATGGATGATTGTCCTAACGAGGTTGATCCTAAACAATTGGACGAACTCCATTTAAGCATTAAATATCCAGACAAACAGTAAAGGAGAGCAATACCGTGACCCAAGGACCTTTAGAAATAAAAAAATGGTCAGAAACAATTAGTGATCAAGTTGAATCCATCTTCTTCGGGAAACGCGGTGTAATAAGAAAAATTCTTATAAGTATTTTAGCCCGAGGGCATATTCTTTTGGAAGATGTTCCAGGAACAGGGAAAACCATAGTCGCGCGAGCTTTATCAGCGACTCTTGGGATGAGCTTCAAACGTATCCAGTGTACTCCTGATTTAATGCCCGCTGATGTGCTTGGCGTTTCTATTTGGATGCCAGCATCAAATGATTTTATATTTCGACATGGTCCTGTTTTTTCTCATATAGTCCTTGTTGATGAGATAAACCGCGCGACACCCCGTACACAATCCGCATTATTAGAAGCAATGGGCGAACGGCAAGTTTCTATAGACGGATCAGTATATGAATTACCCGATCCTTTTTTCATAATCGCAACAGAAAACCCTATCGAATTTGAGGGAACCTTTCCTTTGCCGGAAGCTCAAAAAGATCGTTTTCTCTTATCTGTTGACATTGGATATCCCGCAAGCGAAGCGGAAGCGCTTATTCTGGAAAGCCAAAGACGCTTAAATCATCCCGTGACAGATTTGAAACCTCTCTGCGCGGCTGAAGATATTTTGGAATTACAGCGCTATATCACAAAAATTCATGTAGATGAGGGACTTCGCTCTTATATACTCGCTCTTATCAATGAAACACGTGGTGATGCTGCACTCCGTCTCGGTGTATCTCCACGGGGTTCCCTTGCCCTATATAAAGCGGCTCAAGCTTCGGCTGCCTTAGCGGGACGGTCTTATGTTGTTCCCAATGATATTAAAGACTTGGCTCCTGATGTTTTTAGAAAGCGTGTCGTTCTGCAGCCAGAAACCCAAATCAGGGGCATAACAGCGGACCGAGTTATAAAATCAATTATTGAACGAGTCCCTATCCCTGCGTTCAAGGAGGGCTTGTGACGGCGCCGCGCGTCGGCATTATTTTCTTATTCTTTGTATATCTTTTTACTCCAATAAGAATTATTCAAGGCTTTATCTTATTGTTTCTTAGTGTAGTTATCCTGGATAAAATCTATTTAAAATTAATAAGTTCGGGTATTAGGATAATTAGACAAGATACCTCTCTCCGTGGTTTTTGCGGAATCGCATTTAATGTTGAACTCTATTTAGAAAATCGATCTTTTTTCCCAATTATTGGCGCGGTTCTCTTTGATCCAACAAGCGCGTTAGTTTCATCCGATATTACACGCCGCTTTATCAGTGTACCTGGCCGTAAACGTATACGTTTTCTTTATAAAATAAGAGGTCGCGACCGCGGTATTTACGAGCTAGGCCCAGCATCAATAAGACTTCGTTCCTTTTTTGGAGGAACAGAAAAGAAAATTACTGATTGTCGTCGCTGTCCTGTCATAATATTTCCAAGTCTTACAAATGCTTTATACAGCCCTTTAATTGGCTCGCCTCAAGGAACGATCCATTCTTCCAACCCGATAAATGAGGATACAACTCGATATAGGGCTATAAGGGATTATGTGATGGGAGATGAACTTAAGCGTATTAATTGGAAAATCGTAGCTAAAACGGGAAAACTAGTCACAAATAGTTATGAGAATCTAATAGAAGCCCCACTTATTTTATTATTAGATTTACGCCTTCAAAAGTATAAATTAAAAAGCCGTTATGTTATGACTGAAACGGCGATTTCTATAGCGGCAACATTAACAGTAAGCGCTATATCAGTAGGCCAACCCACTGGAATACATATTTATGGAATCCTTCATGAAGAAGACAATTCCTTATATATTCCTCCTGTATCTGGGTCAGCTCTCCCTATATTGGATTGTTTATCTCGAGTCCAAGCCGCAGAAACACAAACAGCATTATCAAATGATCCTTTTTTCTATCGTATCCTTACATCTCCGTATAAGGCGAGTGTTGTCTATCTCGGACCAAGAGATCTAGAAGGATCTTTAACACGAGAAAAAGTAGCTAAACAAAAAGGCGGCTCATATTTACAATATGTCGCTGACCTTACACCCGAAGACGATAGAATATTTCTTGAACAAGGGATTCAAACCAAAAATATGGAACAATATGAACTTAGGTAAAGATATACTTTTTACTAAATTCTTTTCTCCTCTGGCGGCTCTTTTAATCCCGGCCATCCCATTAGCGACTATTAGCTTCATTACAGAAAGCTTCGCCAAAAAGGTCATCCCCACAAACTTCTTAGCCTCTCTAATTTTATTATTTGTCGGATTAATAGCTATCGCTCTAGGAAATCTAAGAAAAAAAGTCCATTTAGAATTTTCCGCGCTCATAAGAGAAGGGATTCTAATCATTGTTTTCGTCTATATTATCGCTTCACTCAGTAAAGGTATATTCGCTATTAACGCGTTTATTCCAGCACCTATTAATGTCACAGCTGTTATTCTAGCTAGTTCTCAATGGTTATTCACAGCATATATTCAGAGTGTTCTTAGAAACCGTGAGTATTTTTTATTAGAAATTAATGGAAAATCAGGAATTGAGCTTCAAAACGCGGTACGCGACACACAAACCCTATCACAAGATTCAATTATCGGAATGAAACGTGTATCTCGTATAGTAAATGGGCTAGCGGCGACAGTGTTAATATATTGGTTATCAATTAAGGCTTATGGATTAAACATTTCCACATTAGCCTTAACATTTTCCCTACTATCAATTATCTTACCTTTTATAGTTCATCTTTTTAAAATACAATTCATCGCGGATCAATATCATGCCGGCGAAGGTTTATATGTTGATCGCAAACTTCAGTCCCAACGTCTAGTCTTTGGCGCTTATATCCTCATAGTCTCCTGTATTTTGGCTTTGGCGCTCTCCAGAAATACAAGCCTTTTACCACTTTCGTGGATTGAAGCTTTTTTTGATTGGCTTTCAAGTCTATTTAAAGGCCAAGATGGTATATACAATTTAGATTATTTATCAAATATACAAGCCGATGATAGCTTGGTCGCCTTACGCGAGGCTATGGAAGCGAGAGAAACTATTGATTTAAGCCATATTTGGCTTTTTTTGAAAATAGTAGGCTTAAGCGTTACAGGGTTTTTCCTAATATGGTTTATTATTAAACCGCTTTTCTCAAAACACCTCTATAAGGTATTCAAGAATTTTTCATTCATTTCTTTTATTAAACAAAAATTCCGAGCTTTTATAGTTCTTTTTTCAAGAAGGAACAAGCAAGAATATTCAGATCCTACATATGATTTAGAAAATCTGACAATTGTGAAGAAACGGCTAGACAGTATAACTAATTCTAATAAAAATAAGAAAAAGCAAAGAGAAATAGGAATACTTGTTAAATATTTCTTTAAACTAATTCATTGGGGCTTTGAAAAAGGAAAACCCTTTCTATCTTCAATGACCCCGTATGAATATGTCTCTTCCTTAACTGAACTACCAGAAATAAATAAACAACTATGTCTAGAAATAGGCTACTCTTTTGAGGAAGCATTATACTCAAATTCAAGCTTACACCCCGCTGATATTAGAGCCTTTATCAGAAATATCGATGCTATCATTACGAAAAAGCCCGCAACACATATTTCTAACACCCCTAAATAAACGAATAAATTCCACACGAGATAACTCTACAGCTCCTAAATGTTTCTTATATTCCGCCGGCATTCCCAAATCCCAAAACTTTATACCCCTTCCTTCCAAGAAATGGGCTGTTAGTATCATCTGGATTGTCCCTGCCGAATCTTCATCGTGATAGCCCGAATAGCTTGTATATATTGAACCTACAAGTGTTCCAAATTCACCGGCAACAAGTCGTTTATCCCGATACAGCGCGAATGAAACTATTTTTACACGATTGTCTATCTTTTTCTCACGAAGTTTAACTAAATAGCCTATCAAGAACGGCGTTAACCATGCATCTCCATGACTAGATATACAACGCTCAATAATTCTATTAAAATCAGTATCAAAATATAGGCTATACAAGGCTAATTTAGACTCTATCCGACGTGGTATATGTAAGGACTTAAAATCCAACACCATACGATTATTATGAAGCTTTGGTACTAGTATATTTTCTACGCCTTCGTTTTTATTCCGCGTCAAAGCTGACATAATTAAGAAGCCCGAATGTATCAATTGCGAAATATAACGGATATTAGGCTTGATATAAATACAGAATTCTTCTAAATAATTAGTAGCTATAAGGCGATCAACAACTTTATCAGGCTCCTCAGTACCTAAAAGTAGTTCCAACACAAGCTTATTCTAAATGTTACATTCGCTTGCTTCAATACGGAATATAGTTAATATATATTCTAATGGACACTCCAATAAGCTATGAAGAGTTACTTGACGCCTATCGCGACCAAACATACCTTATAGAAGTTGGCCGTGATTTAATGCGGATTAGAGATTTAGACACTTTATTCCGTAAAATATTAGAGGTAAGTCGGAAAATTACCGGCGCTGATGCCGGTAGTATATTTATAGCAGATACAGTTAATAATACTCCAGTAATTCGCTTTAAATACTCACATACCATTTCCAAACACCTTCCATATGAAGAATTCGTTCTTCCACGGACCCTACGCTCTATTGCGGGATATGTCTCTCTTACGGGAAAAAGCCTTAGTATCCCAGATGTATATTATCTTTCTGGTGAAGAGCCTTATGAATTCAATAGAGCTTTTGACCAGATTCATGGATACCGTTCAAAATCTGTTTTGGCGGTACCCATGATAAACCATAAGGGTACAATCATTGGAGTAATCCAGATGATAAACTCAAAAGAACTAGATGAGTCACTAGGGAAAGATCCAGACACTATTATCCTACGTGATTACGCTGATTTTGAGATGAAAGTAACACCCTTCAAAGAGCGCTATATCGCGATTATGGAAGCTATAGCCGCTCAAGCGGCTATAGCTTTTGAAAATTCAAGAATGGTTAACACAATAGAGAGCCAGTTTGAGAATTTTGTCATGGCAGCGGTTGAGGCAGTTGAAACACGAGATCCGCCCACTAGCGGGCACTCTTTTCGTGTCGCACAATACTCAGTTTCTATTGCTAATAGGATAAACGAGCTTAAGGGCATTGATGAATCACATCCAGACGCTATTAATTTAAAGGAACTTAATTACGCTGGAATACTTCATGATTTTGGGAAAATATACATCGACCCATATATATTCCTTAAGGCAAAAAAGCTATATCCAAGCGACTATTCACTACTATGCCTTAGACACAAATACCTATTAAGAAACATTGACTATGATTACTTGAAAAAACAGAGAAATAGTGATTTTTCCCAATATGCCCGCTATGAAAAAGAAAGAGAAAATATCAGAAAAGAGTTAACAAACATCCACAGCTTGATAGATCAACTAAATGAACCAGCACTATTAAGCAAAGATCCAGATGAATTACTTGGAGCTATTCGAGCATTTCCGCTTCCCAACTCAACAGGTATCGATGGAGAGCTTATTCCAATATTAACCGATGAGGAAACGCTTAATCTTAGAACAAAACGCGGGTCACTTAATATATATGAAAGGGCTCAAATAGAAAAGCATGTCGCTTATTCATATGAATTCGTTAAGCGTATCCCTTGGCCTCCAGAATACGCTCGAATACCAGAATATATTTTAAATCACCATGAATTTCTTGATGGGTCAGGCTATCCCAATCACACAACAGCGAAAAACATTCCCATCCAATCAAGAATATTAACAGTCGCTGATATTTATGACGCGTTAACAGCCGCGGATCGTCCATATAAAAAAGCGGTCTCAAAAGAAAGAGCTATACTTATATTGAAGGAAGAGGCGGAAAAGGAAAAACTAGATAAATCCATTGTTGGCTGTTTAAGCACGATCTTAGAAGATACCCTATAATCGAACACCATTATAGAAAACGCGAACCTGCTTATATAAGCCTTCTCCCTCACTTTTTGTACCAACGTCATTAATATCATTAAGTGTCGTATGGATCAAACGTCGTTCAAAAGGATTCATAGGCTCCAACAATACAGAACCCTTAGTCTCTCTAACACTTTCAGCTACGCTATACGCAAGTCGAACCAAATTCTCCTCGCGTCTAATCCGATAATTCTCACTGTCTAAGACAACACGTATATCCATATCACTTAATTTACTAAGGTATATATTTGTAATTAATTGAAGAGCATCTAAATTCTTTCCTTTTTTCCCAATTAGAATAGATGATTGGCTTGAGTCTATTTTTATACCAATTTTTTTATCTTCTCGATAGGCAACAGAAGCTTTAGCGTTATATCCCATTTTATCTATCAATGTTTCTAAAAATTCTATTATTTTCCCTTCTAGCTCATCATCTGGAATAAATTGAACACCGGCTTTGTCTTTTTTTTCTGTACCTATTTCGTTCTCATTATGAAGCTTTTCACTCACGCTTTTAACATCAGTGTGCACTCGTATCTTTACATAGCCCTTTTTAAATATACCAGAACGTTGATTTTCAATAATTTCCACATCAAACGTGTCTTTTTCCAATTCAAGCTCATCAATAGCTTTTTCAATCGCTTCTTTCTCAGTTCGACCTTCAAATTCAAAAACCATATATATACTCCTTAGAGTGAAAATACCATTTGTATTAGCGCCGTCTCTTTGATTTACTTGGCGCGATAACGTTCTGTTTTACTGGCTCAACCATTGGGGCTTGATTAATAAAAAACTTATTGATAACAACTTGCTGAACCAGTGTAAGAAGATTTGACAAGATCCAATAGATCAACAAGCCCGATGGAACATCATAAAGAATAAAAAAGAACATAATTGGCATTGCGAAGAGCATAATCTTCATCTGAGAGTTTGATTGCTGATCAGGAGTTTGCGTCACTTTCGCATACATCAGTTGAGAAAATAAATAAATAAATGGTAATAACCGTAAGTTGGACCATCCAAGAATTGGGATTGTTATAGGAGAAAAATTCCAAATTGATTCGGGTATGGATAGATCAGGAATCCATCCAGGAATAAACATAGCGCCACGGAGATCAAAATGATTATTAAAAAGATTATACATAGCAAAAAAGAATGGTATCTGAAGAAGCATCGGCAAACAACCGGATAATGGATTATAGCCCTCACTCTTATACAATTCAGCCATTTCCATATTCATTTTATTAGGATTATCTTTATACTTAGTCTGAATATCTTTAATTTTGGGACTCAGCGCCTTCATTTTCAAGGTTGATTGTGAGCCTTTTTTTGTAAGCGGGAACATTAATCCCTTTACAACTATAGTAAGAAGGATAATTGCCACCCCATAATTGGGAATGACACTATAAAAAATCATTAATAGCCATTTCATAATGAATTCAAGCGGTGCGAGAATACCACTAGTATCAACAACCGCGGTAATATTGCTATCGCGCAACTTGAAAGCGTTATCATCGGAACTATTATAAAGTCCTAACGCTTTTTGTGTCTTTGGCCCCATATAGAACCTATACACATCAGTGTTTTTTGAATTGCTAATCGCCGGCCTAGAAAAAATGAGTTTCGATACTTCATTTATACCATTTTCAGGTTTTGAGGAAAAATTAATCGTATATTCAGTCGCGTCTGGAATAGCGATTAAGGTAAAGTATTTACCTGCAACAGCCGCCCAAGAAACTCGTCCATCAATTTCTGTATCAGCCTTCGTACTCACTTTTTGTGTTTTTCTTTTCCCATCAGCATATGTATAGTATCGCCTATACTCATAATTATTTGACAATTTAGCGAAACTTGGCCCAATCTGTGGCCCGGTTGCAAGAGTGTAAGCGTAATTATTGAAATTTAGCGGTATCCGCGCATATCCAGCATCTATAGTAACGCTCAGCTCAAACATATATTCATCGGGTTTGAATTCATACCGCTTAATTAATTCAAAAGGAATTGGATCTTCTGCTGTCCCATCCTGTAAAGTATATGTATTGGAAAATTCGACTATATAATCTGAAATTCGCTTAATAATAAAGAAGTCATTTACAGGTTGAGTGTTTTTATCGCCAAAAGAAATAGTGAATGCTTTTGATTCGCTTTCCCCAGGAAGCACCATTTCTACATAGTCGTCCTTATCTTTGTGTTCTAATAGTTTAAACGAAGTAATATTACCGCCGTAATTTGAAAGAACAACTTTAATTTTATTTGTTGAAATAGTAACATTTTGTTCGAAATGAGTTAAAGAATCATCGGTGACAGCAACAGGAATTCCAACAGGCACAGCAAGCTTTTCAAGAGCATTCCGCTGTGTAGATTCACTGCCTACGGGCTGTAATGCTTCAGTTAATGTCGCTTCACCTACTGGTTGCGGCGGGTAAAAAATACTTTGAATAAAAAAACTCGCAGATATTACAATGACCGAAAGAACAATGGCCAATAATGTTCGCTTTTCCATTTAACACCCCAAACTATGGTACCGGATCAAATCCACCCTTATGTAGCGGATGACAACGCAATATTCTTTTTACGCCTAAGTGGACACCCTTCTTAAGACCATATTTTACAATCGCTTCATTAGCGTATTTAGAACAGGTTGGAACATATCTGCAACTAGCAGGGAAATACGGTGAAATGGCTTTTTGATAAAACCAGATAAGAGCCAATACGAATCTCTTGATAATTCGTTCCACTAAGGCACCGTACGCAACAACCCAGCTTTAGTCAACGAGTCAATGAATTGATTTTCCCGAAGGGAATACGAATCGTATCCTGGATAAGCGAAAAATAGCAAATCATAACCCTGGGCGGTCGCCCTTATAAGTTTACGGCAAACCTCTCGGCTTAACCGCTTCGACCTATTCCTTCGAACGGCATTCCCAAATTTTTTTCTTAAAGGAAACGCTATTCTAGAATATTCTAAGCCATTCTTTAAATAAAAAAGCTTCGCTCCATCAACGCTAACACGATAACCACGAGCAAAAAGATCAGAAATTCTTCTTCTATCACAGAGCCTAATGCGTGGCGGAAGCTTTTGAGAAGCGGCCTCCGAACTATTCATCAAACGCTTGAATGATTAATACGGTTTCTTTTCGTCAGCGACCGATAATTTAGTGCGCCCTTTGGCTCGACGTCTTTTTAGTATCATTCGACCACTACGAGTTTTCATTCTAGCGCGAAACCCAAATTTCCTATTCCTCTTCACCTTACTGGGTTGGTATGTTCGTTTCATCTATATTCCTCCGATCACTATAAAAGACGCTATAAAGTCAACAAATAGGAAGCAGAGTATAGCCGGCGATAGAAGCTTGGTCAACGGTTAAAACCCGCTTTCACGCCGGAGCGGTAGAAAAGACCACTTATCCTAATCGCGACACTTCCTTTAAAAGAGCATCAACTTTATTACAGCGCTCCCAACTAAATATATCACGCCCAAAGTGACCATAAGTAGCGGTTTTTCTATATATCGGCCTTCTCAAGTCTAAACAATTTATTATTCCAAAAGGAGATAAATCGAATACGAAAGGAATAGCCTTTTCAATTACTCTTTCTGGTACTAAGGATGTTTCGAAGGTTTCCACTAATACAGAGACCGGGAAAGGAACACCAATAGCATAGGCCAATTGAATTTCACATTTTTTTGCTAGCTTTGCCGCGACAATGTTTTTAGCTATATATCTTGCCATATAAGCAGCTGATCTATCTACTTTAGTAGGGTCCTTACCGGAAAAAGCGCCACCACCATGCCGGCCCATACCACCATAAGTATCCACAATAATTTTACGCCCTGTTAATCCTGTATCGCCAAAAGGGCCTCCAATTACAAATCTGCCAGTGGGATTAATAAAGTACTTTGTTTCAGAGTTTAATAACCCGGTTGGTTCTAAAACGGGTCTAATGATTTGTTCAATAATTACATTCCGAATATCTTGATAATTAACGCCCTCATCATGTTGATGCGATACTACTACTGTATCAATATGAACAGGTACACCTTTATCATATTTTATTGTTACTTGGCTTTTTGCATCAGGCCTAAGCCATGTAATAATTCCCTTTTTCCTAAACTCCGCTGCGGCCGCCAAAATTTTATGCGCTAGTGTTATAGGTAAAGGCATAAGTTCAGTTGTTTCATCACACGCATACCCAAACATCATTCCTTGATCACCTGCGCCTTGTTGCCCTTTATATTCAGCCAACCCTTGGCCAGAAACACCTTGGCTAATATCAGGTGATTGGCTATGAATCATATCTAAAACAGCCATAGATTCATAATCAAGCCCAAATAAGGGGTTAGTATAACCAACATCTTTTACAACATCACGAGCAATTTGCTGGATATCAACAAAGGTATTGGTAGTAATCTCGCCACCAACCAATACCATCGCTGTTGAAGCGAAGGTTTCACAGGCGACTCTACTTTCAGGATCATCCAATAAACACGCATCTAATATAGCATCTGAAATTTGATCACATAATTTATCTGGATGGCCTTCACTTACAGATTCAGAAGTAAAGAGAAACGATTTTTCAAGCATATATACCCCCCACAATATTATCCAGTTTATTTAAAGCAAACACATAAACAAATACAATTTCTAGGCTCAAAAATAAAAATATTCAACAGAGACGATTTCAATAATTGAAAATCACCTCTATCGTTTAAAGATATTGTACCGTGCTTTATTGAAATAAAAAAGCTATCGCTTTATAGTCGGGTTTAAGCTTATTAATTACTTTTGTTCCACGTGAAACACATATTACTCTATTTCAGGCTCTTCCTTGACTATTCTATCAATACCTATGACAAAATCAGGTTGCTCGATATTAAATATTTTAACCCCTTGCGCTGAACGCCCAAGTAAGTTAATTTCTTCAATCGAGACCTTTATTGACTTTCCCTGACTTGTAATACACATGATTTCATCATTACCGAGCACTGTTACGCAGCCAGCCAATTCACCAGTCTTTTCTGAAACAGTATATATACGTTGGCCACCGGTTCCTCTACCATGTATAGCAAATTCCTCAAAAGCGACACGTTTTCCAAATCCTTTTCTCGAAATTATCATCATGGCTTCATCCTGATCAACCCGTAAAACACTCAACAATTCATCATCAGGGTTTAGCCGTATACCAGTTACACCTCGAGAGGCACGGCCAATAGGACGAACTTGTGCTTCTTTGATTCGTAACGCGCGCCCTTTTCTTGATATCAAAACGAGATTACTCTGCCCATCAGTAAGAATAGCGCTAATAAGAGAATCGTTTTCATCTAGACGTATCGCAATAATTCCTCTAGTTTTTGCGTTAATAAATTGAGAAGTCTTCACTTTCTTAACAACGCCTCGAACTGTTCCCATAAATATATAACTTGTATCTGAAAATTCTTTTATTGATACTACCGCGGATATTTCTTCGTTTGCTGAAACTGTTATTAACGCTTTTATGTGCGAACCCCTGGCTGTTCTACTAGCCTCAGGAATTTGATGAACCTTCATCCAATAAGCTTTTCCCGCACTAGAAATAAACAATATGTAGTCATGTGTAGACGCGATAAATATCTGCTTAACATAATCATCTTCCATCAACTTCGCGCTATTAGACCCTTTTCCCCCTCTCCCCTGACTTCGATAAGCGGAAACCGGGACTCGTTTAATAAAGCCTAAGCTTGATATAATAACAATCATATCCTCATTTTTTATTAGATCTTCAATATTTAATGACTCAATCTCATCATTTTGTATTTCTGTTCTTCTATCATCCCCAAAACGATCTGCCATATTTTTCAATTCATCTTTAATAACATTCCTTAGTTTTTGTGGATCATCTAGTAAGGAATTTAGATATGCTATTAGCGTTTTTAATTCCGCTAGCTCTTGTTGAATCTTTTCAACTTCTAAGCTAGTTAAACGCCCTAAACGCATATCAACAATTGCTTGTGTCTGAGCATCACTTAAAAGAAATTTTTCCATCAGTTTTAGTTTTGCGGATTCAATATCTCTTGATGATTTTATTATAGAAACAACTTCATCAATATTCGCCAAAGCTATAACAAGACCTTCTAAAATATGCGCTTTTTCCTCAGCTTTCCTCAGATCAAATTTTGTTCGTCTTGTTACTACATCAACCCTATGTTCTATGTAATAATGAATCATTTCCTTTAATGTCAAACACTTGGGCTTTCCTTGCACAAGCGCCAAATTATTCACTGAAAAATTAGACTGAAGAGCTGTATGATTAAAAAGCTGATTCAGTACTATTCGAGTAACCGCGCCTTTTTTTAATTCTATGACAATTCGCATACCATCACGATCTGACTCATCTCTCAAATCCTGTATTCCATCAATCGCTTTATCCTTAACAAGATTGGCAATACGAATAATTAGGCTTGCCTTATTAACATTGTATGGAATTTCAGTAAAAATAATCGCTTCTTTACCCGCAGCGGAGACTTCTATCTCAAAGCGTCCACGTACAGTGATACGCCCTCTCCCAGTAATAAACGCCTCTCGTATTCCCCGCCTTCCAAAAATTATGCCCCCGGTCGGAAAATCAGGACCTTTTACATAAGACATCAAAGTGTCTATATCAATATTCGGATTATCGATTTGTGCGCAAATGGCTTCTACTACCTCATTCAGATTATGAGGCGGGACATTAGTAGCCATCCCGACAGCTATACCACTAGACCCATTTATCAATAGATTTGGGAGTCCTGAAGGTAAAACAACCGGTTCCTTTAACGATTCATCATAATTAGGAACAAAATCTACGGTATCTTTTTTCAAATCCTGGAGGATTTCATCTCCTATCTTTGATAACTTCGCTTCTGTATATCGTGAAGCGGCTGGAGGATCACCATCTACAGAACCAAAATTTCCTTGCCCTTGAACCAAGGGATATCTGAGAGAAAAATCTTGCGCCATGCGGACCAAAGCATCATATAAAGAAAAATCCCCATGTGGATGGTATTTTCCCATTGTATCACCGGTTATACGCGCACATTTTTTTGTAGCCGCATTCGGATGTAATCCAAGCTCATCCATGGAATATAGAATGCGTCTATGAACAGGCTTCAAGCCATCACGAACATCCGGTAAAGCTCGACTTACAATGACGGACATCGCATAGTTTAAATATGCGGTCTTTACTTCATCCTCTATCGCTATTGGTATTACTCTACCGGTGCTATCAGACATAATTAGTTATATCTCCTGATTCTCAAACATCCAAATTAGACACGTTCAAAGCGTTTTCTTCTATGAATAAACGCCGTGGTTCAACCTGCTCACCCATTAGTGTCGAAAAAATATGGTCGGCCTCAACGGCATCATCTAGTTGTATCCGAATTATATTACGTTTATCAGGATCCATTGTTGTATCCCATAATTGATCGGGATTCATCTCTCCCAAGCCTTTATATCGTTGTACCGCAATTTTATCTGGGTCTTTTCCAGTTTCTTGAATTATTTTGTCTTTCTCTTGATCATCATAAGCATACCTAATTTTCTTCTCATAATTTATTTTATATAAAGGCGGCATCGCTAGATAAACATGCCCATGGGAAATAAGATCTGTCATGTAACGATAGAAAAAAGTCAATAAAAGGGTTCTAATATGAGACCCATCAACATCAGCATCCGCCATAATTATTACTTTATGGTACCGTATTTTAGTAATATCAAAATTCAGTCCGGCGTTCGCTCCGATAGACGCGATTATTGGCTGAAGTTTTTCATTTACTAGAACTTTTTCAATCCTTGTCTTCTCTACGTTCAACATTTTCCCAAAAAGAGATAAAATAGCTTGAAACTTCCTGTCTCTCCCCATCTTAGCAGACCCACCAGCTGAATCACCCTCAACTATATATAACTCACATTTTGATGGATCTCGCTCTGAACAATCAGCTAACTTTCCAGGTAAGCCAGAACTTTCAAGAAAATTTTTTCTTCTCGTTGCGTCACGAGCTTGTCTTGCGGCGATACGCGCTTTCGCGGCAAGCACCATTTTATCTAATATCGCGTTAATGATACTTGGATTTTGATCTAAGAAAAATGTCAGTTGTTCATTAATACAAGATTCTACGATACCTTTAATTTCAGAATTACCTAATTTCCCTTTTGTCTGACCTTCAAATTGTGGATCAGCTACTTTAATTGATAAAATCGCGGTCAAACCTTCTCTTACATCGTCACCGGAAAGAGTCTCGTCCAATTTCTTTTGTAGCTTTGACTTTTTTAAATACTCGTTAAACGTTCTCGTTAACGCTGATTTAAATCCGATAAGGTGCGTACCGCCTTCTCTAGTATTAATACCGTTAACATAAGAAAACATATTTTCATTGAACCCATCGTTATATTGAATCGCGCATTCAACTTCTACATCATCTTTATTTACAATAAAATATATAGGTTCTTGGTGAAGAACTACTTTACTTTTATTGAGGTATTCAACAAAACTCTTAACACCGCCTTCAAAAACAAAATCATGACTTTTCGGTATTGATAAACGTTCATCTATGATTGAAATACGGATCCCTTTATTTAAAAAGGCTAGTTCTCTCAGTCTATTAGATAATATGTCAAAATTATGTGTAGTTGTTTCAAATATTGTGTCATCCGGTAGATATCTTACTATTGTTCCCCGCTTTGTTGTATCACCACATATTTTTACTGTTTCTTCGGGAATACCTTTTTTATACTTTTGATAATATATCTTTCCATTTAGATGAATATGAACTTCGCACCATGTCGAAAGAGCATTTACAACCGAAACGCCTACACCATGAAGACCACCAGATACTCTATAAGCGTTTTTGTCAAATTTTCCTCCGGCATGTAAGCGAGTCATCACTATCTCTAGTGCGCTTATATTCTCAGTAGGATGAATATCCACTGGAATACCTCTGCCATCATCTTCAACACGAATTATGTCATTTTTTTCTAAAAAAATGAGGATATTCGCACAATGCCCTTGAAGCGCTTCATCTACAGAATTATCAACAACTTCATATACTAGATGATGTAGTCCATCGATACCGGTAGAACCAATATACATACCGGGGCGTTTACGCACGGCATCCAAGCCCTTCAAAACTTGGATGCTTTGAGCTGAATAATTAGATTCCATGGTATTTCCTAGGGAGACGCGTTCTAAAGTTGAACTAAGCTTCAAGCATTATACGATGAAAACTAGGTTAAGTAAAGGTAAACAAGAAATACCTTTGAAAAACAAATATCGTATTTATTTATTATATATGATATTAGATATTGCGTTCATAAAGTTCAAAAATTATCGTCTTAAATCTCTACCTATAAGAGAGTTTAGTGGATTAACACCAAATCTTGTTAAAAAATATAGCCACGCAAACCCTAACCCGGCAAGATGCGTTAAATGAGCAACGCCCTGATTTCTACTTAATACCAGAGATATCAACTCTATTATTATATATCCCAAAATCAATAGTGGCGCTCTGACAGGAATCAATCCCCAAATGTAAATAATAGATCGTGGAAAAAAAACAGCGTACGCCAATAAAACCGCAAATACTGCACCAGATGCGCCTAATAAAAAAACATTCCACATACCACTAATAAAATAAACAATAAAAGAGAATATACCTGCAAGAATACCAGTCGTTAAATAGAAAAGAAGAAAATCAATACTACCTATCCTCTTTTCAACCTGATAACCAAAGAAAAACAAACCAAGCATATTTAGTAGTAAATGAGAAAAATCAGCATGAGAAAAAAGGTAACTTATAAACTGCCAATAGAAATGCAATTCTGTTACAGCACGAACGTTCAAAGATAAATAAGCGGTGCTGTATGGAAAAATATATTTGATCAAAAAGAAAAGTAAATTTATCCCAATTATCCATATACTAATACTATAAAATTTATACTGAAATAATCTCTTACTCACCATTAGCTAAAAATACTAATAGCTCCCGGCAAATGTCAATCTATGTTAATCAGCGCAAGAAACTCTATTTCGCCCTTCCTGTTTCGATCTATAAAGAGCGCGATCAGCCCTATCTATTAAAGCTTTCGCCGAAAAATCTCTTTCGGGGTCATAACTAGCAACACCACAAGAAATAGTTACCTTTAATAAAGCGCCTTCATATTCAGTTTCAGCACACTCTACTGCGGCTCTTATTCGTTCTGCAGCGACTTTCGCCTTTTCAATATCAGAATCTACCATAAGCAGAACAAATTCCTCTCCTCCATATCGCGCAGCAACATCAACAATTCTTACATTTTCCGCGATTATTCTTGCGACTTGTTTTAAAACCGCGTCACCACATGAATGTCCGTATGTATCATTAAATCTCTTGAAAAAATCAATATCCATCATTACTATCGATAACGGCTCAGGGCTTTGCGCAATAGCTTCCATTTGTTCAAGTAAAACAGAATAGAAATAATGCTTCATTTTTAATTTTGTCATCATATCGGTCGTTGTCATTTCGAATAAGAACGCATTGCTAATTGCGATAGAAGCCAAAATAGCTATATCTGTTATTAGCTCACGCTCATAATCATCATAAGGGCTCTCATCGATTCTATCACCCAGCAGAATAATTCCGTTTATTACGCCTTTTGCTTTTAATGGAATAATTAGAGAAGGCTCAAGACAGACCAAACCTTCCAAACCATTCAAATCTCCTAGTTTCTCCTTTATTTCCTCAAGTGTATAACACGAATAATTATGAGAAAATAATTTAATTACTGGATGATCTTCATCTACAATGTATTCCGCACTATGATCCAAATCAAAACCTTTATGATTTCGATGCAGACTAAATGTGGTTGAATCTAAAGCTTTTTTAACAAAAAGAGCCGCTTTAATTACTTTCATCTGCGCCATACAGATGTATAAGATTGAGTCTATTAAAATGTTATAATCAAGCGTTGAGTTTAAGCTTTTTGATATTTCAAGAAGCTGTTTAAGATCATATATTCTTTTTTCATATTCTATAAGCTTATGTCTTTCTCTGCGCCGTTTAGGTTTTGAGTTGCCTTTATCGGCAGTATCTTTCATAGCTCATTCCCATCTAATAGAGGATATCATGACGCCAACGATACTTCAATAGCATTAGCGGGTTAATCATAACTCGTCATATTCAAGAAACTTTTGATATCAGTACAACGAGGCTACGCTCTTTCAGTATTAATTCCGTTTGATTAGCGATACATTGTTCCTGTCCTGCCTCTAATACTTCTTTTGCAGAAGGTAAAGCCGTATCAATAGCTTTATACCATTTACCACCATTTGCCGGATTTGAAATAATAAAACGGCAGGCTTGATCCGCCGAATTAAACATAAGGAAAAAGTCGCAATCATCTCTATCAGCATAGGTATCTGCTTTACTTCCGTCTATTCTTACGGCTAATTGCTTATCTATAGTACTCCAATCTGGAGTTTCACCACTCGCGCTAAACCAAGTTATATCAGGAATTGCGTTATAGTTTCCATCTTTACCCGAATAAAACTCTGGGCGCAGAAATGCAGGATGTTTCTTTCTGAATTCAATTATTCCTTTTAAAAAATGCCTGAGCTGTTTATTTTTTTCCACGAGCCGCCAATCATACCAAGAAATTTCATTATCTTGAGAATACGCGTTATTATTTCCCCGTTGAGTCCTCTTAAACTCATCTCCCCCTAATAGCATTGGTGTGCCAAGAGACAGCAATAATGTAGCTAGGAAATTTTTTATTTGCTTTTCTCTTAATGAATTTATTGATGGATTAGACGCACTACCCTCAAAACCATAATTACTACTGTAATTATGGTTATTCCCATCATTGTTATTTTCTCCATTTTCATCATTATGTTTTTCTGAATAAGAAACTAAATCCACTAATGTAAAACCATCATGACTTGTTATAAAATTTATAGAGTGAAAAGGCTTTCTCCCATCACGAAGATATAAATCAGAACTACCCGATAATCTCGTAGCGAAATTTCTTGCCGCAAACGTATCTCCACGCCAGAATTTTCGTACATCGTCACGGTATCGATCATTCCACTCTGCCCAGCGACCACCGGGAAACCATCCTACTTGATATGCACCACCAGCGTCCCAAGCTTCAGCGATTATCTTAGTGTTTCGAAGTACGGGATCTTCAGCAATACGTTCCAGCATAGGGGGATTCTCCATTAAACGCCCCTGCTGATCTCTTCCTAATATAGAGCCTAAATCGAATCTAAATCCATCTACATGCATTTCCACAACCCAATACCGTAGACAATCCATAATAAAGCTTCTTACAACCGGGTGATTACAATTTAAAGTATTCCCGCAACCTGAAAAGTTTTTATAAAAGCGTCTATTTTCATCTAAAATATAGTAAATACTATTATCTAAACCTCTAAAAGAGATGGTTGGACCGCGTTCGTTTCCTTCCGCTGTATGATTAAAAACAATATCCAAAATAATCTCTATTCCAGCTTTATGGTATTCTCTAACCATCTCCTTAAATTCTTTAACTTGGGCACCTGGAGCGTTATCCGACGAATAGGACTGTTTCGGCGCAAAAAATGATACAGTACTATAACCCCAATAATTCCTTAAAACTTCTCCTGTTCTAGGATTTAATCTATTATTTTCATTATGATTATATTCTTGAACTGGAAGGAATTCTATTGAGGTAATTCCTAAATCCTTTAAATAACTAATTTTCTCTATAGCTCCCTTATAAGTTCCGGGATACTTAACATTCGCACTCGGATGGATAGTAAATCCCCTTATATGGGTTTCATAAAGAATACTGAATCGTAAGGGATAGTTTAATGGCCGGTCTCCTTCCCAGTCAAAAAAATCTGAAACAACAATACATTTAGGCTGTTTTGTGATATTATCAACATAGGAGAATGAAAGATCACAGTCGGGGAGATTGGGGTTATATCCTTGGGCAGCAACAAGATCCCAATTATCTATTTTTGTTATTGCCTTCGCGTATGGGTCTAAAAGAATTTTATGTGGATTGAATCTAAATCCTTTTTCAGGGATATATGGTCCGTCAACCCTATAAGCATAAAAAGCTCCTTCGCTTATACCTCGAACAAAACAATGCCATATATCTCCTGTTCTATTCTTTCGTAGATCGAGGTTTATTTCATGAATAGGTTCGTTGTCATTTGCTTTTTCAAAAATTAAAAGAGTAACTGAGGTACCATGACGAGAAAAAATAGAAAAGTTTACACCATTTCCTATTATCGAAGCACCAAGAGGCAATGGTTTCCCTGGTTCAATGGCAATTTTAGTATTATTCATGTACAAATTCTATCATATTATCGCAATTATTTCTTTGTAATTTTTACTCAAGGAGCTTTTATATGATTAATATCCCAGTAGTAACAAGCGATCCTGAAATAGTCTTTAGCCTAAAGACTATCGCAAATCGTCTTTCTTCAGAAGTGAATATAAGTTTTCCTAGCGGAAAGGATAAGATTATTGAGTATTTCAAATATGATCTTCCTGAATTGAAGATTTTAGATTACTCCGCTGAAAACGAGATTACAAAAGAACTCATTCATGCTATAAAGAGCGATCCCTGGCTTCACTATGGCGGAATAATTGCTATTCATGATTATGACGATGAGAAACCTGTTGTCGATTTAATGAAAGATTGCAATTTGATAGCCGTTTTAAAAAGAAGCGATTTCTTTACATGTTCCGAAAGATTACTAAAAATACTCATTAAAAACAAACAATTCCTTTTCCAAAGAGGAATGCAAAAATACTTAATACAAACAATTTCTGGCTCTTTTATTATGGATAACGATCCCTTAGATATAAACGTATATACGAATCTTATAACTAATTATTTATACAACTCAAATTTAATCAACAAAGATGATAAAGAAAGACTGCATATATCGCTTCAAGAACTGATCGTAAATGCTATTGAGCATGGTAATTGTAAAATCAGCTTTAACGAAAAAACTAATTGGATGGAATCAGGTAAAAATGCGATGGATCTAATTAGGGAAAAAAATAAAGATCCAGAGATATCACAAAAAAAAGTTCATTTTTCATATTCAATTTCCTCAGATACCTCTAGATTTAATATTAGGGATGAAGGAGACGGTTTTGATTGGCGTGCTCGTGTCAATTTAAAACCTTCTATTGGTTTTCATGGTATGGGTATTCACATGGCTAACTTCTATGCAAATGAATTGCGGTACAATGATACAGGCAATGAAGTCTCCTTTCTTATCCGTCATCAAAAAGATTCAGCTAACATGGTCCCTCAAATATTTTGTGAACAAGAAGAAGTCCTTTTTAAAGATAGGGAAATTGTTGTAAAAGAAGGTGATAATTCCGATTATCTCTATTATATTATTTCAGGACGATATTTAATTTTTTCTTCAAATAAATACATTTCTTATCTTACTCCAGACGATATGTTTATTGGAGAGATGTCTTTTTTGTTGTCAAATCAAAGATCAGCTACAGTAGTTTCTTTTGGCGAGGGCAAACTTATTAAGATTTCAAAACAAGCTTTTGTTGATTTGATCAAAAAAAATCCTCATTATGGTATTTTTTTAGCTAGACTTTTGGCTAGGAGAATTACACGTCTAAATGTTCGCGCTGGAAAATTAAACGCTGAGTGTTTGCGATTGAAGAAAAAATTATCTACAAATTAACTGTATCATCGATGGCAAACGCTACGTCATTTGCTACAATGAAGACCAGGCACGGAAGGATGCCGCTGATCGAGCCTGTATTGTTGCTTCTCTCCGGGAAAAACTCGCAGGAAGTGATAAAAATCTCGTTGGTAATAATGGGTACCATAAATATCTAGCGGTACATGGTGAAGGTCATTTTACCCTTGATGAGCAGAAGATCGCCGCTGATGCCCGATTTGATGGTATCTGGATTCTGACCACGGACCTCCCTGATCCGGCTCCCGAAATTGCCCGTCACTACAAAGAACTGTGGATGGTGGAACACACCTTCCGGGCGGTAAAAACGGTACTGCGGACACGACCAATCTATCACCATAATGATGGATCGATTCGTGGCCATGTTTTCTGTTCCTTTCTGGCCATGATGCTGCTAAAGGAACTTGAGGATCGCTTAGCCGCCCATGGCAAGAAGTATGAATGGGAAACGATCAAAGGTGATCTCCTGGCTCTTCAGGAGATCGATCTGGAAATAGAAGGGCATCCAATTCTTCTCCGCACAGAACTCCGCGGCTCCTGTGGCCATGTTTTGCAAGCCGCCGGCGTCGCGCCACCTCAACGGATTCGCGTATAGAATACATCGTTAAAATTATGAGAGCCTCAAAAAATGTAGTGCCAA
>CAZJJK010000040.1:11657-25246 GCA_964546285.1 uncultured Treponema sp. | reverse complement strand
CGCGGGCCGAGATACTAAAAACAAAGGAATTAGCCCAAATCGAAAACCAGAGAAATTATCTCAGCGCCATTGAGGCTGAGGAATTGGATATAAAGATTCAGAGCCAGGAAGAAAGAATCGCCATTCTAGAAGAAGAAATAGCCTTTCTTAAAAAACTTGCCGAGAGAAAATAACCCTTGCGCGGCGCTCATTGAATTTCCCTAACGGAAAGACACTGAAGGGGCAAGGCTTGCTACCCCAAAAGAGCCACGCTATTACGGTTTCGCTCTTAAACCCCCTCATCACCCTCATGGCCCACTGTCTCAATTGGTAAAAGGACGGTAAAAACGGTATTCCCCGGGCGCGACTCGTAAGATATTTTGCCGCCGTGAGCTTCCACGATCATTTTTGAAATATTCAACCCCAAACCGAGCCCGCCCGGCTTGGTTGTGGTGTATGGCGTAAAGAGCTTGTTTTTCACGCTTTCCGGGATCCCCGGACCGGAGTCCGCGATGGACACGGAACAGAAGGTCCCACGTTGCCTAACGGAAAGTTCTAACCGCCCGCCCTCGCTCATGGCTTGTATAGCGTTTGATATCAAATTAACCCAAACTTGGGATAATTGATTCCCTCGGCTTTTCACGTAAACCAATTCGGGAAAATCGCGTATTACCTCAATTCCGGTTTTGAGCCTATTCCGATGCAATGTTAGCGCTTGTTCCAGGTCCACCACGACATTTGTTGGCCGAGCGGTCTGATCCCCTATACCGTGTAAATGTCCGCGTAGCGCCATAACGACAGAGGTCGCCTTTTCCACCGCCATATACATTATGGACAGATTCCGCGTAAGAGAAATGACCAGACGAAGCAAGGCGTCGCGCGTGGGGTCGCGCGGCCAATCGGCGACGCGTTCCCCCAAAGGATAGAGTGAACCGCTTGATACTAAATCAAAAAAGGCGTTATCAGGATCCAAGCCGCGCGCCTCCCATAGAGAGCGCAAGCGCTTAACTGTTCTTCTATCGTCCTCGCCGCCAAATTCCTCAGCGTTGCGAACCAGTTCCTTAAGCAAAAGGAGCGGTTCCTGGTCATCGGGCAAACTAAGAAAATTCGCGAGCAAGGGTATCCCGACTTCCTTTACTTCGGAACGAAGATAAAAAACAGACGAACGAATAGCCCCGATTGGAGTGTTTAGCTCATGAGCGATACCAGCGGAAAGATTGCCGACAGTGGCTAAGGTTTGGGATTGCACTAATCGATCCTGGGCAAGCGATAGATCGCGGAGAGCCGCGTCTAGTTCGCTAGTTCTTTCCCTAACCAATCCAACAAGGACGCGCCCTATCAACAATAGACGCCACACAAAAATAACGGTTACGATAATTATACAGGCGAGAAGAAAGACGGAGAGCTTATCATTCTTTTGGCTAAGATCAGCCATCTGCGCCTCTACCGCTTTTAATATTGTCTGCTGCTTAAGCTCCATAATATCGGCGTAAGCGTAGCCTATCTCCCGTATGGCTTCACGCATCCACAAAAGCAATACGGCGTCAAAGGCTTCCATCGCCCCTGAATCTAACTCACGGAAAACCAAGAACATAGAATTGGGAAAAATCAAGCCTTCACCAGCCGCCTTACGCCTGACAATAAATTCCTCAAGGTGTCGAAAAGGCTTTTCCATGAGGGGAACGCTTAATTCCAAACCGGCTATCAAATAATCGATATTTTCATGCAGATCGCCGTTACCCAAGTCCAGAACGGCGGCATTTTGCTTAAACAACGCCAGCTCCTTCGCGTAGGACTCCACCAAACCACGCCCCTCACGCAACGCCGCTTCAGGGTCCTGTTCGCTTAGAACTATTCCATACAAATACTTCTGAAGGAAATGCCAATCATCCATCATCTCAGCCAGATCGCTTTCAAAACGGAGCAGGCGGTCACGCGCTCGATCCATAATGGAGGCTGAAATAATATACGCGAATACGGCCGCGACAAAAGCGACCAAAATAACGATATAGTTTAGTTGTAGATAATGGGTTTTCTTGTCCACATCGATGCCGGTCTTCGTTGTCTCCGCCTCCTTGCCGTTAGACAACAGGATGTACCCATTCTGGCCTTAGGTCAACCAATAATTATTACTAGTATTTCTTTCGCGTTAAACGCACCCACTCGCCTTCCCATCAAAGGGCGCCGCAAACGCTTCAGCCTTATTGGTTCAGTTTCTCGGTCAGCCGAGCCCCTACCCCAACCGGAGCGGTCTTAGACAACGTAAAAAGGCCGTTCATATCGATACCGCCATCGCTTTCGCGAATCGGCATAGCGGCGCTGTCCACGTTGACAAAAACGCTTTGATCCAGCTTCTTTCCCTCCGCGTTAACGCATTCGGCCCCTGTCCAAAAATAATTATCGGATGAGGCTAATTCCGGCATTTCGCGGTAAACGTCAGCCGCCCCTCCCTTCATGGACAAAACGCCGCTCGCGATAAACAGCCTTTCCCCGTCTCCTTTGCCGTACAAATTGATATTAGAGCCGCCGTTGCCGTAGGAGCTACAATTCCGCACGATAACAGCCGGATCGGAATTGCTGGATATTCCAGATGTTCCATTGGCGTAGGCGATACAGTTTCGGATAATATGTGGCACGGCGATACCGTCTCCGCCTAATTTGAAACCGTTTCCATCGCCGTTGCCAGAGCCATCCAATAAGGAGCCATTACGGAAGGCGACACAGCCTTCTATAAGCACCGCCCCAATCGGCCCGCTTTCTATCTTGGAATACAGATCCCAGCCATCATCGATATTGCTATACGCGACACAGGAACGAAAAACGTTGCCTTCACCGCAGCTTAGCTTAGCCGCAAAACCATCCGCGTTATTGGCCGCGGGATCGCAGTTATTGAACGACCAGCAGCGTTCAACCAAATTATAGCTTGGCCATTTTTCAAAGGGATCAAGGCTTGATCCCGATATCTGTATGCCGGTATCGCCGCAGTCATGAGCGATGACAGCGCGCACGATAGTATGATTGCCGGCGACCTGTAAACCTTTCACATTATCCGGAGTACCGCGGATAATGAGCCCCTCAATCGTCCAATAGTCGCCGGAAACCAGCATGCCCCCGCCGGCATTGTTAAAATCAAGGATGGGGCTCGCGCCAGGCGCGGCTTTAAGCACGTGCCGAGCTTCCGCCGTGCCGTCTATGCCTCGGGGAATGAGGACCGGTTTGTACCGGACATACAGGCCATCGGACATGATAATATCTTGGCCAGGTTTAGCGAAAGACAGGGCTGTGTCCAAATCCATAGGATCATCCGGTCCGCCCTTACCCAAGAAGTCGCCGTCTGGGGAAACATGAAGGCGAGGCGCATCATACGAATGCAATAGAACCGAATGATTGATGTATACCGGAGCGAGCTCCGCGACATAGACGGAAAACTCTCTATCCCAGACAGCCATTACCTGATTTTCACCAGGCCGATACCCCGGATCAGGGGTAAAAATAATGGAATAGTCGTTAAAACCGGGTTTGAGCGCTACGTCTTTGATATAGTCCACCCCGGCTCTCACTGGCTCATTCCGCGCGACAACACGACGTTCACGGTCCGTAAGGGTAATAAAACCATCGGCGTTCGCGTTGAGCGTAAAGCGATAATCCGTTTTCCAACTTGTCACCGGGCAATCGACCTTAACGAGCAGGGGCACTAGTTCGGGCGGCTCCTCGGCGGCGGGAGGATCGGTAGCGGGGTCGCTTATCGTCATGGAAACATCGCTAATCGTGGCGTTGCAGCCCCTAGCCACGGCAAAGCCAACGTACACATACTCCTTATCCAACTGAAGGAGTTTTTCCGGCCCATACAGCACATACTCGGTGACCGCGTCGGGAGCGGCGTATTCGTCTTCCAGTATGGCGTGATAGCCGGTGTTGGTCTTTTTCAGGCACAGCCGATACACAGCGCCGGCCTTAACCAGATCCGAGGCGGCGTAACTATAGGCTCGTGACTGGCTCCTGCCTTGTTGGGCAATGCCGCTATCCCCCAGAGCCAAAAGCTCAGGGCTTAAACCGCTGACAAAACGGGCTCCCAGCGTATCTTTGCTGGTTTTCTTTACCCCGCCAATATATTCCTCAAATTTGGTGGCGATTATTCCGGCGGAGTTGGTGTAATGATTCGCGGCACTAAGGCCATGCTCGCCTAGGCTATCCATCGCCAAAAGGCCAAAACCTTCCTGCCCATCCGCCGTAGGATTTATATAATCGATGGTAAAGGTCGCTGAAAGAACGAAATTCTCTTTCGCGGCATCAATTTTGGTATAATAAAACGACACGCCGTCATGAAAGGCGGTAAACTTGCCGCCTTTTTGATCGATGGAGCCATCGTTTAACACCGAACAGGAATTAAGCCTGAATGAAAGCTCATCGGCGTCTATCATTTGGATGGTATTGAGCGTCGCCTTGGTTGATTGCCCAAACCAGGTGAAAGTCCAGATTCTGTCAGCTTGGGCGCGTACTGTTTTGAAGATAGGATCGGCGACGCTCAGTTCTCCACCGCGTGACGCGGCAAGCGAGAAAGCGTACGCGGCGCCCAGCTCTAAACCGCTGATTTCCTTTTCGCGAGCCCCCCCGGCGTCAACGGACAGTTTTTGGCTTTTTCCATCAGGATCGCTATAAACGAGCTCGTAGGCTTCCGCCTCCTTTACCGCTTCCCAGGTAATATGAACGGAGCCCGATCCAAGATTGCGAACGCTGAAAACAGGGGAAAATAACGGAAACGCGAAATCAAAATACCTCGTATCGGAATATTTTTCCTCTAGCTCGTCTTTACGTGAGGCAATTATTTGAAAAGTGTAGCGTCCCGAACCGGCGGGCGTGAACTCCGCGCTTTTAACGCTTTTTTTTGATCGGCCGATAGCCTTAGCTTCAATGAGGGCGCCGGCTAGGTCACGCAGCTCAACGACAGCCTTGTCGGCACCTAAACTCCCAAGCTCCAACGTAAAGGACACGACTACGCGAGTTGGATCGCTCGCTTTAGCTTCAATAGAAACAAAGGCCGGCGCCGCCACCTCCGCCCAGGGGGCTTGGTCCGCGGCGAAAGCCCAGAAGGGCGTAAGCCACAGGAGCCAGCAGAGCGGAGCCAGCGGAAAGGCGTCAAATAAGCGGAGCCTCCAAGACCGAGCTTTTTTCACTCTATATAAATCATATAGATGTTGATGCCGCTACTGGCGGAAAATACAACATAGTCCCCATCTTCGCTTAATTCTAGCTCTACCAAGCCGGCATTCTCGCCATCATCCGGCGGCGCGGCAAGCTCGGCTAGGACGGTCCCACTTGATAGGTCAACGAATTTCAGCGTCCTGGCGTCCGTCTTACTAGAGCTATTCAGATAGATGGAAACCGTTTGCCCAGCGACAGCCGAAAACGCTATAGACCGATAATCAACGGCGCCGCCGCCGTTCAATTTTACACGGGCGTTAAACACCTCGCCGTCCGGAGCGACACGGGCTTCATCGATCGCCTCAATCGTTACGCCCTTGTCGGCGCGGGCGTAGATGATGAAACCATCGATATCCCTGATTTCGCTTAGCTTCTCCGCCTCAAGATCGTTAGCCGATAGATAATCCTCAGCGAAACAGGCTGGAATGGTGATAAAGAGCGTGGCCGCCGCTAGGATCACGAAAAATAGACCTTTCTTTGACATTTTCTTTCCTCCACTTACTGATTATAGCCTCGATCTCTAAAGCTGTGGGCGCGTTTCCTTGGACTAGACCGGCCAGTATTTGGATAATAACTATCGCGCTATTCCTTGACGTCCGCTTTCCGCTGGATTTTTAACAGCCGGACCGGTATCTTCAAAGCATGAAATCTCCTAAAGAATTATCGCTTGATAGAAAAATTCTCTCTTCCATTAAGGTCCTTGGCGAACTAAGGGGCGCGCGGCGAGCCGCCGAACTGCTCCTGTCCGATCTTGAAATTCACGCTTTACAGGAATACGCCAACAACGTTTCCATAAAACGCCTTGGTTATAACGACCATGGTCCAGTCCATATGCGTAAGGTTTCTTTAAACGCGGTTACCATGATGGGTTTATTGCGCAAGGCCGGTATTCATACCAGTCTGGAAACGGAAGAAGCCGGCGACTTTGATGACAGTTTGACCGCGGTTCTTATGGCTTCATCCCTGCACGATTTGGGTATGACTATCGGCCGCCAAGATCACGAGCTCCATAGCGCCTATCTCGCCCAGCCTATCCTAGAACGCTTGCTTCTCACGCTGTATCCGGACGAGATCCAACGGCGCGTCGTAATACGGGCTTTAGCCATAGAGGGTATTGTGGGGCATATGGCAGGCAGACGTATCCACTCTATAGAAGCGGGCGTCATACTAGTCGCGGACGGCTGCGACATGGAAAAAGGCCGGGCGCGTATACCCATGGCTATCGCCGCCGAGCCACGTGTCGGCGATATTCATAAATACTCGGCTAATTCCATAGAATCGGTTCATTTATCCGCCGGCGCCGAACAGCCCATTCGGATTGACGTGGCGATGTCGTCTGAGGTCGGCTTTTTCCAGGTTGAGGAAGTTCTTTTGGGAAAGATCGCCTCCAGCACCATTAAGAGCTATATCGAACTTTACGCCGCTGTCCTAGACGGGGAGGAAAAGCGTTACCTATGATCAACAAAGAAACGACTAGGGCAAGCGCTTCTACAGGCTCCTTTGCGGTACGGGCGGTGATTTTCGATATGGATGGAGTGCTGGTGGATTCCGAATGGTTTATAGCGGAGGCCGCCCGTCGTATGTTCCTGGAACTATACGCTCTAAAAGTAACACATGAAGACTTTAAGCCCTTTGTCGGCCATGGCGAGGATCGCTTTATTGGCGGCGTCGCCGAAAAGTATGGCCTAAGCGCGTTTGACGGACCGGCGGCAAAAAAACGAACGTACGCCATCTATGAGGAAATAGCCACTGGCCAACTAAAGGAACTGCCCGGCGCCGCTGTCTATATCACGGCTTGCCGTAAAGCGGGCCTAAAAACCGCCGTGGCTACCAGCGCCGATGAAATAAAACTACGCGTCAATTTACGGGAATTAGGTTTTGCCGATGGCGCTTTTGACGCGCTGGTAAACGGATCGGAACTTAAAAGAAAAAAGCCCTTCCCTGATATTTTTCTGGAAGCCGCCCGGCGGCTTAAGGTCCCGCCTGAAAGCTGTTGGGTAGTGGAAGACGCTGTTGGCGGGGTTCAAGCCGCTAAGGCCGCCGGAATGCGCTGCCTCGGCTTAAGCGGCAGTTTTACCGGAGACGAACTCATGGCGGCCGGCGCTGATGCCCTTGCCGCTAATTTAGCCCTGGCCGCCAGCTCCAGCGCGGGGCCTATCGCCTTTTAGCCTGGTTTCTTAGACCTAAACGGCGCTTTATGAAAGCGGCGCTTTATGAAAGCGGCCCATCAACCCAGGCTTTAAGGCGAGAAAGAGCTTCGCTCAGAAGCGGCCACGGGCAGGCTATGTTTATCCGTACAAAGCCTTCGCCGCCGACGCCAAAATCGCCGCCCGCCGTTAGGCGGACTCTGGCTTCTTCCTCAAGACGGCTTACTAGAGCTCGTTCATCGGCTAAACCGCGCTTTTTGATAAGCGCTGAGGCGTCCACCCACAACAGGTAGGTCCCCTCAGGCCTTTGTGTGCGTAAACCGGGAAGTTCTTTATTGATAAAGGCGACAGCGCGATCGGCATTAGCCGTAAGGTATACTAATAACTCGTCCAGCCAAGGACCAGCTTTCTCATAGGCGGCTTTGGCCGCCGTCTGCGACAGGACATTGGGTTCTTGGCTTCCGAAAGCGGCAAGGCCTTGTTTCAATTGGGAACGAAGGTCCGGATTTTCCACAACAAAATGGGAAATATGAAGTCCCGCCAGATTGAAAGCCTTATTGGGGGACGAAAAAACAAGGCTTCTCTCCTCAGCGCCAGGAAAACCGGCTAGCGAAGTAAAGCGGCCGCCGTTTAGGATAAGATCACCATGTATTTCATCCGCGGCGATAAGCAAAGCTCGATCTTTAGCGAACGCGATCAACTCAGATAACTCGTTTGGCGTCCATACGACGCCCCCGGGATTATGCGGCGAACAAAAAAGGATGAAGCGAACAACCACACCAGCCGCGCGGGCTCGCGTTATAGCCCTATCAGCCGCTTCTAGATCCATACGCGCGCGAAATGCTTGATCGGCGTTAAGACGAGCCAGAACGGGGACCCGATTATTGGCGAGAACTTTTGACACAAAGGGACCGTACACTGGGGATAGGACCAGCACGCCCTCCCCTGGAGCACAAAAACGGCGCGCTAGAACAGCGATAGATGATACGGCGCCTGGACCTAAAAGCAGCGCGTCCTTACCAAAAACGGCACCGTAGCGCTGGGCGTACCAGGCTCTTATAGCGGCGAGATACGAAGGATCCGGCTCGGTATATCCAAAAATCGGATGGCGTAGCCGTTCCGCTAGGGCGGCGCTTACGGCGGGCGGACAAGCGAAATCCATATCCGCCACCCATAGGGGAATAATATCGCGCGTATCGGCCTTGCGTGGCACGTTCCATTTTAAAGCGCCGCTACCGTTTCTATCGAGTATCGTATCGAAATCCATATAGCCTCCAAGCGCGAATCCGCGGAAAGGTTTGGCCTATCCGCTAGAAATACGGTTTGAAAAGTCCTCGCACTTATCAAATTCGATAATCATCATGACCGTACTATTATTGTACATATTTGTATTATATATATACAAATATGTACAATAACACCGTGAGAGTTTTTCTGGAAATTAGCGGATTTCGTGAAAAACTCTTGACACTTTACTATTCCTAAACTCTCATATTAACCCATTTACCTCGCTTGTAGCGCGCGAGGATAAAAAAGAAACGCATTATCTGATCCGTGGCCAGAGCGATCCACGCGCCAATCAAACCGAAGCCGGCGAAATTCACCAACAACAAGGACATTGACGGCCGGATCAATAAAATTCCGAAGGTTAGCGATAGAGCCGGGTAAAAAGAGTCGCCGGCGCCGCGTAGAGCCCCGGCGTAAATTTGAAAAGACGATTGAAAGGGTTGGATGGCGGCGGCGATAATCAGTACGCTGGAGCCAAGAGCGATAATCGCCTCCTCCGTCGTGAACAAGCCGATAAGAGCGTGGCGGAAGAGAAACATAAAAAGGCCCATAAAGGAGGAGATAAGAGCGCCCAATTTTTGGCAGGCGGCTGAATTTCGCTTGGCGGCCTCTATATCTCCCCGACCTAGCGCCTGACCGGTCAGGCTGGCCGCGGCTATACCGAAAGCTTGTCCATTAACGAAGGAGAGGCTCAAAATAGTCAAGGTGATTTGATGGGCGGCGAATATCCTAGTGCCAAGGGCGGTGATGGTTATGGTATATATCAACAAACCGGCCCGCATCGCTAGTTGCTCAGCCGCCGACGGCAAACCAATCCTCAACAGTCTCTTCAACATACTGGGATTGGGCAGCAATACGGAACGAGTCAAGCGTAAACGGACAAAGCCCCTTCCGGCCTCAGTCGCCGAACGAGGCCTTAGGATTACCCAAAACGCCATAAAGCAGGCGATACAGTTAGCAAGTACCGTAGCCAGCGCGGCGCCGGTCACACCCAAAGCCGGGAAACCGAATTTACCGTTTATCAGTACATAATTAAGACAGATATTAGCGATATTGGCGATCATATTGTATCGCAAAGGCGTTCTCGTATCGCCGGCGCCCCTTAGCAGGGCGGCGACAGTAATTGGCAATACAGTGGGAACAAAGCCTAACATGAGCACACGGAAATACGCGGCGGAGGCCGTTACGGTATCGGCGTCGGCGCCCATGAACAGCACCATCGGGCGGGCGAAGACGGTGCCCGGGATAGTAAGCAGAAGCGCGGCCGCCAACGATAAAAATATAGCCTGGCCTGTAACTAGATCGGAATCTTTTCGGTTTCGCTGACCTTTAAACCGAGCCGTAAGAGCGGTGGTGCCAACATTTAGGGCGATGAATGAGGCCAACATGATAAAACGCGGCTGATTTGTGATTCCAACGGCGCTGATAGCATACGCTCCCAGCTGCCCAACCATGACGGTATCTACCAGTTGAGTTAAGGAGCTTAATACAAGCTCCGCCACGGCGGGCGCGGCTATAGCGATTACGGTTTTATAGGTTCCCTTATTTTCCATGTAATTCCAGTATATCTACCAGCGAGCCGAGGAACCAGTGACGCGGCACCTAATAAGTCCTATGGAAGCAAGGCGGAACCCATTCAAAACAACAGGAAATCGCTATTTTTCAACCTAAAGCGACAGCTGTGTAATATTTTATAGAAAAATCGTAAAATATTTTAGGCGCGCTTTCTCGATTGAGCTTATTCCTAAATTGGAAATATCGTTATTTCCAAGCATTTCACCGCTAAAAGGAGAAAGAGATGAAAAGAATCCGCTTTCTAATGGTTTTGGCCGCCGCGCTAATGATCCTGCCAGTCGCCGCTTTCGCTGAGGGACAAGCCGACTCCAGCGCTTCCGCTGGTAAGATTACCGTGACCTTTGCCGGCACTGAAGCCGCCACTACCACCCAGAGCAGAATGATGCAAGCCGTCGCGGACGTTCTTAACGCCGATGGCCGCTTTGACGCCGAAGTACTAGTAGCTGGGGCTCTTTCAGGCGATACCGACGCTTTGGTTACACAGGCGAAGCTTGGCGTTCCTCTTGTCGTACCCTCCGATCCCGGACGGCTCGCCAGCCAGTTCAAGATCCCGGATCTGGGCATTCTTGGCGCCCCCTACATTCTCACCGATCCCGCGGTTCTTGAGAAACTGCCCGACACCGAACTGTTCAAATCCTGGTCAAAGCAGCTTGAAACCCAGGGTATCGTCCTCATCGCCGATATGTACAACGGGTTCCGAAACTTCTATACCACCACCCCGGTAAAGAATGTAAAGGATCTGTCAGGTCTGCGCATCCGCGGTTTCGGAAACGATATCGGCAACGGCCTGGCGAAATACCTTGGCTTCGCTAACATCGCCATTTCTTTCGGTGAGGTATTCCCCGCTATTCAGCAAAAAACGCTGGATGGCACCGAGGTGCAGGTATCCGCGGCCGCCGGCAACGCTTTCTGGGACGTAACCAAGTACATCGCCATGACCAAGCACTATATGCTGCAAACCGCGTTTGTCTGCTCCACCCGCCTCCTAGAAGGCATGCCCGCCGACGCCCGCGCCTTCTTCCTGAAAACCATCCGCGACAAGTCGTTGGAATTCGGCAAGCTCGCCGAAGCTGACGAAGCCGGCCTATACGATCAGATGAAGAAAAACGGCGTGACGATTACCGAAGTGGACATCAAGGAATTCCAGGATGCCATCGCTCCGCTGTATGCCAACAACGATCTGAAATTCTCCGACGGTCTTAAGGATAACTTGTTCAAGCAGCTCGGTTTGTAAGCAATCGATCGCTTTCGCGGGGACGGAGCCGCTGGCTTCGTCCCCATTTTTTCATGACCCCCTGATTTTTGGAATATTCGCGTGTGCTCTAGGAGTTTTTATGAGGAAAATGTACCGTTGGTTCTGCAAAGCCGAGGAATTCGCCTGCGGTGTGGGTTTCGTATTCTTAATCGCCTTTATTTTTCTATCAGCGCTACTTAGGCTTTTTAAGTTTTCCATGTCCTGGAGCATTGATCTCGCCATGCTGCTCTTGGCGTGGACGGCCTTTCTCGGGGCCGACGTGGCATGGCGAAGCGGCCAAATTATCGGGGTCGATATAGTAACCCGCAGACTGCCCAAGACCCTGCAACGAGCGGTCGAGCTGGCCGTTTACTGCATCATCTTGGTGACGCTGGTCATCATGGTCATATTCGGCGTCAGGCTGGCTTGGAGCGAACGCGTCAGGACCTATCAGTCGATGCCCATACCGTATTCTTTGGTTACGTTCAGTCTTATCATCGCTTCTTTCTCGATGATATTTTCGACGATCCTCAAGATCAGACAAGTTGTCATCGCGATAGCGGCGAAAAGCTCGAGCGTCGCCGCCGATAAAGCCCAGGAAACGAGGTAGAACAATGACCTTACTATTAGTGTGTTTCGTGGTTTTCCTCATAATGGGCATGCCCATCGCCTTTGTCATCGGCATAGCCGGTTTTTCGTATTTCGCTTCTCAAGCGGTTTTACCCTTTGAGGGCGCCTTCCAGATGGTTGTGCTTCAAAGCCAGTCTTTCGCGTTTCTGGCGGTTCCTTTCTTCATTTTCGCCGGAAATTTGATGAATGTTTCAGGCATCACGAGCAGGCTACTCAGTTTGGCCCGCTTGATCACCCGGCGGATGTATGGCGGAACGGCACAGATCAGCGTGGTGATGAGCACGCTGATGGGTGGCGTATCCGGCTCCGCCACCGCCGATGCGGCTATGGAAACCCGAATACTTGGGCCTGAAATGATAAGGATCGGTTATAAGAAAGGCTATATTACCGCCGTCAACTGTACGACAGCGCTCATCACCGCGACCATTCCACCCAGCCTTGGCTTAATCATCTTCGGTTTTGTCGGGGAAGTGTCCATTGGTCGTTTATTCGCTGGCGGTATAATCCCCGGCATCCTTATGATGGTTTTCCTTATGGCGACGACCTCCATCACCAGCCGGATAAAAAAATACGATCCGCCACAGGCCAACGCTCCGCGTTTGACCTTTCGCGAGCTGGGGGAAAACCTAAAAGAATCCATTTGGGCGCTTCTCTTTCCGGTTATATTGATTGTCGGTATCCGTTTTGGCGTTTTTACGCCTTCGGAATCGGGCGCCTTCGCGGTAATCTACGCTATCGTCATAGGAAAATTTGTCTATAAAGAACTTAGCTGGGAAAAATTTAAAAGCGCCTTGGTCATGAGCTTTAAAGACAATGGCGCTATTATGCTTATTATTGCCATGTCCGGGCCTTTCAGTTACGCCCTAACCTGGGTAAAGCTACCGGTAGTCTTGAGCAACATGATTTTTGGCATCACAAGCAATCCTCAGCTGCTTGTGCTTATTATGCTTGGCTTCCTCTTTATTACTGGAATGTTCGTTGACAGCAACGTTAACTTCTTGCTTTTAACACCGATCTTCCTCCCCATGGTGAAAAGTCTCGGTTTTGATCCGGTTCATTTTGGGGTTTTGATGGCAACGGTCGTGACTCTTGGGGTTATGACGCCGCCGATTGGAGCGGCCCTCTATACGGTCTGCGGCATAATTGACTGCCCGCCGGAAGAATACACGAAAGAATCGCTCCCCTTCCTAGCGGCTATTCTTTTAGAATTAGCTATCCTAGTATTTTTCCCTCAGGCGGTTACCTTTATACCGAATCTTATTTTTGGCTAGCTGAACCCTTTTCAAAGGAGGCGCTTTTAAAAGGCCCGCGCTTTTGAAAGCTATTAAAAATGGCAAACGCGGTTTTATTACTATTATATTGTATTACATATAGATATAATTGCAATAAGACCGCGAGGGCTTTTTGAGAAAGCAAGCGGCTGATGCGGTAAGCTCTTTCTCTTACGTAGCCAAGACCGGGAATCGCCCTCCAGCCCTCATCTTCCTGATTCGGGCTTCCGGGCCGCTCGCCATCCATGGCGTGCAAGAAGCGCG
>CAZJJK010000040.1:0-11557 GCA_964546285.1 uncultured Treponema sp. | reverse complement strand
GCGCGGCGTTCGATTCCCGGTCTAGTTGATTAAAAAAAGAGCTTACCGTACACGGTAAGCTCTTTCTCTTACGTAGCCAAGACCGGGAATCGAACCCGGGACCTGCGCATTACGAGTGCGCCGCTCTGCCATCTGAGCCATCTTGGCGGTGGGATGAATTATATGAAAATACGGCGAAACGTCAAGGCACGGCGCCTCGCTTAGGGTTTAAGCTTTTTTACGTTTGGTATAGACATAGCGCTGAAAGTCATTGATGTTTTTAACGATGACCTTATCGCTTAGTATATCGATACGCCGCTGATTGGCAAAATGGTTAAGGCCATCCCTGGCTTGATCCGGGGTTATTCCGGCCCAATGAGCTATATCCTCGGCCGTGGTCTTAAATTCGCGACGTTCACTTTCGCGATCAGCCGGTGGCTGCGTTTCATCCAACATTAAGAAGACATCAGCGATACGCGCTTGAGGATCCTCTAAGGTAAGTATCATATACCGCCGTTTTTGATCGTAAATACGTTTAGTGAATAACTTCAGTAATTTCAGGGCTATTTGGGGCTGGCCCATCATTAAAACCTCAAAATTCGCGCGATTGAATTCCAACACCTTAACTTGATCAAAAGCGATAGCGGAAGCCGAACGCGGCGAATCCTCCAGAATAGCCATCTCCCCAAAAACTTCGGAAGGTTGGAGTATATCGATGGTTTTTTCGATATCGCCTAATACCTTACAAATCTGGACCCGGCCGGATTGTATCAAATAAAAAGCGTCGCCAGGCTCAAATTCGCTAAAAATAATTTCTCCCTTTTGGTACACCTTGGCGAAACGGTTGAACGCGTTCATATCCATGGACGCTAACCCTCCAGCGCTCTAAGCGCTTTCCTAGCTTTTATTACGATCATATCATCCTCATCTCCGCTCATTGATAATATTTTTTTATAAAAACCCACCGCCTTAGCCTGATCGCTATTCTTTTCATAGGACTGAGCCATATAATAGAGAGCCTCCGGCAAACTGGGATGCTTTGGATAACTTGTAATCATACGCGTAAATTGGCGGACACAATCGTCATATTTGCCCGTCATAAATAGACAGCGTCCAACGTCAAAAACGCTTTTCGCCGAAAATTCGGGATCATCATTGGCGTCCGCTATACGTTGAAAGCCTTGGAGCGCCTCAGCGTAACGGCCCTGCGAATATAAGCTGACAGAGTCATAGTAATTCTTGGTTACGGAAGACATTTCCTTACGTTCAGGCTTGGGGACGGAAGCGGCGACGCCCGCGATAGGAGAAGGCCCATGACCTTGACCATAGCGGCCGGATGCGTTTTCCACGATTTCCAGATTTTTCGCGGCTTGGCCAGCCATTTTGCCGGCGGGATAATAGGTAAGATAACGGCTAAAAATGTACTTGGCCCTATCATATTGCCGATTCTTTAAATAATACTCGCCCGTATTGTACAAGCCGATTTCCGGACTGAGCTGCTCCTGCGTATCAAGCAGATTAGATACCATGCGATGAAAACGGCGCAGCTGATTGGAAAATACCTTTAGCATCTTCATGACGATTCTGGTATTCTGCATGGCCATCTGTTCAAATTCCGGAACGGTAAAAGCGACACAAGCCGAATCCTGTAGTACTAAGGCATTTTCCTCACGCGGATAACGACCCAAAGCGGATTTTACTCCAAAGAATTCTCCCGCCTGTACCAAATCGTGAACATCCTGACCGGTTTCTATATCGGAATAATTTAAACTGACCTTGCCAGCCTGCAATATATATATTTTATCCGCGGAATCGCCCTGAAAATAAATGACCGAATTAGCTCTGAATTGCATTGCTTTCGGCATACGCGTCACGCCTCCGGCTCAAAGGGTAAATAATCCAATTTCTTAGCGAATCCAACCTTACGCCTGACTTCCTCATAGAGTCCGGCTGGATCGCCAATAACAAACATCTTTCTACCGCCTACTTGAATAAAACTATAATCTGGCGGCGGATTTCCCCCAAACCAATCTAAAAAACGTTCCTCACCATAAATCGGTTTTCCGCTTAATACAAGCAATTCTATGTCCTCCATAGCGGCGGAAACCAGGTTTTCATAAGGATCATCTAGCCGGCCCTTAAGAACAAGAATATCAGCTAGCTTGCCTTGTTCCAAACTACCAAGGCGGTCAGCCATGCGGAAAGCGCGCGCGGGGTTAACGGTAACCATTTCCGTTAAGAGCTGAGCGCTTAAATCCTCGCCATAGAGAGTACGATATGTTTCGCGGGCAAAACGCAGCTCCGATAAGAGATTGACGGCGCCGGTATGGGTAGAGTCGGTACCGATCGCCACATTGATGCCAGAACGCACTATTTTCCGAATTTTACAGGTAACATTGAACATGAACTGGTTTGAGGCGGCACACCAGGACACGCTAGCTCCCGCTTTCGCGACCTTAGCAATATCCTCATCACTAAACCCGACGCAATGGATAAATAGACAATGATCATCTAAACGGCCCATTTTTTCCAAGAGATCCACGCCAGATTGGGATTCAGCGTCAAAACCTTCTTCCAGATGGGTGATGAACGGCCAATTGTTGGCTTTAGCTCTATCATGTTCTATTTCTATACCATCGCCCCATTTAAGATCGAAAGACGAACATTCGTGAGCAAGACAATATTCCTTAAACGCGCGAACGGGCAGCCGGGGCAATAAGTCATCATTTAGTTCATGTGGAAAATGGTCATTTACGGTAGCGACGCCGGAAAAAAGATTTTTATACGCACTGAGGAAATATAAGTTTTCTACAGACAGATTGGACCTTTCGGAATATGTCGTTGACGATTTCAGGTCATTGTCCCAAGGAGCCCAGTTAAGATAAAACACCCCAGGCTTAGGGCCAACGCGCGGCAGATAGTTTCCGCGTAGGTGATCATGGACATTTATAAGAGCGGGATACACTACGGACGCGCCGCCTAAATCGATACCGCGCTTAGCTGTCTGGCCGAGCGCTTTAACGCGGTCACCCTCAATAGTTATACCGCTAGTTTTAATAACAGAATGGGGCGTTACCAATACGCCGCCTTTTAAGGAATAGCTGTCCACGCTACGGCCGTCCTTTCAATATTTATTTCTATTCTATGGCCGTACGCCTTGAGCGTCAACGACCTTGGGCAATCATGATTATTGTCGGCAGATTAGTGGAATAACTATCGTTTCTTTAATGAAAACCTTATTTGTGATACCTTTTGGCGATGATAGATCTCCATACGCATTCCACCGCCTCCGATGGCAGCTATAGCCCGCGGGAGTTAGTCGAGGAAGCCGTGAGGCTAGGCTTAACGGCTTTAGCCCTGACAGATCATGATACGATTAACGGTCTACGGGAAGCGGAGAGCGCGGCGCTGGGAACAACGCTGCGGTTTATTAGGGGCATAGAGCTTAGTGTTTCGTGGGAACCCGGCGAATGTCATCTTTTAGGCTTAGGCTTACGCCAATGCAGCCCAAGCTTAAACGCGGCTATAAGCAAGCTTAACCGAGAACGAGAAATACGCAATCTGGAAATTATAGAGCTAATGCGGGAAGGCGGCGTAGAAATAGCTTATGAGGATATAAAGCGTATCGCCGGCAAGGCTATTATTGGCAGGCCTCATTTCGCTAGCTTCCTTGTTGAAAAACGCGTCGTCCGTAACCGCCAACAAGCTTTCAACCTTTATCTCGCTAAAGGAAGACCTTTCTACGCGCCAAAAATTTCGTTGAGTCTAGTAGAATCGATTCAAGCGATCCATGATTCGGGGGCTATGGCCGTATTAGCCCATCCCTTTTCCCTCTATATAGCTTGGGGCCGGCTTCCCGCCTTGCTCGCCGAATGGAAAGACCTCGGTCTGGACGGAATTGAAGCGTATCACCCTACCGCGAAGCCCGGCCCCTGCCGCAGGCTGGAAAAACTAGGGCAAGAACTTGGCTTTATCATTACCGCCGGCAGTGATTTCCACGGAGCTTATCGGGAAGGGCACAAACTGGGGCATGGTCCTGGAAAGATGGCTATAGAGGAACGCTTTTTAGCCGGGCTTCCCTTATAAGCCCTCTTCCGAGGCGGCGATAATGTCATAGGGATCGTCGCCATAACGACGGTGTTGAAGCGCTTCTAAGATATAATCCGTCCGTAAGCGCTTATCATCCGCTAAGTCGGCTATGGTTAAGGCTACCTTAAGCACAGCCCCCCTGGCTCGGCGGGAAAGGCCGAGCCGCGACACTGTCTCATCCATCACAGACGTCCCTTGCCGATCAAGCGGACAGAACGTTTCAAGCAAGGCTGGCGTTAAGCCAGCGTTTCGCCGTACAAATAATCCTCTATAGCGTTCTTCTTGACGCCGAATAGCTTTCGCTACCCGTTTGGCGATATCCGCTCCGCTTTCTTCTTCCGAAGAAGACCTTGAAATTGGTTCTGGCCTAAGCGGAACCCGTAATTCCACACGATCAAGCAAGGCGGCGCCCAAACGGCGCCAATGCCGCGCGACCTCCTCGGCGGAACAGAGGCAGGCGCCTCTTGTAAGACCAAGGCGGCCGCAAGGGCAGGGATTAACCGCGAGGATCAATTGAAAATCAGCCGGAAAACGGATTGAGCCCTCGGCTCTGGCTATGGTTATGAGTCTATCTTCCAAGGGCTCGCGTAAAGCCCGAAGTATATCAGCTCTAAATTCCGCGGCCTCATCCAAAAAGAGGACCCCGTTATGGGCCAGGCTTATTTCACCAGGCCGAGGCACCCGACCGCCGCCCAGTATCCCCTCAACGCTGGCGGAATGGTGGGGCGAGCGAAAGGGCGGCCGACGGATAAGACCCACGCTAAGCCCAAGCGTGCCGGCTAGACTGTGCAGCTTAGTCGTCTGAACAGCTTCTTCCGGACTAAGTTCCGGCAATAATGAAGGAAAAAGCCGGGCCAAGGCTGTCTTCCCTGAGCCTGGAGGACCAAAAACTAAAAGATTATGTCCTCCGGCCGCGGCGATTTCTAAAGCCCGCTTGTAGCGGTATTGCCCATGATAGTCGCGAAAATCGTCTTTAACGATATACTTGGAGCCAAACGCCCCCGCCGCTTCCGACTCACGTTGGATAAAGCCTGCACCGGTCTCAGCTTCAGCCATAGCGTCGTCTTCCTCGCTCACGGGGAAACAGCCATCGCGCGACCAGTGTTCCAAAACATGAACGGCTTCCGCTAAGCTGCCCACCGCGGCCACCCGATCCGGAGCCAAGCTAAGCGCTTCAACTCTGTTATCCAGGGGCACGATATAGCCCTTTATGCCAACGGCGTCACCAGCGGCCACGGCCGCCAGAGCGCCGCGGACCGGCCTGATTCTTCCAGATAATTCCAACTCGCCCAAAGCCATAAGGCCTTCTATTTTAGGGACCGCCCCGGAAGCGGCGAGAATGGATATAGCTATAGGCAAATCCAGGGCGGCACCCTCCTTACGTATACCGGCGGGAGCTAGGTTCACCAGAACGCGATCTTCCGGGTAACGTAGTCCAGAATTGCGATAAGCCGCCCTAACCCGCTCTCTGGCTTCACGCACCGCTCCTTCCGCTAAACCAGTAATATCGGTCCCTGGGATACCTCGACGAATATCGGCCTCAACCCGAACGATAATTCCCTCAGCGCCGAAGGGGATATAGCTTAAAACAGACATACGATCCTCCCAGAAGGGATACGAGGAATAAAACCCTAGCGCTTGAGACTTATTCGCGATTTGGGTCAAAAAGTCAGTGCCCTTAGGAAACGGGAGTAAAATCGATCTTGTCCTTTGCATTTTTAATGCCACTCGGTTAGTATGATCCGCGAGCGTGCAGCATGAAACAAGCGACTGAATTAGACCCGGCCCTTATCGCGGACCTCCGCGCTAAGGGCGTAGACCTACAGAGAACCTTAGCTCTTCTTACTTTATTATCCGCTGAAACTGTGGGACAGGGAAAAGGACTTAGCCCCTCATCCAGAAAAGGTAGCGCCGCGGCCATAACTCTGCCGCTCGCTTCTGATCCTCGCGTTCATACGCTTTCGGCCCAAACGGTATTAAAACTTCCCCGGACATTGGCGAAACAAAGGTTTAAAGAGCTGGATATTCCTTGGGATGAGGAAATTGAGGAGAGAGGCAAGGAATATATCTTTAGCGAACAGGTTCTCTATCGCGTTGGGGTTCAGCTCTATCCTCGCGTCGCTTTTGGCGTCCTAAACGGAGGTTCCGCCACTAGTTATTTCGATGAAAACAAAAACACCGAATTAAGCGATAGGGCTTTTGGTCTTCTACGTCCGCTTATCGAAAAACTTGCCAAACAATGGGGAAACGCGCCCAAAGGTCTTACGCCCGCCTATATCGGCCTTGATGAAACAGAAGGCCCTTCTTTTCTTCTGTTGAAGATGAGAGCCTTACTGCTCCGAGCTTTGGAATACCAGCGCTTAAGCGGAAAAACAAAAAGCGGCCTTTTCCCTTTCTTCCAAATGACCAGCGCGGCCACGGACGCGCCGCTGGCCGCCGCTTATAAAGCTTACCGTAATGACGCCTTATTAGCGCCTCTTATCGATATGGCGAATAGCGATCCAACTTCAGCCCTAAGCGCCGTTCAGCCGCTTTTAGCCGCTCTCAGCCCCGCTTCAGCCGGTTTACCGAGAAGCGTTTTTGATCGCGCTGGTGGGGTGCCGCATACGGGCATCGCTCTGCCGGGTGGCCATGGCGAGAATTTTCGCGTCTTAGCGCCAATTTATCGACATTTACGCGATCAGGGAATACGTTGGGCTTATTTAGGCAATGTCGATAATTCCGCTTATACGGTTAATCCCGCCGCCGTAGCCTTTACCGCCTTAAACGGCGCGCAAGCGTCTTTCGAGTTTTCCGTAAGGACAGCGCTGGATATTAAAGGCGGTGTCCTAGCGCTAAAAGCCCCGCCTGAACTTAACAGCGGCCAGCCCCCAAGGGCGGCTGGGAGGCTTATGGTCGCCGAGATTGGCCAGACCATCAGCCGCGTGGACTTGGACGCGGAAGAAAACGCCGGTAAAAGGGCGCTGTTTAACTGCGCGACCGGTCTTTTTGACTTGGACTATCTAGTACCGAATTTGGAAAGGATAGCGGACAGTCTTCCGATCCGCGTTTCCGAGCAGGATAAAAAGCTTGGTCATTACGCCCAAGCGGAACAGAACACCTGGGAAATTCTCGGCTTACTTGATAAACCGCTAGTCTTCGCCGTGACAAAAGCTGAGCGCTTTATCGCCGCTAAAACCATTATGGAAACCCTTCTCGCCAGCCCTATCGGCGCGATTTTGGAAAAAGACGAAACAATAAGCGAGGCGCTAAAAAACGTTTCCGCCGCCCTGCGGCCCGCTTTGTCCGCTATAATCAAACGCGAATATGGTTTGGGAGAGCGCTGAAGCTTTAGGGGTTTAAGGCGAGGGACCTTAGTTGTGGAAATACTTTTAAACGTAGCAATCCTTACTAACTGCTGCCAATTTTGTTGAAGACTGGAACCGCCGATTGCCACGAAAAGCAACAATATGTAGCTACACAATAGTCTGGCTATGCTTTATAATTCCCTGGCAGATGAGCCTTAAATCACGGTAGTTCCCCTATACTTAATATCAACATTGGCAGGCTAGATAATCATATCCAAGAACTCGGTATCGCAGCGTTCGTAGCAAACAGATAAGATCTGTCCAGAGCTGGTTCCGCCCCCACTCCGTATTTTTACATGTTCTTGTTATATATGTATTTACATTCTTGTTATTTTTTCAACAAAATTGGCAACAGTATACAAATTTTGAAGCCTGGCATTTATGCAAGAGCAGGGTCACATCAGTTACATATAATATAAATTGCCCCCAAGACAAACCCTTGAGTGCGCCATTCAAACATCAGCGCTTATAGTAAGGACCTAGTACAATACGAATAGTAACTTAAGCCACGTCAGACTTGCCGGCTGAATACGATAGGCGAGAGCTTAACGCTCGCTTCCCTAGAGTATATTACCAACGCTTTGTCGTTTTGCCCGCGCTGCGGCTTCACGTAATAAGCCAGCAAGAACTGGAGCCTCATCGGCCTCCAGCAATCCAAAACTTAATCGGAAAAACCCTTTACCCTCCTCCGGCCGTGTCCAATAGGAGCAGCCATCGGCAAGCCAAATACCTAAATTTTGACACTCAGCCAAAAAACGTTCTGGATCCCGACCGCCATCCAAATGACCGAGTAAACAGAGACCGCCAGGTGGATCGCCTAAGCTAAGGCCCTCTATCGGCATAGTATTTCTCAGAGCCTGTCTTACTTTATGATAGGCTTTTCTCGCTTTTTCCAGATGAGTTTGATAAGAGCCGCTAGAAAGGAATACGCCCAAGGGGCGTTGAAGCAGAGATGAACCGCAGATGTCTTGGGCGTATTTTAGCTCTAAAAGCCGGTTTATTCGTTCAGGAGCCGCGGCGACGCCCGCTATCCTCAGGGCTGGCAGCAAACATTTAGAAAAGGTTCTTATATAAACGACATCAGTCTTAAAGCGTCCAGCCAGTGCGGCAAGCGCGGGTAAATTTTCCCCGGTATAATTCAAATCCCGTAGAAAATCATCTTCCGCGATTACTACGCCATGTCGGGCGGCGGCGCGGAGAACTCGTTCACGGGTATCTATTGACCAGGAAAAACCTGAAGGATTACCGTAGCCAGGACAGACGTAAAAAAGGTCAATGCTTGTCCGCTTAACGGTTTTTTCAAACGCTTCGGCGTTGAATCCGCTAGCGCCACTTGTAAGCGGCACTATTTCGGCGCCAGCGGCGGTAAAAGCTAAACGCGCCCCAGGATAAGCGGGGTCTTCCATGGCTATCCTAAGGCCACTGTGTTGTCGAGCCAAAAGAGCTATAGCCTGTTGGGCACCGGCCGTTACAAGGATACCGTTCTCTGGATCGGCGGGAATCCTATCTAGGGCGAAGAGCTCGGCTAGAGCCAGCCTAAGAGAAGCAGCGCCCCTATAATCCTCATACGCGCCTAAACTTTGATCGCTCGCCGCGAGTTCCGCCAAAAGATGACAAAATTCAGACAGCGGATGGTAGCGCAAGTTCGGCTCTATGCGGTGAAGATAAAAAGAAGGGGTAGCGGCTTGCCCTTTCATTCGCGACCGCCCGCCTTCACCACCGTTGAAAGTCTTTGTCTCCGCGGCCTTGGCGAACATCGGACGCTTAACTAGATAGATACCGGACCGAGGACGACTTTCAACTAAGCCTTCGGCTTCCAATTCACGATAAGCGGCTTGGATTGTGCCGGGACTTAGATTCAGACGGTCGGCTAGCCCACGAATAGAAGGAAGCCGCTGACCGACTTTATACCGGCCAGAGGCCGCTCCCCGACGAAGGCTTTCCGCCAATTGAGCATGGAGGGACTCGGTGGAATTTTCATCGATCTGTAATATATCAGAATTCATAAAATTGCTTCTCTCTGTGCTTGTACTGTACTATAACACTGTGTTAGCCTTTCAGTAAAGGCGGTAAACGATGAACTATCCATTTTCGCGGCGGATGACGGCGATGAAACCCTCATCTATTAGAGAAATACTAAAAACCACGGAAAATCCGGAAGTCATTTCCTTCGCCGGCGGCTTACCAGCGCCTGAATTGTTTCCCGTGGAGGATATTCGTGTCGCCGCGGACCGAACGCTGCGGGAAATTGGGCCACGCGCGCTCCAGTACAGCATTACTGAGGGCGTACCAGCCTTACGGGAAAACGTGGCCGCTGAGATGAAGCGGCGCGGCGTTCCTTGTTCCAGCGGCGATATACTCATCTCCACAGGTTCGCAACAGCTGCTAGACTTGATCGGTAAGGTTCTGATAGATCCAGGTTCCGTGGTCTTAATGGAAAATCCTAGTTATCTCGCGGCTATACAAGCTTTCCAGTGCTTTGAGGCCAATTTTATCGGGGTTCCAAGCGATGATAATGGAATTATCCCGGATGCTTTACCCGAACTCATTAATCGACATAATCCGCGCTTGCTCTATATCATATCGAATTTTCAAAATCCGAGCGGCCGGACCTTATCGATGGACCGCAGACAGGCTATATACGCTATAGCCGCGGCAGCTGGCTTGCTTATCGTGGAAGACGATCCCTACGGCCGCTTGCGTTACCGAGGAAACGACATACCTCCGATCAAAGCGCTGGACGAGGAAGGCGTAGTCGTTTACCTAAGTACCTTTTCAAAAACCGTGGCGCCGGGGTTCCGTACCGGATGGGTCGTCGCGCCAGCGGCTATCCGAGATAAATTGATCGTAGCTAAACAAGCCGCCGATTTGCACACCTCCAGTCTGGACCAATTAGTACTAGAACGCTATCTTCGCGACTTTGACAACGCTTCCCATGTGGAGCGGGTACGCGCGGCTTACGGACGACGTTACGCCGTGATGGATAAGAGCCTTTCGGAACAATTGCCTGAGGGCTGGCGTTGGACAAAACCAGAGGGTGGCATGTTCCTCTGGGCGACAGGTCCGGAGGGCATCAATACTACTAAATTGCTTTACCGAGCGTTGGAACGGAAAGTTGCTTTTGTTCCCGGACGGGATTTCTTCCCCGCCGCCGACAGTCGGGAAGGCGATAACTGCCTGCGCCTTAACTTCTCCAATTCGCCGCCTGATATCATTCAAGAGGGTGTAAGCCGATTAGGGAAGTTATTACGAACTGCTTCCAATTTTGTTGAAAGCTGGAACCGTTGATTTCCACATGAGGCAATGAAGGGAATGCTATAATTGAGCTTAATACTTTGGGGGCTATTTATAATTAGCATATAGAGAAGCGTTTCGCCACTGTAGTTCATCATTTATTCTGCAGCAAAACAGCCGGCCTTTTTGATCAAAGCTAGGTCTTCGGTGCTATGGATTAAATATTAGATATAATAGTCCCGAACTGAACTCTTTCTGTCTCAAAGCCTGAAAACATACTATTATAAACTCTTGTTGGAGCAAGAATAACCATTTGATTTATCTTTCAACAGAATTGGCAGCAGTACATAAGATTTAATACTGTGCCGATGATTACGCTCCATAACACCCTGGCCTTTTTGTCCACGCTGGACAAAAAGGCTATGCCCTGCTATATTCGTTCAGCGTTACGGCGCCGTACCCAAGCGGTAAGGGAGAGGTCTGCAAAACCTTTATGCATCGGTTCGATTCCGATCGGCGCCTGTCTGCTTGTGTAGGAACACAGGCCATCATCGCAAGTCGGGCACCGCTTCGCGGCTTCCGATCGGCGCCTGTCGGTCCGCGGCTATATGAAGTTTTTGCGGAACGCAGTGGAGCAAAAATTTAGGTGAAGCGAAGCGGAACCATATAGCCGCTGTTATAGGCTGTACCGCGCCTTTCTTATTCCTCCCCATCTCCGTTAATTGTGTCCATAATCTCCCTGAAACTGTTCAACCCCGACTCCAGATTCTCAATGATCTCATTGGCCAGAATATCCGGATCGGGCAGCTTGTCCAGATCGGTAAGACTCTGATCTTTCAGCCAGAAGATATCGAGGTTGGTTTTATCCCGTGCCAGGATTTCTTCATAGCTGAATTTTCTCCAGCGGC
>CAZJJK010000039.1:0-25852 GCA_964546285.1 uncultured Treponema sp. | reverse complement strand
AAAATAAGCTGTGAGCCTCTTTTGAAACTTTTTTGTTTTGGAAGAGGTTTTTTTTTGTGATTTCTAGCCATAGATGAAGTAAAACCGCGCCTACCGAAACAGTCTCGCTCAGCCATCTTATTTCACGCTTATTTTGCCTGAGGCGCTTTCAAAAGTCTTCACCTTTTGAAAGCCAACAATAATGGCAAGCGCAGTTTTATTGCTATTATTTGTATTGTATGTAGATAATAATCATCGCAATAAAACTGTAAGAGGCTCTTGCGAAAGTAACCGACTTTTGTAAGAACCTCACCTGTTTAAACTTTCAAATTAATGGTCGCTTAATGGAGAGGGCTGAAAAATTAACACTTCTTTAATATACGAGACATGGCCTAAACGGGTATTGTAGCGGATATGGATACTGAAGCGAGAGGCGGAGACGCCGTTTTGGGAGGCCATTATCTGGTCGCCGTCAGCGGCAGCCGTAATTCTGAGTATCTAATCCGCTGGACCGCCGCTAACGCTAAGAGAATGGGTGTTTCTTGGACCGCCCTTCATGTACGCGGCGGCTCATCCGAGGCCAATCCTGACGCTTTGGATCGCAACCTTGAATTGGCTCGAACGCTTGGCGCGGAAGTACAATCCATTGCAGATCAAGATGTCGCCGCCGCTATTGTCCGTTATGCCCGCATTAAGAAAGCTACCGCTCTGGTAATTGGCAAGACAGGGGGCGAAGGCCCCTTAATTGGCAAGCGCGGTGTTATGGACGCGATACTACGAGAATCCGGCGACCTTGACCTTATTGTTCTTCATGGCAAAAACCCAATACTTTCGCGTCACCGCGTTTTTAAGCTGTCGCGGCTGCCAGCTATTTTCAGAGGCTTGCCAATCGCTTTACTGGTTCTCTCCCTTATTACTATTTTTGGTTTTTTATCCTTACCCTTGCTTGGGTATAAATCCGTTTCTATCCTATACCTCTTGGCGATTATCTGTTTGCCTTTCGCCTGCGGCCGGGCGGCCGTGTTAGCGGGTGCGGCTTTTAGCGCATTGGCCTGGAATTTCTTGTTTATACCACCGCGGATGACGTTTTCTATAGGAAGCTTGGAAGACATCCTTATGTTCGCCGCTTTTTTCGCGGCGGCTTTAGTTGGCGGTTTTCTTACCTCGCGTTTGAAGGATCAGGAAGCTGCGGTATCGCGGCGAGAAGCGCGGCTCGCTATTTTATACGGTTTTGTCCGAGCCTTGGCCAGAACGAGAGGCCTAGTGGAATTAGCCCGTTTAGCCGCGGATTTTGGTAAAGAACATTTGGGTGCCTCAGTCGCGGTTTACTCTATCAATAACGATGGCCAGGTTGATTTAAGGGCGCCGATGGACGCCGCTTTTTCCACAAGCTCAGCGGGCGAACCCTTTAACGTTCCAGTGGACAAGGCCGCGGTTCAACGTTGTTTGGATAATGGGCGAATGGAAGAAGGCGTTGATGGCCGATTCTATATACCGCTGGGTGAAGCTGGGTCCTCGCTCGCTGTCTTAGCGGTGTATAGTCTATCCCCCCGAGTCTGGAGCGGTGAAGACCGTGAACTTTTATCCGCTTTAGCCGGGAATTTAGCTCTGGCCATGGAAAGAGAAATCTTGGCGGTTGAGAATGAGCGGAATAAAATGGCCGGGGAATCAGAACGATTAACCCGCGTGTTATTGAACCATGTCTCGCATGAGCTTAGAACCCCGCTTACAACCATAAAAGGCTCTATTTCTGGCTTGCTTCAGGATGACAGCGCTGAAGATCCAGCGCTTCGCGCCCAGCTTTTATCCGAAACTCTCGTCGCGGCCGATAAGCTTAATTCCCTGGTTGAGGATCTTCTGTCTATGAGCCGCTTAGAGACGGGTTCACTAAAGCCAAGGCCTGAAACGGTCGATGTCGCCGAACTTTTAGGCGTTGCCCAAGAAGGCTTGGCGGCGGAATTAGTTGGTCGCGGCGTTGTTATCGATCCCGCGTGCCGCGACGCTGAATTGGAAGTGGACCCAGCCTTAATGGTTCATGTTTTTCGAAATATATTGCGCAATTTTATCGTATACGCCGGGCAAAACGCGGTTCTAAAAATCGGCGTCAGGTATGAAGCGGATCGGGTTATTATCGATTTTATCGATAATGGCCCTGGCGTTGGTGAAACAGAACTGCCTGTATTGTTTAGCGCTTTTTATCGAGGTTCAAACAGCGTTGGGACCCGGGGCTGCGGTCTTGGCTTGGCTATTTGTCGTGGCGTAACGGAGGCTCATGGCGGCTCTATAGAAGCCGCGGCCGCCTCGGCGGGCGGCTTGCGCGTCAGTCTTAACTTAGCGAGAAAATGACATGACCCCTATCCTTGTTATCGATGATGATCGACAGATCAGACGGCTTTTGCGGGTGTACTTGGAGAAAAACGGTTTTGCCGTGATTGAGGCGGAATCTGGCGCGGATGGCGTTAACCAGTTCGCGGGGGCTAAACCGGATTTAGTTCTTTTGGATCTTGGCCTGCCGGATATTGATGGGCGCGAAATATTAAGAGCTATCCGCGAACGAGGCGGAACGCCGGTTATAGTCCTTTCGGTGAGGGATTCCGAGGCTGAAATCATGGAGTTGCTTGATTCCGGCGCTGACGATTACCTAATCAAGCCCTTTGGGGCGGGCGAATTATTATCCCGGATAAAGGTGGCTTTACGACATCGAACTCCACCAACAATTAACGGCTCGGTTCTTAGGGTCGGCGCGTTGGACGTGAATTTGGATACCCGGGAAGCGTTTAGAATGGGCGGCGAGGAAAAATTAACGCCGACCGAGTGGGCTTTATTGTTCGTCCTTTTACGAAACGCCGGGAAAATCTTAACCCGAAACCAAATCTTGCGAGAAGTGTGGGGGCCTTCAATGGAGGAGGAATACAATAATTTGCGCGTTTATATCAATCAGCTGCGTAAAAAGATAGAGCTGGATCCCTCCGTGCCGACGGTGCTTATCACCGAACCTGGGGTGGGGTATCGATTGAAAGTTCAGGTGTAGTATGCGCGCAAAAAGGGTTTCAGACGCGGTTTATCTGCTTTCCTTTTTCGCTCTGATTATCAGCGCGGGAAGCTTCTTTTTATTATTGCCGGGAGCTTGGCTTGGTGGTCAAGGCCGTCCTGAGACGCTTTCTCCCATTGACGCCCTGTTTACCGCGACCTCCGCCGTCTGCGTTACCGGTCTTACCGTGGTGGATACCGCCGCCTTTAGCCGCTTTGGGCAGCTTGTCATTTTGTGCCTAATCCAAATTGGCGGATTAGGAATTATCTCCTTTACTTCCTTGCTTTTAATTATCCCCGGTCGGCGTTTGCCCTTTAGACGGCTTAAAACTATCAGAGGCTTTTCAGTCGCCGCCATTGAACATAATCCGCGGCGTTTAGTTCGTGATATCGTGCTTTTTACCCTTGGTATTGAGTTCCTTGGAGCGTTGGTTCTACGCGCCGCTTTCGCGGCCGCCGGTTCCAAGGAGCCCTGGTATGACGCTGTCTTTCACGCTATATCGGCTTTTTGCAACGCCGGTTTTTCTCCCTATATCAATAGCATGGAAGATTATAGCCGTGAACCCGCGGTTTTGGGCAGTCTTGCCCTTCTTATCGTTCTTGGCGGCTTAGGATTTGTTGTTTTACTTGATATAGAACGGCGTCTTCGCGGTCGTCGCCGCGCGTTGAGCTATCATACCGGCTTAGTGCTCCTCGCGAGCGGTTTTCTTATTGTGGTCGGCGCCCTTGTTTATTGGCTTTTGGAAAAGGATAACGCTTTTACCGCTATGGGGCCGCTGGATAGTATAAGCAACGCTTTTTTTCAGGCAGTTACGCCGAGAACCGCTGGATTCAACGCTATACCTCAATCCGCGCTTAGTACCTCATCAAAATTTCTTACAATTTTACTTATGTTTGTCGGCGGCGCGCCAGGCTCTATCGCCGGCGGCATTAAGGTGTCCACGGCTTTTCTTGTCCTCTTAGCTATGGTCGGCCGGCCGGATCATAGAGGCGATATCGCCTTTGGCCGCCGCCGCTTGCCTAAGGAAACCATCGGTACCGCCGTACTTTATTTTCTTAAGGCCGCCGCTTTATTGGCTCTGTCGGCGGGAGCGCTGAGTTTTACGGAGGGCTTGCGCGGCGCGGATTTTGGCCATTGCGTTTTTGAATCGGTTTCGGCTTTTGGCACTGTCGGTTTATCGCTTGGACTAACCCCGCTTCTCAGTCAAGCAGGCAAGCTTGTCATTATCGCGACTATGTTCGCGGGAAGGGTTGGCTTGGTCGCCTTAGCCTTCCCCGGCGCCGCTGAAAGCGATAGAGCCCTTGTTTATCCCACGGCCGATGTTCTTATAGGGTAAAAGCATGAAACAATTCGCCATTATCGGACTGGATTATTTTGGGAAACGCGTTTTAGACGAGCTTCTGGAATTAGACGCTGAGCTCCTAATTATCGATAAGGACCGAGACTTGATCGACGCGTATCGCGACCAACCCGTTGAGGCTGTGGCCTTGGATGTTCTCAATGAGGAAAATCTTCGCCGAGTTCTACCGGAAAAACTGGACGCGGTTATTATCGATCTGGGCGCGAATATTGAAGCTTCTATCTTAACCACCAGTTATTGCAGAAAATTTGGCATTCCCGGAATAGTCGTTAAGGCGGAGACGGAAGCTCATGCCGAGATCCTTAAACTGGTTGGCGCGACACGGGTGGTTTTTCCAAACCGAGAGGCAGCGAAACGTATCGTGCCCGTATTAGCGGCGCCGTCGCTGCTAAACTATCTTCCGGTTTCTGGTAAATTGGCTATCGCGGAGCTGGAACTTCCATCGGCCTTGGTTGGTCTGACGCTGGTGGAGGCCGATCTTCGTAAACGCCACGGACTTAACCTTATCGCCGTAAAAAACGGCGAGGGCGATGAGTACCAGAACCCCGAGCCGACGTATCGTTTCCGTTCCGATGATGTTGCCCTGGTCTCTGGTGCTGACGCGGCTTTATATTCTTTTGGGGGCAGCGCTCTTAAGGTCAGACAACGCCGAAACGGTATACGCGGGTTACGGAAGCTGTTCGGTTTAGGATCAAAGAAATAGAAACGACCGCTTTCGCGGTCGTCATTTCGCTAACGATGAACCATCATATAGCTATGCGAATAGGGAAGAGCTAAGGCGGGATTCTTTTTTCGACGTTTATCCCGAAGTAGCAGCGCTCCCAAGCCGCCCGTTGTCAGGCAAGCGCCGATTATGCCAAAAAAAGCCAAGGGTTCGGTCTGGAAGGGTAAAGCGACATTCATGCCATAAATACTGACGATAAGGGTGGGGATCATCAGCACGATAGAAATAATAGTAAGCCGCTTCATTACGATATTTAAATTGTTGGAAATAACGCTGGCGAAGGCGTCCATGGTACCGGTTAAGATGGATGAGTAAATATTCGCCATCTCAATGGCTTGTTTGTTTTCGGTTACCACATCCTCAAGAAGGTCTTTTTCCTCTTCCCTAAAACGGAACAGAGGGGTTTTTTGCAATTTTTCTAACAAAAGCTCGTTAGTTTTTAGGCTGGTGGTAAAATAAACCAGTGACTTTTGGATAGATAAAAGTTGAATCAGTTCGATATTTTTAACGGATTTACGCAGTTCGCGCTCAATTATGGTAGTCCTTTTGTTGAGGTCCTTAAGCGCTCTGAGATACACCAAAGCCGCCCGGCCTAACAGATTTAGTACAAAGGCGCTCTTGTTGATGATTGAAAGATCACGGACTCGGTTTTGCGATAGATCCTCCAAGCCCTCTGAATTCTTTTGGCAAATGGTTACGATTTTATCGGCGAAAAGCACTATACCAAGTGGTACCGTAAAATGAGAGATTTCATAGTTTTGATCGTAGACCGGTAAACGCAGGATTAAAGCCGTATAATTATCTTCTTTTTCAATACGAGCTTGCTCGTCGGCATCCATAAAGTCAGTCAATAATTCCCCGGAAATACCGAATTCCGTTTCCAGGCGGGCAAGATCGTCTTTATTCACGTCGCGGGCGTCAATCCAGCAGTTGGGGACAACGTTTTTGGTCTCTATTAGACCTCGTTCTCCATGTTGGCGGATAATAATCATTGGTTCCTCCAATGGCGCTGCCTGGAAGAACCCGCGGGATTTCTAAAAGATTTCCGAGCGGTCTAGCGGGCCGAGCGCCGGGCGGTATCCACATAAAGCGGATATACGGTTAGGCGTATATGGTAGGGGCTACTACTTCCCCCGCCGTCCGAATCGGACATGGCGCTTCCTCCCTGCGAATGATTACGGTCCTCATACGAGGATCGCGATTTTCCGATAGTGCTGGTTTTTTACAAGCGCAGTATAAGCCCTTGTCGCCGCTAGGACAAGAGTAGGATAATTCACTAGGTCCCTCTTTTTAAGAGACGGTTTTTAAGCCTTATATACTGCTGCCAATTTTGTTGTAATACTTTTCTATTACTTCTTCATATTACTCGAGGTGTTACTATGAATCAGCTGCGGGGTTTTAGGCGTAATCGGCTTAGCTTAGGCTTTTTCCGTTCAATACTGAATTCGCACTGCCGATTGCGGTAACGAAGATATTCCGGAATATGGTACGAGATTTCTTTATTGGATAGGATATATATTGTACTGGTAGGGCTATATTCCAAGCCGAGCTTGGTTGAGCCGCGAAGCTTTCCAACTGTCCTGGGTTTCAACAAAATTCGCAGCAGTAAGTAGGGCTTACATGTGTAAGCTTATCGTGAAAGCGTTTGCTTTCGCGATAAGCTCCGCCAATTGATTGGTGAAAACGTCTTGAGTTCGCTACAATTAGGTGGTAAGCCTAACCAAGCGCTTTGGCGAACAAGGGGCTCGGTGACGAATGAGGAGTTCTAACGTGAAAAAAACGCTTTGCTTTTCGATTATTCTAATGCTTGTGGCCGCCCTTGGTTTTAGCGGCGGCGAGACGGAAAAAGACATCGATTTTGAAAACACGGTCACAACGAGTCAGCTTGGCGGAGATAAGCGTATGGCGGCTTATCTGTCCACCGACCGGGACCTGTATAAACCGGGAGACCGGCTTTTTATGCGTTGTCTGGTGCTGGAGGCTGACTCAAATGTTCTAAAAAAAGATGAGGTGGAAGCGACAGTTTCCATATACGGGCCGCGAGGCGATATTATAGCCCAGGAAAGCTTATATGCGGAAAAAGGTATTCTATCCTACGCTTGGACTTTTCCACGCGACGCTTCCGGCGGTGATTACTCCATAAAGATGAGTTTTCCCGATTACGCTGGTGGTTATCCCAGCGTGGAACGCTCTGTCCGCGTTATGGCCTATAGAGCCCCCCGTATCGTCGGGGACTTGGTCTTTCTAAAAGACGGCTATTATCCAGGGGAAACCGTAAAGGTTGTTGGGTCATTTGCTCGAGCGGAGGGCGGCGTCCCCGAAGGCGCCAGGGTGCGGATAACGGCTACAATAGATTGGGAAGAAATAGCCGCGGTAGACGCGGTGCTTGGCTCCGACGGCTTATGCGAGGCGGAATTTTTGCTGCCTGGAGATATCTATGAGGATAATGCCGTTGTCGCCTTCCAGGTGAGGGATGGCTCTATCCGAGAAACCCTTTCAAAAACAATTCCTATTTTGTTAGATAATTATTCAATAGAATTCTATCCGGAGGGAGGCGAGCTGATCGCCGATGTTCTGAATCGGGTTTATTTTCAAGCTTCTTTTGATAACGGCAAACCGGCTGACATATCAGGCGTTATCAAAAATTCCTCCGGCTCCATCGTAGCGCGGGCTGAAACAATTCATGAAGGTCGTGGTTTTTTTGAGCTTACTCCAAAATCGGGTGAAAAGTTGCTTTTGGAAGTGCTTGGCCGTGGAGCTAAGCTGAAGAGCTTTGAACTGCCTGAGGCTAAAGCGGGTTTTGCTTTATCCGCCGATGAGCTGGTGTATTCCAGTAGCCAAGCCATAACGGTCAGTGTCCGGGGCGTTGAATCCAAAAAACTAAGCCTTACTATTAGTCGTCGCGAGAAGCGTTTGGCTAAACAGGAATTCACGACTAAGCCCGGTCAGCTGTCTACGCTCGCTCTCTTGTTGCCAGCAACCGCCGAGGGTGTCCTTCGGCTCACTCTTTTTGATGGTAATATACCGCTCGCTGAACGCCTTATATACCGCGCGCCAAGCAAAGCTATTTCGGTAGCGCTGTCCCTCTCTTCCGAGAATCCCGTTCCTGGCGGAAGCGTTGAAATGAGAGTGAAAACAACGGACAGCAATGGCAAGCCCATAGCGGCGACGCTTGGACTTTGCGTCAGCGATTATTCTGTCCAAAGCTTAGTAGAAGAAAGAGAGCGCGCACCGCGACTGCCAACTATGGTTTATTTGGAACCGGAAGTGGAAGAACTGTATGACGCGGCTTTTTATCTTTCTGGCGAGCCTGAGGCGAATCTCGCTTTGGACCTGCTCCTTGGGGTCCAGGGCTGGCGGCGTTTCGCCTTTTATTCTTGGAACGACTTCCGTGAGCGTTATGGCGATGCCGCCGACAGGATAGCGGCTCTCAATGTGATGTATGTGCCGCCAAAAAAACAGTTTTTTCGCAATGTGATGGAAATGGGAATGATGAAGGTTCAGGAAGCCGTTCCCTTGGCCGCGCCTATGCCCGCTGGCGCCCTATTTGAGGATTTCGCGATGGATGAAGAAGCCGGCGCCATGGATGAGGAAATGGCCGTGGCGCAAGACTTTGCGGAAGACGCGGTGGATGTGGATGAGGTGGGCAAATTTATAATGGACGCTGGTGATGAAGCTTGGTCGGAAACCGGCTTTGTCGCCATGCGCGAATACGCGTATAAAGTGAGAGCGGATAGAAAGCCGGGCGAACGGGTGGATTTTCGTGAGACAATCTATTGGAACGCCGCTGTCTCTACCGATGCTCGTACTGGCACCGCTCTGGTTCGCTTTGATCTGAATGATTCAGTTACCAGTTTCCGCGTGCTGGCTGACGCCATAAGCTCGGATGGCCGCTTGGCCGCGACGGAGACAAGTTTTGATTCGGTGCGGCCCTTTTATGTGGAAGCCGTAATGCCAACCACTCTGGCAAAGACCGATACGCTCCGCCTGCCCCTAAACCTCATCAATAACCACGCTGAGGCTATAGAAGGCGAGGTATCGGTTTATATCGATGGTGTCCTTGCGCAAAAACGCGGCGCCGAATTAGCCGCGCTGGCTCGATCCCGTCTGCTTTTTACCGTTGATGGCTTTGACAGCTCCGGCGATAAAACGCTAACGGTAAAAGCTGACTTTGGCGTTTTTTCCGATACCGTAAGCCGGTCCTTTACCGTGGCGCCGCTTGGCTTTCCTATCGCCGAGCAGAGCGGCGGCACTCTTAAACCAGGGGGGGAGATCGATTTTATCATCGATATTCCCAGTTCCGCCCAGGACGTAAGCACCAAAATCCTGGTGTACCCTTCGCCCGCGGCCAATCTAGCCCAAGCCTTGGAAGCGCTCATTCGGCAACCCTACGGGTGTTTTGAGCAAACCTCATCCACAAGTTATCCCCTGGTGATGGCGCAGCAGTATTTCCTGAAAACGCCGGGTGTGGATCCTGCCTTGATCCGTGAAGCGCAAAAGAATCTGGAAGACTCATTAGGCCGACTTATCGGTTTTGAGAGCCCGGAAAAGGGCTTTGAATGGTTTGGCGACGATCCCGGACATGAGGCTCTCACGGCTTATGGTCTTATGGAATTTATCGAAATGTCCAAAGTTATGGATGTGGAGCCAGCTGTCATTCAACGGACCAAGGATTGGCTGCTCGCGAGACGAGACGGGCAGGGCGGATATTTGCGTAACCAACGAGCTTTGGACAGCTTTGGCGGGGCTCCTGAGGATACCACTAACGCGTATATTACCTGGGCGCTGGTTAACGCCGATATCACTGGTTTGGATAAAGAAATAGAGTGGCTTGAAAAAACGGCCTTCGGCGGTGACGACTCCTATGTTCAAGCCCTCGCTTCTTATGTGCTCTATAAAATTGGCGAGACGGCTAAGGCGGAAAGCTTGATGAGCCATTTAGCCCGTAAGCAAAGCGCCGACGGGTCGGTTTCCGGCGCTGTCGCCAGTATTACTCGTTCTGGAGGCAATTCGTTACTTATGGAAACGACAGCGCTTTCCTTGCTCGCCTGGCTATATTCCGATCAATACGCCGGAAACGTGGAAGCCGCCATGCGCTATATCACGGGGAATTGCCAATCTGGACTCTTCTTTTCAACGCAGGGCACTGTTTTGGCGCTCAAGGCTATCATCCTCTACGATGAAAAATGGTCGCGGCCTCAGCGCGCTGGCAGCGTTGAGGTTTTGGTTAATGGCCGGTCTGTCGCCGCCGCGGATTTTACCCCTGAAGATCGGGGCCTTATCGAACTACCGGATCTGGCGCCCCTGTTGAGAACTGGCGACAACGCTGTCACGCTACGAATGAAAGATGGATCAACGATGCCCTTTACCTTTGAATATAGCTACTACGCCCTTGTGCCGGCTTCTAGCGAAGAATGCCGCTTGAGACTTAGGACGGAAATTCATAAAACGGCTCTAAATGAGGGTTCCGTTACCGGCCTAAAGGCTATCATTAGCAACCAATCCGAGGAGGCCGCGCCAAATCCTATTGCCATCATTGGAATACCGGGGGGCTTGGAAATCCGCTATGATAAGCTTAAAGAACTTAAAGCGGCGGGCGTTATAGCTTCGTTTGAGATACGGGGAGGGGAATTGATCCTCTATTGGCGGCAACTCAAGGCAAAAGAGGAACGCGTGGTGGAGATCGATCTTACCGCTGTTCTTCCTGGCTCTTACACGGCGCCGGCATCGCGGGCGTACGAATACTACAACGCTGAGCATAAGGCTTGGGTGGAGGGCTCGGCGGTCACGATACAATAAGGGTTTAGCTTCCCTTGACTGATACCGCTTATTGGGTATAGGGTATCGCTCACCTCGAGAGGGCGCCTAGGGTTCCTAACCGCCGCGGGTTTCCGCGGGTTGTATGGACCAAGCGGCGCCAGCGGACCGCCTGGTCCGTGACACCCATGGGATAAAAACCCGCGGACGGAGTCTCGAACATCGCGCGCGGTGGCTGGTCCATCCTCGCGCTTTATTCGGAGGCTCCATGCCAATTATCGAAGTTAAAGCCTTATCCAAAAATTTTCGCGCCCCGCTTAGGAAAGAAGGCGCCGGCGCCGCTTTCGCGGCTTTATGGCGGCGTGAATACCGTGAGGTAAACGCGGTAAAGTCAGTGTCTTTTTCCGTTGAGGAAGGCGAAGCTGTCGCCTTCCTGGGGCCTAATGGCGCCGGGAAATCAACCACTATCAAAATGCTTACCGGTATACTCACGCCCAGCGGCGGCGAGGTTCGGGTGCTTGGCTTAAATCCGAGTACGGAGCGGACTAAACTGGCGATGGGCATTGGCGCCGTTTTTGGCCAGAAAAGCCAACTCTGGTTTCATTTACCGCCGGCTGACAGTTTTCGCCTGCTTGGGGCCATATATGAACTGCCCCGTTCCATATACGAGACGCGTCGGGATGCTTTAGTGGAGCGTTTTGGTATAGGCCCCTATATGAATATTCCGGTGCGTAAGCTGTCTTTAGGTGAACGCATTCGGTGCGAAATAGCCGCCAGTTTGCTGCACGAGCCGCGCGTTCTTTTCCTGGATGAGCCGACTATTGGCTTGGATGTCGTTGTGAAAAAGGAGCTTCGTCTACTCCTGGCAGAGCTGCGAAAGCGCGATGGCGTCACTATTTTTTTAACTAGCCACGATATCGGCGATATTGAAAAAATCTGTAAGCGAGCCATCATCATCCATCATGGCGCTCTTGTATTGGATGAGCCGATGAAGGAGCTTAAACATCGAGCTATGGCGCGTAAGCATATTGGCGTTAAATACGCTCACCCGCTTGACCTAAGCCTGCTTAGCGTAAAGCCGGTCAAACAGACCCCTGACGCCGCTTCCTTTTTGGTGGATACCCGCAGTCATAACTTACAGGCGCTTATGACGGACTTAGTGCGGCTTGGCGAGATAGTGGATCTCACCGTGGAGGACGAACCGCTTGAGGACCTGATCGCCGATATTTTCCGTGCGAAAACCGAAGGAGACGCTCGGGGTGTCAGCCGACGTCAGACCGATGAGTGGACGCGGGAAGAGTCTTTGATTGAGAAGGAAGGGGGCGCGTCATGAACCCGGCCGTCGCTCTACGTAAATATTATTCGGCTGGCGCGGTATCGCTGCGTAATCGTTTGGCTTATCCCGCGTCCTTCGCGGGGTCCCTGCTTACCTATGGGCTTTTCGTGTTCATCTTTTCTCGGATATGGGCCACTGTCTACGCCGACCAGGCCTTAATCGCCGGCTACGACCGCTCAATGGCGGTTTGGTACTTTATCGCGGCGGAACTTTCCGCTTTCGGCTTTGGCCGTTTCTATTCGTCCTTGTCCGAAGAGATAAAAAGCGGACAGGTAGCCTATCTTTTAGCGCGGCCCTATGACTTTGTGGTTTATCATTTTTCCCAAGCCATGTTGCCGGCTCTTTTTGAAACCGGCATTCTCGCGGTGGAAGGCGCTCTCATCGGATTAGTCGTGGCTGGGCCTCCGCCCTTCCTTCAGACACTGTCTTTATCCAGCGTTATCGCTTCGGGGTTTTTTCTGTCTTCCCTTCTATTGGCCGGTTGTCTTCAATTCTTTCTCCAATTCGCCATAGCGTTAACGGCCTTTTGGCTTGAGGAAAACGCCGCTTTTTTTTGGATTTACCAAAAACTAGCGCTTATCGCCGGTACTCTGATGCCGCTGGAGTTTCTGCCTGACGGGGCGCGTTTGGTCGCGCGCTTTACGCCCTTCCCCTCTCTGACCTGGGCTCCCGCGCGCTTAGCGGTGGCTCCCTTGGCGGAGTCCCCGATCGCTATTATTGGCGTTCAAGCGGCTTGGCTTTTAGCGGCGTTTCTGGTCTGCCGCGCTATTTTCGCCGCCGCTCGCGCTAAGATATCCGTGAACGGGGGTTAGCGATGCGTAAGTGGAAACGGGTTCGCGCTTATGGCCGTTTTATGGCGGCCGCTTTCAGCGCTAATTTTCAAGCCGTGGTGGAATATAGAAGCGCTTTCCTGCTTCAGGTTTTCGGGATGATGCTCAATAATGGGGCTTTCGCTTTATTCTGGGCGGCCTTGATCGCTCGGACGGGGGACATTGGCGGCTATCTTTTCCCCGATATTATGTTCGTTTGGGCCCTAGTCTCCTCAGCCTTCGGTTTAGCCCATGTTCTTCTTGGAAATGTGAGGAAGCTGGGGCAAATCATTATAGACGGCGAGCTGGATGTGTATCTGCTCCAGCCAAAGGACCCCTTTCTCAATGTATTAGCGTCGCGGACCGTGGTGTCAGCCTGGGGTGACCTGCTTTACGGCTATATAGTGCTATTTTTCCTGCCTGACTGCTGCGTTAGCCGGTTTTTTCTGTTTACCCTATGTACGCTATCTGGAGCCTTAATTTTCGCGGCGGTTTTCGCGGCTGGACAGAGCCTAAGCTTCTTCCTGGGAAACGCTCAGGCTCTCTCTTCCGCTCTGTCGGAGTTTATGCTGTCTTTTTCGCTATATCCGGAAGCGGTATTCAGTCCAGGTATGCGTTGGCTTTTTTATAGCGTGCTGCCTACCGGCTTTATCGCTTTTGTTCCCTTATCCATCTTCAAGCGTTTGGATTGGGCTTTGCTTCCCGCTCTTTTCGCCATCGCCATCTTATACGCGGCCGCCAGCTATGGCCTATTCCGCGCTGGACTAAAACGCTATGAATCAGGAAACAGGATGGGGACGCGGCTGTAATATGCCGATAATTTATTCAGGCGTACGTAAAGGCTGGCCTTTATGCCGATATGGCATAGGAGGCTTTTAGGCCACGCTTGGAGGCTTATGGATCGTATACTAATTACTCCCCGCTCCTTATCCAGCGGCGAGCATGACTGCGTCTCACGCTTACGAAAAGCGGGGTACCAGGTGGTTTTTCCAGCGCCTGGCTCTCAGCCGACCGCCGATCAAATAGCGTCCGCGCTGGACGGGGCGCTTGGCTGGGTGGCGGGCGTGGAAAAAATCGATGCCGCTCTATTGGAAAAAGCCAAGTCCCTAAAAGCGATCTCCCGCAACGGGTCGGGTGTTGATAATATCGATCTAGAAGCCGCGGCCGCTTTGGGTATTCAAGTCTTTAAGGCCGATGGCGCGAACGCTCAGGGTGTGGCGGAACTGGTTTTTGGTCTGCTTCTAGCCGCGGCTCGTGATCTGCCAAGGACCATCAGCGAGCTTAAGGCGGGGCGCTGGATAAGGCCAAAGGGTTTTGAGCTGGGCGGAAAAACGATAGGGCTTATCGGCTGCGGCCACGTTGGCAGACGGGTCGCCGCGTTGGCGTTGGCCTTCAACATGACCGTGCTTGCCTATGATATCGCTCCCGATCCCTCTTTTTCACCGGGTACGGGTTTTTATTGGACGCCTTTTGATGAGCTTATCGCTCGTTCCGATATCGTGAGCCTACATTGTCCGGCCCTGCCGGAAGGACGGCCAATTTTGGCTGGGGACAGTATTGGCGCGCTAAAATCCGGTTGCTTGGTGCTTAATACCGCCAGGGCTTCGCTGGTGGATTGGCCCTCTCTGCGCTCCGCCCTGGATGCTGGGCGTGTCGCCGGCTACCTGGTGGATGTGTACGACGCTGAACCGCCTTCCAATTTTGTGGTACCCTCCCATCCTTTGGTTTTGGCGAGCTCCCATCTTGGCGCGTATACAGAGGAAAGCATTCGCCGCGCCGGGGATTTGGCCGTAAATAAGCTGATAGATTATCTTGCCGGTCGAAGTGTTTCGGCCGCCGGATGGCCGGTGTTAAGCCGTGTGAATGGGGATATTTTCCATCCGGAAAAATCGCTTGATAGACGGGGCTGCGTTGGGCTGGTGGACTGCGCTTCGCGTCGCGCATTATAGTAATAAACATGAATCGACCCCCAAGCGGAAAGCGTTTTTTGGTTGTTTGCCTCAATCCTGTTCTTCAAAAAACACTGGTGTACCAGTCGTTTAGAAAGGGTGAGGTGAACCGAACCGCCGAGTACCGTTTAGATGCCGCTGGCAAGGGTGTCTGCGCCGCGCGCGTTTTAACCCAGCTAGGCGAACGTGTTGTTCATTTGACGCATTTGGGCGGACCGTCCCGTGACTGGTTTCTTGATCTGTGCGCTAAGGATCATGTGGCTCTGCGCTGGGTTGATTCCGCCTCGCCGATACGCTTCTGTACCACGGTAATCGATGAATCAGATCACACAGCCTCCGAATTGGTGGAAGAAGCCGAGCCGGTGGCCGCTCCTACCAGAGCGCGGCTTGTAAAATTGTATAAGAGCCTGCTACCGGACTTTGATGCCGTTCTTTTGTCCGGTACGGTAGCCGCTGGTTACGGTCCGGGGCTAATGGGAGAGTTGGCGCGCCTGGCCTTTGACAGCGGAAAACACAGCTATTTGGATATTAAAGGACAGGATTTATTGGATTGTCTGCCCGCCCGGCCCATTAGCGTTAAACCCAACTTGGAAGAGCTCTCCAGTACGCTTCGGCGCGCGAAAACGCCTCCAGCTAATGAAGAAGAGCTTAGGAGCTTAGCCGCCCGCGCCGGGAAAGACTGGTATGAGCGCTACGGTACGTATCTGGTTGTTACCAGAGGCGGGAAGTCCTGCCTGTACTGGGATGGGAAAAACCTTGATGAATATCCTGTCCCAAGCATCGCGCTTGTGAATCCCATTGGTTCGGGGGACGCCTTTGGGGTTGGCTTGGCCGCGGCGTTGGAACATGGCGATAGCATAAAAGACGCGGTGGCTCGCGGCGTGGAATTGGGTGGGCTTAATGCCTTACGCCTTAAACCGGGTTCTCTGACTTAAGCCGCGTAAGCTGTGGGTGCTCAATATCGATGTATGATGAAAAATTAGAAAAAGCGGGAAGAAAAATAACGGCCGCCCTTATACTGGCCTCAGGCGTTCTGATCGCGCCGCTGGCGCTTGGCGCCGTTCTATCACCGTTTCCCATAAAGCTTGTTGGCTTTATGCTCACAGCGGCGAGCTTTGTCCTCCTTTACTCAGGCTTCACGCGGTTGCTACGCTCTCTTGCCCCAGCTCGCGTTTCTCTTCCTGAAAGGCCCTTGGCTGTTTGGTCCCTTTCGTCACAAGAGTGGGCGGCATTCCGCCGTTTGGAATTAAGGAATTCGCTTAAACGCGAATTACGGGACGCCCTTATCTTAACGGTGTTTGGGACGCTTCTTCTCTGTCTGGTTCGGGGAGCTATTACGCGTATCGCCTTTTATGTAAGCGCGGCTTTTGCCCTGCTTGTCGGCGCGATGCGTTATTGGTTACGGTTTAGGACTTTGCCAAAAAATAACGAGCGGCCGATAAGCATCGAACTACATGAAAAAACTGTCTTAATCGGTAAAACGCGCGTGGCTCTCGGCGATGAAATAAAACAGCCGCGGAATATCGGAATAGAAAAAAAAGGGGATAGTTGCTTCGTGGTGTTTAATTTCGCCTGGAAAACGCGGAGCGCCTGGGCTTTCAACGCGTTCCGCCTGCCAATTGGCATAGCCGATATTTCTAGAGTGGAAATAGCGATAGAGCTTATCCGATCGCGGCGTGGAATTAGCGCGGGCATAGAGCGTGATTGACCGCTAATAGAATCGGTTTTACAATTGCCTCATGCGTTTTGAGCTGAGCGAGGCTCTCATAAATCAATTATTATTCTCAATGGAAGACCAAGACCTTGAGTGGGTCTTGGATACCTTTAAGTTATTGGTCATTAGCGAGGACGCGAAAGACGAGTCCGATATAGACGAAGCCTCCGATCAAGAATTTTCGGAGAATATACGCTCTTTTGGCGAAGATTCGGATCGATATATACCTATTCCTCATTGGCAATCGTCTGATGGTTTTCGCTTGATGGAGCGTTTCGCCTCTTCCCTACGGAATCCGCCGGTTCGCGCGAAATTGACTGAGGCTCTGGAGCGAGGCCGGGGCGTATTTAGGGCTTTTAAGGATACGCTCAGTCATCATCCAGAGGTGGAAAAACTGTGGTTCGCGTTCAAAGAAAGGGAGATGCGCCGAGTTATTCTTAATTGGTACAATGCCTTGCGCGATGAGTGGGGCCTTAAGCGGATAGGTGTTGAGCCGGAAGAGACGGCGGATCTCGTGCTTGAGGATTTTCGTTTCAACGCGGGCTTACAAAAGGACCTGGACGCCGCGAATGAGCTTTATGATCTACGGAACAGTAAAGACTCTATTCCTAAGAGCTTAACGGTAAGCCTCGATAAGGCGAAAGACCTTACGCTGAATAAGAATTGTTTTGTTTTAGCCGTGGAAACATCCAGGGGCGATCTCGCCGGCGTCGGCGTTGCTATAAAGCTGGAACCTGAAGTTCTGGATTATCATGTGGTCCGTCTGGAGATCATCGCGGAATATAGGGGTTTGGGTTTAGGTGAGGAATTGTTGGATAGGCTGATTAAGCTCTTGCCATTAAAAGCCGGCGCGAGGGTCTTTATCGATCTTCCCTTCAGCGCCGATCAATTTTCACATGTGTTAGACCGAATGGGCTTCGCTGGCTACGAAACGCGCTATCGTCTAATGATACAATAGCTTTATCGTGTCAGGCGATTTTTTCCGGGCCTTCTATCCTGGCGCCTTTCGCCTCTCCGCAAAAAAAGAGCCCCGCCTGTTAAGCGAAGCTCTTCATTGTTGTGCCCGGAGGGAGACTTGAACTCCCAAGCCCGTTAGAGCACTAGTACCTGAAACTAGCGTGTCTGCCAATTCCACCATCCGGGCTAGTGCGGCAAAATATAGGACGGGGAGGGGGGGCTTGTCAACGGGGCTGATTAACGGCTTGCGGAAGCGTCCGCTCCATGCTACATAAAGTAAGACAGGAGATACCGATGGATGAAATTATCTTGGTTGAGTGGAAGGATAGGTATGCCGTCGGGATTCAGCTTATCGATGATCAGCATAAGAGCTTAATTGAGGTGACAAACGAGCTTTTTCGGGGCTGCGTCTTAGGGCAAACGGAAGCCCAAGCGTATTTTTCAGTGGCTATTAAAAAGGCGGTGGAGTATATTAAAAACCATTTTACCACTGAGGAACAAATGATGGTGAAAGCTGATTATCCGGGTTACGCCGAACATAAAAAACTGCATGAGGAGTTTATCAGGCAAGTCCTTGTGGAGGCGGCCAATTTTAACGAAGGAAGAAAATTCGTGCCAAATCATTTCGCCCGTTTTTTACGCGATTGGATATTGGAACATATTGGGGTGGCTGATCAACGGTATAAGAGTTTTCTTTTATCCAGGGGCTACCGCTAAAGTCTTACCACCAATGCTTTTTCTTGAAAAACAAGATCATGATTAAAGCGATAAGCGCCATTAAACCCAAGGCGGCGGGATAAGCCCAAACCAGATCGAGTTCCGGCATATAGCGGAAATTCATGCCGAACACTCCCGCGACAAAGCTTAACGGTATGAATATGGTGGAGATGATAGTCAAAACCTTCATTACCTCGTTCATACGGTTGGATATTGAAGAAAGGTTCACATCCAAAATACCGGCGCTGATTTCCCTATAACTTTCCATCGTTTCCACCGCTTGTACGGCGTTGTCATGCAGGTCTTTTAGAAAGGGCGTGAGTTCAGGCGTAATCAATTCGGATTCCAGCCGAAGAAGGGCGGAGACGCTTTCGCGGAGCGGCCAAAGCGTCCGGCGCATTCTCAGAATTTCTTGCTTGATGTCTTGGAGAGAGCGCATAAAGGACTGGCCGGACTTCTCGGTCGCTTGCGCCTCAAAGTCTTCCAAGACGGTCCCCAGTTTATCCAGAACGTTGAAATACGCGTCTACAATCGTATCGACGATGCAATAAGCGAGATAATCCGGGCCCATCTTACGGATACGACTGACATTGGCGTCTATGCGGCGACGAATGGGGTCAAAGCCGTCCCCCGAATATTCTTGAAAGGTGATGACGGAATCCTTAGTGAGAATTAAGCTGATCTGCTCATACTCTACTGGGCTTTCGCCCCCTTGCGCTTGTCCCGCTTCTTTCCAATCAAGCGCCTTGAAGGTGATGAACAAGTATTCATCGAATTCCTCAAGCTTAGGGCGATGCTCCGTGTTCAGGATATCCTCTACCGTAAGGGGATGAATACCGAAGGCCTCAGCTAATTGGGTTATAACGGCGATGTCCTTTAAGCCGTTTACATTGATCCAGGTGATTCCGCCCGGGTTTCGGTAACTTATCAGTTCGCTAACGTTAGCCGCCGTTTTGGTCCATGATCCGACAGGATCATAGCCTATAACGGATAATGATGAGTCCGTGGCTTTACGATCGCCAATATAGACAGGACTACCGGGCGGCTGTCCTAAATCCAAGCGTTTCAATTTAGTGGCGGCGCGGTAGCCATGGTGACGCTTCATGGCTTCACAATACCGCGCCGATGGCGGCGGCGCAAGGCCGCCGTCTTTTATCGATCTTAATCGCCGAGAGGGCTTCTTCGTTTTACGATATTGAGAATAAGGTTAAGCACGATACCCCAAATCGCCGCCGTCGCTATCGCTGGCAGTTCGAAGCCATAGAAGGGGATCATACCGTTGGGAAAGGCAAAGCTTCCGCCGATGCCGATGACTAGGATGGTAGCGATTAGCGCTAGGGTCCGGTTGTCAAATAGATCGACCTTACGGTCAACCATGATGCCGACGCCCTGAACGGCGATAACCCCAAAAAGATAGATAGAAAGCCCGCCAATGACCGGCCCCGGAATAGTGTTTATGGCGGCGGCGAACTTACCTAAGAAGCTGAATAGAATGGCTAGGAGGGCGGCAACGATAAGCACCGGAACGGAGAATACTCGTGTAATCGCCATGGTGGAAATATTCTCGCCATAATTTGTGCCAGCTGGACCGCCGAAGAGGGCGCTGACTATATCGCCTATGCCGTCGCCAATTAAGTTAAGGCCCAGTTTGTCGGCGATCTTGTATTCTTTATCCTTCCGCTTTTTGGACAGGTTGTTTACATAGAGATCGATCTGATACAGATGCGCCGTTGATTCGGGGATGGTGGCGATGGCGATAGGCATTATCGCCAATAAGGCCGGCCAGGAAACCACTGGAAGCGTAAGATGCGGGATCTGGAGCGCGGGAGCGCTAGCCACGCTGGAAAAATCGATAAGGCCGGCGGCTAGACTGGCAGCGTACCCAACCAGAATGCCGAATAGAATAGGCAGTTGTCCCCATACGCCTTTAAGAAAAACTGAAAAGCCGATGGTCGCCGCTAGAGTGAGAAGCGCGATGCCCCAGTTGGCTGAGGCGTTGCCGATGGCCGTATTAGCCAAAGAGATACCTATAACAATGGCCACTGAGCCGGTAAGCGGCGGCGGCAAGACTTTCTCAATCTTGTCATGGCCGACGAGCTTTACTACAAAACCGGCCGCGATAGAAACCAAACCGGACATGATGATACCGAATTGGGCTTGCCCAATCAGCGCGTCCGGAGCGACCGCTCCCAATTCCCGCGCGCCAGTGATAGAAACTATAGCGGCGATATAGGAGAAGGAGCTACCGTAATACAGCGGGATTTTCCCGCCGGTCACCAGGACAAAACAAAGCGTCGCGAGACCGGACGCGAAGATCGTCGTGGATACATGGAAACCGGTCAGCAGGGCTACCAGTACCGTGGCCGGAAACATGACGATAAACTGTTGAAGCGCGAACATCACCAGCTTTCCGGCGCTTGGAGCCTCGTCCGGCAGCAGGCCGGCGACATCGTCTCCTCGTCTAAACCCCAAAAATGAAAACAAACCTTTCCTGGTGGCCATCATTCCTCCTTATGCTGAAAAAGCCAAAAAAAAAGGAAGCTCATTGAGCTTCCCTAGAATCCCCTTACCTGAATAATGTGGCGAAGTTTCACGCTTTTGATAAACATGGTTGTGGCGTTTATAATGGGGAGAGCTTCATCCTGTCAAGCGTTAGCCCGTAAAAAAGGCTTAGCTTAGGGACTTTCCGCTGGGGCTATCCACCGCGTCAGGTATGAGCGTTTCCGGTAAGGCATAAACATCCCAAGCCCCTTCCACAAGAATTCCGCCCATGCCTAAGCTTAAAGGTAGTTTTATATCGATGTCATAACGGTCGCCTATTGAAACGCAACGAGTAAAACTAGCGCCCGCTAACGCGGCGGCCAGGCGATACGGCGCCTCATGGGGTTTTGAGACTCGGCAGCTATCCAGCCCGACAAGCGTGGTGAAGAGCTTTTCCACGCCGAGAGCCTTGAGTGTTTTACGTCCAATCAGGACCGGGTTATTAGTGACGGCGCTCAAACTGTATCGGCTTTTCAACTTAGTCAAGGCGGCGTGAAGAGCTGGATCGGGAATAAGGAATTTTTCCGGTTTCAATAAGGTTTCGCGTAGCCTTATTGATTCGTCAATGTCTACGCCAAATTCAAGCAAAGCGTTTCCTAGGCTGATTTTAGCGCCATCATGCGTCGCCGCCCAAGTTGCCCGAAAATAGTCTATTTTATTTTTCCACTCTACCGCTGTCCCCCCCCTGGTTTGGGCGAGGTAAAGATATTGGACGTCAAACTGGGCTTGGGCATAGGGACCGCCGGAGTATAGCGTGCCATCGATATCAAAAATTAAAAGATCGATAAAGTCCGGCAGGTGATAGCTGGTCATTGAAAGAAGCGCTCCATTTTCTTAAGCAGATAACGGTATTGATCGTATTTTTCCGAAAATTGGGCATAAGTCCTTTGATTGGGCTCGTAGACGGTTTCTATATGAACCACACGATCGGCGGCTTCTTCCAGGCTGTCGGCTTCGCCTAGGCTTAGCAGGGCGGCGGCGGCGTTGCCGCTCAGTTCGCCGTCAGCTATCCGGGGCACAAGCAAACAGCGGCCTGTTATATCGGCTTTCAAATGGTTCCATGCGGTGTTTTTAGCTTGTCCGCCGGAAAGCCGCATGCCTTCCACTCTATACCCGTGGCGTTCCAGTTCTTCCACGGCGGCGCGGACCATAAAGCCGATAGCTTCCACTGTCGCGCGGCCAAATTCGGCGCGGCTCGTAAAGCCGGCCGTGGCGAGAAAGGCCCCGGACGCGCCCAAGCCTCCTATAGCGTTGAAGTCTGGGAAAAAGTAGCCAGTCGCCGCGGGACAGGCTTTTTTTGCTTGCCGCTTGACTCCAGCTACGTCCGCATCGATCTTAACCTCATCCTCGCCGCTAAAAGCCTGGGTGCTTGGGTAATCAATTTTTGATAAGGCTATTTCATCCATAATAGCGTCATAATCGCGCTCCGCCTGTCCGGTGATAGTTCTGTACCACTCAAAAAGCCGCCCCGTGATGGGCAGTAGCGCCGCTATATTCCAAAACCCAGGAGAAGGGTGGGGAAGGCTTCTTAATTTTGTTGAGCGTGAAGGAGAGCGGGCGCAGACATTGATACCCTCTGAAGTGCCCGCGCGGTCGCAAACGGCGCCCTCTCTTAGGGTCGCTGTCCCTATTAGGGCCATGGCGAAATCCGGGCCTCCTGCGATAATTGGAAGCTTGGGCGGCAGACCCGCGCTTCGCGCCGCCTCGGCTGAAAGCTCGCCGATTATTTCCCCCGTGATCGCGAAGGGCGGAAAAAGAGCCTCGTCGATGTCAAAAGCGGCTAACTGATTTTTGTCCCAATAATAAGGAGCGTAATCCTGGTTTGGCAGGATGGCGCGGGGCGCGGCGCCTAAACGATAGGCAAGCCATTCATGACTGGAAAGAAAAAATCGAATTCGATCATAGGCCGATTTTTGATTACGCTTGTACCACGCCGCCTTTGGCAGAAAAAGCGAAGGCGTTTTCCCCTTCGCGGCTTTTTTGGGCGGCTCAATCCCGCCATCGTGCCAATGAAGGGGCTCACCATCGGAACCATCCGAAAAAACTGGAATAAGCGTGGGGCCGTTTCCGGACAGGCAAAGAGCGCTAAGACGCAGGCCAGAGTGTTTTGCCCGCTCAGCTAAAGTTATCGCGGCCTTTTGAAACGCGTTCGCCCAGTCAGAGGCTAGAACAGAGCCGTTTAGGACGCGATCCGCCGGATAAGGCTCGCGAACATAAGCGAACGCTTCGCCGTCATAACCAACAAGGGCGGCCTTCAATGAAGAGGTACCGATATCGGCGCAGAGTATAGCGGGAAGGCCGACGGCCATCATCGCTTTGCCAGGAGTTTCTCAATAATCGCGCGGTTGTCCAATAAGGAGCTAAGCGAACGGCCATGGTGTAGCCGGGCGATCGTTTGCGCGAAAAGCTGGCTGACATTGACGCTGACATACCATTCCCGTTTCAGAAGGGCTTCGTGGTAAACCGCGTTCGTTCCAATTATTTTCGTGAACCAGCCTTGATGGTACGCGTCCTCAAAAAGGTCTATCGCTTCCCCTGAAAAGAAGGGAAGGCTAATTGCGCAGATTACGTCTTTAGCGCCTTCATCCTTAAGGAACCGCATCGCTTTCAGCATGGTGCCGCCGGTTCCCAGCATATCATCAGCCATAAAAACCGTTTTTCCGCTTACCCTGCCCAAAAGCTTGACCTCCGCGATATTGTTATCCAGTCCGTTCCGGGAAACACGCGAATAGTCTCTCTCTTTGTATAGCAGAGCGAGCGGTTTGTTTAGGCTGGTGGCGTAAAACTTATTACGGTCAACGGCGCCAGTGTCCGGCGAAACAACGGTAAAGTTTGGATCCGCGAGATCCGTAATTTGGGCTAATTGCTTGATAATTTGATAGCTCGCGTGAAGATTTTCTAAATGCATTATATCAAAACCGTTCTCTATCTCGCGCGAATGAATATCCAGGGTAATAACGCGGTTTACGCCCATGGCTTCCAGCGTTTTACCAATTCGGCTAGCTGTTAATCCTTCGCGTCCTTTTTTCTTATGCTGACGTGAATAAGGGTAAACCGGCAGAACCAGGGTTATTCGCGCGGCGCCCGCCTGTTTGGCCGCGTCCACCGTAACGAAAAGGTTCATGATGTGGTCATTTACCGAAAGCACTTTTTTCGCTTTTCCGTTGTTAAAGGATAATTCATGATGGTTTTCCACATCCTGGAAAATATAGATATCCTTTTCGCGAACAGATTCCAGTATTTCAGTTTTAAGTTCCCCATTGGGGAAGGATGTGAAACGAATCGGAATTTTATAGTTAGGCGCCCTATAGTGATCCACTTTTTCCGACAGGCAAGAAGAGGCCGCGGTTACATCATTGGTGAAATTTATTTTTCTAACCGCGTCTTCAAGGTTGACCGCGTATAACTTTGATAAACGGGCGGCTTTTCGGTTAAAGCGCCGCCGATATATATGCTTAAGGTGCCCGATCACCTCGTCCGCGAAGCGCTCTCCTCCCGGACAGGCTATAATCGCGAGTCGCGTCGGTTCCGTGTAGTTCATCGCGTGTCTTTGGTATCACGAAGACCCCTTCACGGTCAAGGTGATCATCAAATATGTGCTAATTCTCTAATATTGTTATCTCGACTCGGCGATTACGTCGTTTGCCTTCCTCAGTCGCGTTATCGGCGATAGGTTTAGTGGCGCCATATCCGCGCACAACTACTCGGTCCTCCGTTCGCGCTCCCAGTTCGATAATATAAGCCGCTACCGCGGTCGCTCGTTCTTCCGATAATTTTTGTCTACCGGCCTCTGTCCCCGCTAAGGCCGTATGGCCGCCCACAAGAATATCGCGGTCAGGGTAGCGCGACAAAATACTGACTATGCTATCAAGTTTTGTCTTTTCGGATTGGATAAGCTCCGCCGAGTCCGGCAAGAAACCGATGTCCTCTAAACTGATGGCGACGCCTTCATCCGTTACCCTGACCGCGGTATCCGCGATGCCGAGCCGTACTATATCCTCCGCGATCTCGTCCGCTATTTTACCTCTGTCCATGGGCGCGGCTTCTACTATTTCGGCTTTTGCCGTTCCTCGATATTCAACCGTATGACCATTGGACAACTCCAAAATGATGCGGAAAACCTCATCATAAGCGGCGGGTTGCCCCCATTCGCGGTCCCAATAGATAGTTTGATCGGAAGCTCCCATGATGCGGACTGGCCATACCGTCCCGCGCCGCGTTGGCGGCGCTGGCTCCTCATATATTCTATAAGAAACGGTAAATACGGCATAGTTTTCGCCTTCATATTCCCTATCGCCTTCAAAACGATAGTCAGCCATAAACGGTATGCGGTAGGGTTCGGCTATGTCAAAAGCATTACGGAAATCATGAACCTCTTCCCCCGGCTCTGACCATGAAGCTCCAACTTCAAGTTCCCGTTCCGGGAAGCACGGTACATCGCGTACTACCGGCATCCAATATTCCTTGTCAATCGTATATTTCCCATTCGGATCACGCAGGAATTTCGATTCGTATTCCTGAGACCATTGAAAAACATTCCCCGTGGCCCCTTCGGACTTCTCCGAAGTCTGGAACAGCGCTTCCAGGCTGCCGCTGCCATTTTCGGTGTTGCTTACCTTCACCGCTATCCTATTCAAAATTTCCGCGTGATGGCTGAAAGTCCTATCGATATACACATCCTCGTTTACGCTGGAAACTACTCTATAGCTGTCGCCGGCGACATGGACGAAAGAAAAACGCTCCGCAAAAAGAGCTGAACGGATGAATAGTGATAAAAAAAGGAAGCAGCCCAAACGTCCAGCGCGTAGACGGTAGAATTTCATAAAAAGCCCCCTTTATCGCTATCGGTAAGCTATATCCCTTTATTGATCTTTTTACCGATATTGCGGTATAGTACAGCACCCGGGCCCTTAGCTCAGTTGGTCAGAGCGGCGGACTCATAATCCGTTGGTCGCTGGTTCAAATCCAGCAGGGCCCA
>CAZJJK010000038.1:0-25862 GCA_964546285.1 uncultured Treponema sp. | reverse complement strand
CGCTTAAAATCGTTTTGACCGATACGATCATGGATATAAGCCAGAAAGCTCCGGTATAGATCACGAACATTGTTCTTTCGGGCAAATTGCAGAATAAGGTCCCAAATAAGGATTTCTAATTTCCTGCGGCGCCAGATGGCGGCTGAAACGTCCGCTCTATCTAAATCTATCTTGGTAAAGCTTCGTTTTGAAAGATCGGTAAGCGAGCGGTATTCATCCCAGCGGGTCTTTAGCTCTCTTAGTCTCTCATCCTCCGGTTGAACGGCTTTAGGGAGACGGATTATCCATTTCGCGCCCTGTCCCGGCTCGCTGTGAACCGCGATATTTTCGGCGCCGAAGACAGCGTATATCTGCCGGGTCCCCTGACCTTCGCCGCTTTCGCCCTTTGTGGTGAGGCCCACAAAACGAGGCCGACCATCGGGACCCGGTTCTAGGCGATCCGAGCTGATGCCGACGCCGTTATCCTCCACCGCCAAACTAACCCAATCGCCCTTTTGTTCAAGGCTAATGGAAAGAATGCCTTCCCTTCCAGCCGCTTTTATAGCGTCCAAAGCATTTGATACCAGGTTCACGATAGCCCGCGCCACATCCAGATAATGCGCGCGCGCCTCAGCTACCGCTGGGGCAAATCGTAGGCGCAATTCGCAATGAACCGGCGAATGTTCAACCATTGGAACGATACGGTCTATGATAAGATCTTTTAGGTTAACCGTTCGGAAGCGTTGAACGGAATCGCGAAATAGATTAAGCGTGTTGACGAGCGCTGTGGTTTCTCGGTTTATATCCTCAATTATTCGGCTGCAATTCTCGGCGCTTAAGGCGCCGGCCATGTCAGCCAAGAGCCGAATCGCTTTTTTCGCGTCATGTCTAACCTTGCCTAGTTCCTCGGCTATACCGCTTGACGCGCCGCTCTGGGCTACGCCTTCCGCGATGGCCGCGGCCTTAGCTTCCAAACGAAGAAAATTTAAAGCTTGCCAAGGGATAGGTTCTTTTTCAGAAAAACCGCGGCGTTTAAAAAAAGCCACGATTTCTGTTTGGCGTTCCCAAACGAATACATTGACAGAAGCTTCCGGCGACGTTTCTGACGCGAGTTTAGCGAGAAAGGCCGATCCTATACCCTTTGCCCGTCCAAAAGGACTTGTTACCATCTTGTATATATGGAAACGCGATGATGACGGGTCAGCGTATGTTTCCATATAGCCCAATAATTCTCGTTCTTCTTCCCATACATAGGAGTGGGAATAATCCTTACGGAAGGCGTCATCTACAGCGTATGGGGAGGGGATGATAAAACTATCGATGTTCAGGCTGGGGTTGCGCCTGACTCGGTCCTCGTATTCCTTGGTCAAGGTCTTGATATAGTGTGAATTCATAGATCTCCCGAATCCGTAACGCTTCGGGCCTGCCGCCAGGCCGGCGCTAAAGCGAGAGCGGCCAGCGCGAAGATAGCCACGGCTAATAAGGGAATAAAGGGCAGTGAAAGCAGAAGATCATAGGCGCCGTGAATAGCCACGGCTATAACAAGACTTAAGAAGCGGCGCGCCCCGCTTGATTTTCCAAGAAGAGCGCTAGCTCCGATATGGCTGGCGCAGGCCGCATGTAAGGGGAGAGCGCTGATAAAGCGAAGAAGCGTAATCTGAGGATTTATGAATATATAAACCAAATTTTCAAAGAGAACGAAACCAAGTCCAGCGATCAGACCCAATTTCGCGCCATCGCCCTGATCGTCAGCCCAAGCTGGCATCCCCGTTTGGGCTTTAGAGCGAGCAAGCCTATAAGCGCTTCGGAAGACTAAATAACGGCTCAGTTCCTCTGTTAACGCGACGTGGAATAAAATATGTATAGGTATGGCGAAAGTGCCGGTGGCTAGTGGAAATACTTGTTGAAATAAAAGGGCTGGAAGAACGGAAAGAGAACCTAGTCCCAAGGCCATAACGAACGGCCAGCCAGCCAGTTCTGGGCGGATCCGTTTAAGCCATATATAGGCAGGAACTAAGGGGACAAGAGCGCAGAGGGCAAGAGCGCCGACTAGTTCCAGGCCAGTGCTCATAAGCGTCCATCCAAGAGACAGAAATACGAAAGCATGGCATACTCCCCATTGAAATATAGAGACGATTCCGGAACTCTTCAATGAGGCGATTCCGTCTATGCGAAAAATCAAGCGCTTAAGGCGGATCCCGCTGTCCCGCTGGCTTTTCTTATAAGCGGGGGGACTTATAGACAACAAAGGTATTACGGAGGTTTCGTTGATGGCTTGTGGCGCCAATTGGCGTATTATCGCTTTTATAGGTCCAAAACACGTTGGGAAAAGTACGGTCGCCTCCGCTTTCGCGCGGCTTGTCGCCTGGAATTTTGTTGATCTGGACGAGCTTATTAGCGAACGGACCGGTCGGACGCCGGCGGCTTTATATGAAGAAGGTCCGGCTGTTTTCCGGCGGGCGGAAACCGACGCGGTTAGGGCGCTTGGCCAAGACCGAGCCGTTGTCGCCGCCGGCGGCGGTTTGGTGGATAACGAGACGGCTTTGCGGGAATTTCACGCCATCGCTTTTTTCGTCTATCTGGAGATCGATGTTGATACAGCCTGGCGTCGAGTTAAAGCCGCGGCTGAACGCCGGGGCTCTTTCCCGGTATTTTTACGCGGCGCTAATCCGGAGGAGACGCATCGGCGTCTCTTTGAGCGGCGCGCGGCCGCGTATCGGACTGTCGCGGATCTGATTATTGACGCGAAGCTGGATACGGTTGAGGAATTAGCCATAAAAACCGCCAAGTATGTCGGCCTTAAATCGAATTTGATACTATAACCGTGTTTCATTTCTTTTTGTTTCGCTTGACCGCTCATAGCTATAAGCTATACTAAAAGCACGATATGGAAAGCGAAAAAATCCTGATCGTCGAAGACGAAAAAATCATCGCTCTTGATCTCCAACGCCGTCTGGAACGTTTTGGATATACTGTTGTAGACACGGCATCGGAGGGTGAGACAGCGGTTAGAAAAGCCCGGGAGCTTCGTCCCGATATCATTCTCATGGATATTATGCTGGCTGGGGCGGTAGATGGTATAGAGGCCGCCAAGCTTGTCAAACGAGAATTGCAAATCCCGGTTATTTTTCTTACCGCCTACGCTGATGAAAGAACGCTAGAGAGGGCTAAAGAAGCCGAACCCTTCGGCTATATCCTTAAGCCCTTCAAAGAACGAGAGCTGTATACCACTATCGATATCGCTCTATATAAATATCGAGTGGATGAAAAACTTAAGCGTCAGGAGCGTTTGTTTTCCGCGATTCTGCATAGTGTTAACGATGGCATTGTCGCCATGGATATGGAGCTTAAAGTCCTCTTCATGAATCCTATCGCCGAGGATATGCTGAATGTTGGCGAGGACGCGGCGCGCAATAAATTCTTTCTTTCCATCGCGGCGCTTAACGATTCCAAGACCTTGATCGGCCTTTTGCCCGATAATTTGCCAAAAACGGATCGTCCTCTGTTTTTCAATGACATCATTCTTAAAAATAAGGCGGGGCGGACCTATATAACCGACGGTTCCGTTACCAAGATACATGAAGCCCATAACGAAACCGCTGGCTATGTGTTGGCTTTTCGCGACATCAGCGAACTAAAGAGAATGTCGGCGACAATAGACTACCAAGCTAGCCATGACGGCTTGACCGGCTTATCCAACCGTGAGGAATTCTCGTATAGGCTCCGCGATATACTAGCCGATATCGATCGGAACGGCGGTAGTCATACCCTTGTGGAAATGGATGTTGATCGCTTTAAGGTGGTAAATGACACCTGCGGCGCCCTGGCCGGCGACGAATTGTTACGCCAAATAGCCATTTTTATCCAATCGCTAACCCAACGCAATGACATTTCCGCTCGTTTAGGGGGGGATGAATTCGCCGTTATTTTACGAGACTGTTCGCTGGAGGATTCCCTCCATGTCGCCCAGCGTCTGCAAGATGCTGTTCAGAATCATAAATTTATTTGGCAGAAAAGTTTATTCCCTATAACCTTGAGTATAGGCGTTGTCCCTCTGGCGGATATGGACAGCGATATTCATACGGTTTTAGCCGCGGCGGATGACGCTTGTTATACGGCGAAGGAAGAGGGCGGCAATAGGATCAACGTTTTCCAATGCGGCGACGAAAAGTATGTTCGCCGGCGCGGTCAAATGGAATGGATAGGTAAAATAAACGAGGCTTTGGAGAAAGATCGTTTCCGCTTGTTTTTCCAACCGATAGAGCCCCTAGCCGCCGGTCATCCCGCTAAACTGGAAATACTGATACGGCTGATTCTTGAGGATGGAAGTATAGAGGCTCCCGGCGCGTTTATTCCATCCGCCGAACGGTATGGCTTAATGCCGGCCTTGGACCGCTGGGTAGTGGAACACGCGGCGGCGGCTTGGTCACGGCTTAAGGCCGCTTCTCATCCTCTGTCCGAGCGTCTTTTTACCGTTAATTTATCGGGCCCGACCCTTTTGGATGAAACATTCGCCGAATTTGTTGAAGCAACTTTCGAGATATACAAAGCACCGGCTAAAGCCTTTTGTTTTGAGGTTACCGAAACATCCGCCATTCAGAATTTATCTTACGCTTCTCGCTTTATGAGTGAAATGAAGAAACAAGGCTTTACCTTTTCCCTTGACGATTTTGGGTCTGGTTTTTCATCCTTCAATTATTTAAAGAATCTGCCGGTGGATTATTTAAAGATAGACGGGTCCATCGTTCAAAATATCGATGAAAGTCTTATCAATTACACTATGGTGGAGTCTATCAATTCGATGGGGCATGTGCTTGGCTTAAAAACCGTGGGAGAATACGCCAAAAATGATGGCGTTTTGGATAGGCTGCGTCGAATCGGCGTGGATTATGCTCAAGGCTATGTTTTAGCCGAACCGCGCCCCCTGCCCTAAGTCAGTCCGATTTTCATGAGGTCTTCAAATCTGATCTTCATGGAACGCGATTTAGCTTTCGCTCTTGCTCAGATCGATGATGAGTCGCGGGCGCTTGAGGTTTGCGCTGACGCTCTGTCCACTGTTAGCCGCTTATACGGCGTCGCTGTTCGGTCCGGGGCCACGACAGTCTCGCGAGGACGCTTACGGGCGGTCGCCGCGCGCGAAGCGGAAAGGCTAGAACAAAATAACGTTTTTTTCTCCGATACGGGAAAGCTTGTCGGCGCGGCGACGCGCGGCATAAGCGGTGAAAGGCCTTCTCTCTTAAACTCCGCCGAAACCGGGAACGTTCAGGTCATTATCAGAGACTTCCCAACGCTTAACGAGGACTTGGGACGGGTTTGGCGTTTTCTGGTAGGCGATCAGGTAGACCAATATTGCGCCATATTTCTGCTTCTCCCGGAAGGCGAGAGCCTTCTAGAGGACGCCGTTTGTTCCATGGAACGGTGCGCCGTGCTGCTGGACGGTACGCTTCGGCGTATCAGCGCCTTGCGTAAACTAGCCCGTGCCGCCGAGGATAAGGGCCTTTTGGTTAGCGAGCTGCGGCATAGGACACGGAATACCTTTCAGTTGCTCCAGAGTACCATAAGTTTTTTGCTTAATCGGGTTGGTCGGGAAGATGGCCATAATTTGGATGAGCTTGACCAACGTATAGGCGCTGTCGCCGCTCTCTATGAGTTGCTCAATTCCGTGGATAACGGCGATCTGGTTCAGTTGGATAGTTATTTTTCGCGGCTGACGGATTTGTTGCGGCGTATGAGCGCTGACGGTCGTTCCTACTTGTGTTGCCACCAGACTTCAATGGATGGAAAATGCTTGTCGTTGGATAGGGCCGCCTCTATTGGTCTTATCGTCTATGAATTGGTCATCAACTCCATAAAACACCTGAAAGCGGCTTATATGACGCTTTCCGTTTCCGCGACTTCGGATAGGCTTGAATTGGATTACCATGATCAAGCTGTTGAAGCTTGCGGCTTTATGTGCGAGTCAATCCCGCTCTATCAGGCCGAAGGGCTGGATCCGACAAAAAATTCCGGTTTTGGGCTTAAGCTGCTTGATGCTCTTTTATGTCGGGCGGGCGGGAAAAGAATGGATGATAGGACCAATCCTCGTCATTTTAGCGCTATTTTTCCCGCTGCCTTACAAAAAGAGAGAACTTTTAGCGCTTGAGTTGGCGCTTTCTTCTTGCGTGACGCGATTTCATATAATTATGGCATGAATATGCGCCAGACGCGGTGAATTGTGCCGATAAGGCTAGTTGAATATGGTCTTCCGGCTAGCGGCTTTTTTTGGTAGGCTGTCGCGAGAGGAGTTTTCAAATTTCTTATGCTTTGAAAGCTAGAGCCTCTTTCAAAAATCGCTGATTGCTGAAAGAGCCTCTCACGGTTTTATCTTGAGTATATTAGCTATGTATACTATTTATACTTGAGATAAAAGCGCGCTTTCAATCAAGCTGAGCTTTCAGAAACTCACGCGAAAGCTAGTGACTTTCGCGCAAGCCTTATTACTCTACGCGATACGGAGCGCTTCATGAAGTTTGACCGCCGCTGTTTGTTTTCACTCCTACTCCTTTCTTTTTTTTTAGGGCAAGGGGCTCTTACCTCTATTGTGGTAGCTCAGCCGGTCTACGATCTAGAAGGGTCTATTTCTCCGGCTCAAGGATCGCTGGGGGGCGAAGAGTTAAGACCGCCGCCTGATGAATGGATGGAAACGCGTTCGGACAAGCCCGCTATTAGCGGCGAATACCTTATAGCTGACGAAAAAGGCCTTCATCGTCTGGACAGGGAAGGCGTCGTAAGAACCGTGCTAGATGGCGGCGAAATAACCACTATCGCTCGTTCTGGAAACTATTGGTACGCGCTGGGTAAAAACGGTGTTTTCGCTTCCATCGATTTGGAAAAATGGGAGTCCCGGTCCGATGAGCTTCCCCAGCGGACTATCAAGACAATCTCAGAGGACTCTAAAAGCCTTGATCGCGAGATCGCTGACTTAAAGGATTTAGAAGTTGATCCTTCTGACCCGCTAAAACTGGTTACCGCGACCAAGGATCTTATTTATCTAACTCGCGATGGCGGGCATTCCTGGAAAAATATCGGTTTTCCTCAGTGGCTTAACGGACTTAAGGCGGTTGCGGTGGCGTCTCTGCCTGATACGGTGGTTTTTGTCTCTCATGCCGTATACGGTGTTTACTATTATGAAGCGGATAAGCCAGACGCTCAATGGCGGGGCCTTTCAAAAGGTCTTGAAGCGCTTGAAACCACCGCCAATCCAGATGAGGTTTCCGACCTAAAAGCTGTCTTGAAGCCTGGCGCTTCAGCTTCTTCCGGCGGCGTTCAGCTTTACGCTTCTCAAACCTTCCGTGAGCGTTTGTATCTTTTGGATTGGGCCGCTAAAACCTGGCGGCCTATCTGGAAGGGTACGGGCGGCGGAATTGACGGGCTTGATCCGGCGGGGGATCGTTTACGTTTTGTATCGGCCGATGGAATAAAGGAATACGATGCAGCTTCCGGACAAATTGAGCATAGAGTCGAGCTTGATGCCGCGGTGGCCGCTGTCGCCGCCTTGATCGGAAGAGCGCCGAGGACTCTTGTGTCCATGAACGATAAAGCTGAGCCTCAATACCTGCTTCCCGAGTTATGGCTTTTAGAAGAGCGCTCCTGGCCTGTCGCCTCTGGCCCAGGGGGGCGCGAAGGCATATATTTTCCGCCTAATCATTTCGTTGACCCCACGCTTTTGAGCCGCCATCTGGCAACGATTGAGAGCCGCGCTTTGGATTTGGCTGTGGTGGATATGAAAGATGATTACGGACGTCTCCGCTTTACTCCCCAGACGCCAAGGCTAAAAGCCATTTCCAAGGTTTTTAATCCAGCGAATCTGGAAAGTCTGGTCGCGGCGATGAAAGCCAAAGGCGTTTGGCTTGTAGCTAGAATAGTTGTTTTTAAGGATCCGATTCTGGCTCAGTGGGATGGCGGAAAATACGCCGTGTGGGATAGTTCGTCCAACACCCCTTGGACTGGTTTCTATTATGTCGATCAGTTGGTTGAGCCCGCAAATAGCGACGGTGCCGCTGAGAATCCGGCTGCCGTTAATCCAAGCTCTCCCTCCTCTGGCGAAGCTGGAGCGGAGCCGGTTTATGAGAAAGTAAAAACCTATTATGATGAACGCTGGGTTGATCCGTATTCGGAAGATGTATGGGCATATATTGGGGATATCGCCCAAGAATTGATAGATCGGGGCTTTGATGAAATTCAGTTCGATTATATTCGCTTTCCCACGGATGGCGTCAATTTAGGCGACGCGGTTTACCGTTGGCGTGATTCAGGCATGGACAAGGAAAGCGCGCTAATCTCCTTTTTGCGGTATATCCGTTCGCGGGTAGACGCGCCTATCTCCGTTGATATTTACGGCGCGAATGGCTGGTATCGAACCGGCGCCCGCACCGGTCAGGAAGTGGAGATGCTCGCTCCTTATGTGGACGTTATTTGTCCTATGTATTATCCCAGCCATTTTGAGCAGACTTTTCTTGGGCAGGCGCCGGCTGTGGATCGTCCGTATCGAATTTATTATCAGGGTACGCTTCGCACCAGTGCGATAGCCCGCGGCCAGGTGATCGTTCGGCCCTATGTCCAGGCTTTTTACCTTAATGTTTCCTATGATCGGAGCTACTATAACCCCGCTTATGTACTGTCCGAGGTCCAGGGTGTTAGGGACGCGGGAGCGCCTGGCTTTACGTATTGGAATAATTCCGGACGCTATGAGGATATTCCAAGCCGGGCGGAAATTGGGTCCAGATTGAACATCTTACCTAAATAATCATTTTCCCCAGGGTGTCCCGAAGCTTTGATATTCTCCGGTTTGTCTAAAGTATGGGTCTGTCCGGCTATGAAGGAAAAACGATTTATTTAGCCGTGCCGCCGTACTTTTTTGGAAAAATCAAAGCTTTGAGACACTTAGGCCCGTTTGGCTATGAAGTTGTCGATGACCCTTCGCAAGGAGGGCATCGTATCGGCGTAGCGGAGTATAGCGTTTAGGTACCCCTCCGGTTCGCCTGTATCTAAACGCTCGCCTAAGACGCGTCGGAAAACCACGGCACCCTTATCCATAAGCTTGTTTAACGCGTAAATATGGAAATATTCGCCACCTTTGTGCTGCTTCCAACCTTCCTCAAGATAGTCAAAAAAATTAGGCGTAAAGAGATAGCGCCCTATAGACACTTCATGACTGGGTTCGGAGCCGGGCGTTGGTTTTTCCATGATGGCGCGGACATGAAGACCATCCTCCGCGATATCCAGAACTCCGTAACGGCTGACATCCCCAGCCTCGTGAATACTGGCCATTACCGAACAACCTGAGGCTTGGTACGCTTCCACAAGTTGGGCGCTGAGAGGCGGAGCGCCCAAATGGATATCGTCAGGATAAGCCACGATACAAGCGTCGTTTCCAATAAAGCTTTTTACCTGAAGTAACGCGTGCCCCGTCCCGAGCATACGCCGCTGTCTAACAAAAGCGAAACGAATGTCGCTGTAGGCCGAAATTCGCTCCAGGCTCGCCTGTTTCCCTTCTTTTTCAAAAACGCTTTCCAGTTCTATTTCTCTGTCAAAATAGTCTTCCAGAACCTTTTTCCGGCGGGAGCTGATAATAATAATGTCTTTGATGCCCGACCCTATAAATTCGTCAACGATAAACGCGATAGACGGGACGTTGACGAGCGGGAGCATTTCTTTCGGTATGGTTTTTGTGACAGGTAGAAAACGGGTGCCGTAACCGGCGGCTACTATAACGCCTTTCATGGCGTTATAGTAGCCGCGCTACGCCTTTAGATGCAAGCGCGGAGAGCGGCCTCTTCAAGGCCGACTCCGGCTTATCCCTAACGCTTTCACTAGCCGAAACTCCGTGAACGCGTTAGGGAAGCTTTACTATAATTTCAGCGCGATACCCACATTGCCGAAGAGGCTGCCGTAGTTATCCCAGGCTTTGCCTAGTCCGTTGAATAAACCGATCCAATAGTCAAAGCCGACATCGGCGAAGACTTTCATGTCACGATTTATGAGGAAACTGGCCCCCCCCGATACGGTAAACCCATAGTGGCTTACCCATTCCTCGTCTTCCTCGTTAAAGTTCTCATCAAGGAAGCGGATTAACATATTAGACGCGGCGCCGACGCCGGCGGAAACATTGACCGCGAGCTGACCCATAAAGATATCGTACTCGCCGCCAGCGTAAACCTGAAGGGGAACCATTCTGTCAAAATCTAGTAGGGCTTCAACACCTACGAGCGGGCGGAAACTATAGAAACCCCTGGTAACAAGGGCCTTAGCGCCTATGCCTATCGCCAGTCCACCGTCCAGCATGCTATGTACCCTAAGATAGGGAGATACTTCGCCGCCTTGGCGCGGAATCTCTTTCAGCTGGGCGCCTTCAGTCACCGTTGCTCCACTAATAAGCACTGTCGCGGTGGAAATCTGCGGTCCAACATTTTTGACGAGAAGCAAGCCGTCCTCGCGCTCGTCGGCAAAACCGGCTACCGTGCTTTTCTCAATAACCGCGTATTCATCGCCGACCTTGATGCCCATATCGGCACCAAGTTGCATTTTAACCTCACCGCCGCTGACTTGCAGTATTCTGGTTGAGATGGTAAAGGCGGGGATGCTTCTGACCTCATGGTCCAGCCGCGAGGCGATACCGTCTATGGCCCCCTTTATGGACTTGAATTGGGTTTCTTTGGACGAGCCCGATGTTTCTACCGTGGCGAACCCGATGGTTGTGCCATTAGCGACGTCCAAGAAAGCGAACGATGACTTAATCGTCGTTTCATACGTTTTTGTTTTAGAGTTATATCCTGAATCGTAACTAACGATGGTTGGAATAACGACTACAAAAGCGCCATATAGCTTGTTTAGCAAAGCCTCCGTGATTTGAACCTCGCCAAACTTAACCTCATCAGGCAGAGGGGTATTGGTTTCTTTGGATTTCTTAAGCAGATCGATAAAGGCTTGAATATCCTGTGACGAGAAACGTTCCGTTTGGCCTAAAACATTGAAACGGCCAAGGTTGATAAAAACGCCCTGAATCTCGGCGTCAACGTTCGCCAAAGTCTCTATTGGTAGGTCATAACCGTAATAACCTAGGGCGAAAACGGCCACATCTTGTTTCTTGCTGACCACGACTTCTTGAGCCATGACCATGCCGGCCGCTAATACTAATACCACCACTAACGCGGTGATGCGATGATTCATGAGAGCCTCCTGCGAATGGTATGCTATGAGTATATCGCGCAAAATACTAACGTCAAGCTTTTGGGAAGCCTTGTCGAGACAAGCGGCTTTGACTATGCTCGTTCCGATCATGAGTAAAACCGTTTACGGCGATCCGTCGCCTATCGCCGCTATCGCTACTTCGTTAGGCGGCGCCTTATCAATCGTCCGCGTCTCCGGACCAGAGGCCATACTTATGGCGGCGAAAGCCTTTTCTCGCCCGGAGGAGTTAGCGGCCGCCGCCGGCTACCAAGCGGTTTATGGCTGGGTTATTGACGGCGGTCGTCGTATGGATGAAGTCGTGGCCTTGGTTTTTCGCGCGCCGGCCAGCTATACCGGCGAGGATGCGGTTGAATTTTCATGTCATGGAGGTCCGGCGGCGGCACGAGGCGTTTTGAACGCCCTTTTGGCGGCTGGTTTCCGCGAAGCTCTCCCCGGCGAATTTAGCCTGCGCGCCTTCCTTAACGGCAAAATCGATCTAACCAGAGCTGAAGCGGTCGCTGAATTAGCTGGCGCGAAAAATGATCTTGCCCGTGATCGGGCAATTGGCCGCTTGTCTGGGACTTTGGAGCGGGAGATCGATGGCATTAAGCGTTTGCTGGTTTCCGTGCTGGCGGCTGTGGAAATACGTTTGGATTATAGCGAAGAAGATGGAGTGTATGATGATCCCGGAGGCGTTTTACCGGAATTGTCAAAGGCTGAAGAAGTAAGGCGGCGCTTAGTTGAGCTTCAAGCCAGCTACCGCGTGGAGCGAATTATCAGCGAAGGAGCCCTGGTAGCTGTCGCCGGTTTGCCAAACGCCGGAAAATCCAGTCTTTTTAACTGTCTGGTTAAGGAAGAGCGTTCTATCGTTTCTGAAACGCCGGGCACGACCCGTGATTGGATAGAAGCCTGGCTTTCTATTGGGGCTTTCCCGATACGTTTGGTTGATACCGCCGGTTTGCGTGACAGCGCTGATACGGTGGAGCGGATGGGCGTGAATCGTAGCAGGGAAGTTTTGGAGAAGGCCGATGTTATTCTGTATCTGGTGGATGGAAGCCTTGGTATTCAATCCGCCGATACGGAATTCTTAGCTAAAGCCCGATCTTTGCCGCTTGTGCCTATATGGACAAAGGTAGATCTGGATACAAAGCCCGCGCCTTCAGGCTTTCTGCCCTTCAGCGCCGTTGATGGCCGCGGTATTTCGACCTTGGCATCGGCTATCGTCGCTTGTTTGGAAGAACGGAACGTCGGTGATGATCGCATCGGAATAGCTAGCGAACGGCAAAAAGGCTTAATTGATCGCTCTGTCGCCGCCATTGACGACGCTCTGGCCGCGGCCGCTTCCGGGTTGCCCTTGGATGTTGTCGCGCCGGATCTGCGCGAGGCGGTTAACGCTCTGGGCGAAATAACCGGCGAAATCAGTACCGATGATATCTTAGCGACAATGTTTAGCCGCTTTTGTGTGGGAAAGTAATATGGATTATCACGCGATCGTTGTCGGCGGCGGGCATGCCGGGCTTGAGGCCGCCTCAGCTATAGCTCGCTTAGGGTTTTCAACGCTGCTAATCACTCAAAATCCCGATAGAATCGCCACTTTGTCCTGCAATCCGGCGGTAGGCGGTCTTTCTAAAGGCAATTTAATTAGGGAAGTGGACGCGCTAGGCGGCGAGATCGGGAAGCTTATAGACGCCACCATGATCCAATACCGTGTTTTGAACCGTTCCAGAGGTCCCGCGGTTCAAGCGCCTCGAGCTCAAGCCGATAAGCACGCGTATGTAAGCGCCGCCCGGTCCCGTCTAGAACATATGAAGAATCTTCATATTAGGATGGATTCGGTAAGCGCTCTTATTGTTTCTTCGGATGGTAAACGGGTTGAGGGGGTTGAGACGGAACGGGGAAAACGCATTGGCGCGGCGGCTGTGGTGTTAGCCACCGGTACTTTCATGGAAGGGAGAATCTTTATAGGCGAGTATGAATCCCCTTCAGGCCGTCTGGGAGAACCCGCGGCCATAGGCTTGGGAACCTGGCTACGCCGCGCCGGTTTTCCGGTTGGCCGATTAAAGACTGGCACGCCATCAAGAATAGCGGGCGATTCCGTGGACACTTCCGTTATGGAACAGCAGGATGGCGAAGCGCCTCGGCCTTTTTCTTTTGATGTTGAGCCCGAAACGACGTTGGATAGACCTAATGTACCCTGTTGGATAGTTTGGACAAATGACGCCACTCATGATGTTATCCGGGCGAATATCGGGACTTCGCCTTTATTTGGTGGAAAGATTACCGGCAAGGGCCCTCGTTACTGCCCTTCCATTGAGGATAAGGTTATGCGTTTCCCAGACCGGCCAAGGCATCAAGCCTTTGTGGAACCAGAAGGTCTGGGAACGACAGAGCTCTATCTTAACGGCCTGTCCTCGTCTCTGCCTGAAAGCGTTCAAGAGGCGTTTATTCATACTATTCCCGGTTTGGAAAAAGCCAGACTCGTTCGTCCCGGCTATGCCGTAGAATACGATTATGTGGATCCGATTGAGCTTTCCCCTTACTTAGAATCGCCGCGTCTTTCCGGCTTGTTTATGGCAGGTCAAATAAATGGCAGTTCCGGTTACGAGGAAGCGGCCGCTCAAGGCATAATGGCGGGAATCAATGTCGCTATGAAGCTGTCTAAACAAGAAATGCTGGTATTAACGCGTTCCGAGGCCTATATTGGCGTGTTGGTGGACGATTTAACCACCCAAGGCGCCAAGGAGCCTTATAGAATGTTCACCAGCAGAGCCGAACATAGATTGATACTCCGCCACGATACCGCCGATGAACGTCTGACACCGAAAGGCCGTCAATTAGGTTTAGTGGATGACGCGCGTTGGGAACGTTTCCAGCGTAAGGCGGCGGCTTTAGATTCTATCACGGAACTGCTGAGGACCCGGCGGATAAGCTCCAGCCCACCTTCCTCAGAGGGGAGCGCCGGCGGCGCGGAGGCAGTGGATAGCGCTATTCGCCCCCATAGAGGCGAAAGCGCGGCCCGCGCCCTTGCCGATCCTCTAGTGGGACTAGATGAGATAGAAGCTTATATTCCAGAGTTGCGGAGATGGAACGATGAATGGCTGGAGCGAGTGGCTTTGGATATCAAATACGCGGGCTATATAGAGAAGGAAAGGCGCGCCGTCGCTAAGCACGCTAAGCTGGAAAACCTTCGTTTGGACCCTGAGATAGACTATCGCTCTATTGTTGGCTTATCGGCGGAGGCTAAGGAGAAATTGTCTCAAGTTCGTCCCACTACCCTTGGCCAAGCCTCCCGCGTTAGCGGAGTCCGCCAGGGCGATATCGCCATTCTGATGGTAAAAGGGAGGCGTCATTGAAACGCGGGGCATCATTCGCCTCGGAACTATTTCGCGAAGGAGAGCTTGTACCTGTTTCGCTCTTTCGCCATACTCACCCTTAATGATCGAAAAAGATTCAGTCGCGGTTCGTGAGCTTTTAGCTTTTTTATTATGTTCTCTACTTTCTTTGGCTGGCGGCGCCGCTTTAGTCGCTGTTCGTTTTGTTTTGACGGATCGGTTTTTTTATTTTTTCTTGATCTGGAATTTGGTTCTGGCTTTAGCGCCATACGGGATTTCTGTCGCGCTTTTTATCGTTTCCCGCCGTCGTCGCCGACCGTTGATTACCATAAGCACCATAATTCTGGCTCTTCTGTGGCTGGTGTTTTATCCGAACGCTCCCTATATTTTTACCGATTTTATTCATATCGCCAACAAAACCTTCGTCCGATCCGGAACAAGCGTACTTAAGCAAGAAACCCTTTTATGGTATGATCTTACTCTTTGTTCTGCCTTTGCTTTCCTAGGGCACGCCGTCGGGCTGTTTTCTATCGATCTTGTCTTTCGCGCTTTAAAAGGTTTGTTCAGGCCGCTAGTCGCGCGCCTCCTTGTGGCCGTCGCCATCATTATTTCGGGTTTTGGGATCTATATCGGACGCTTTGTGCGTCTCAATAGCTGGGATCTCTTTGTTAGACCCTTCCATACCGCTAAATTGGTTTTTCCCTATCTATCCGATTTTAAAGCCGTCCTTATTTCCGGCGTTTTTTCCGCGTTTATTATCATTACGTATGGTGTCCATCATCTGACGCGTAAGGCTTCTGTCATCGGTCGCTAAACGGCATTTTTCCCCGGAAGGGTAGGATAGTAAAGCGAGCTAAGTGCTGCCAATTTTGTTGCACATGTATTTTCATTTTTAGTAAAGATATGAATAAGTAGCAACACCCGTCTTGAATCGGAATTAGTTCCAAGTGGGCAAGGTACGTCAAAGTATGGACTCGTAGTCTCGACGCTTCCATTCATTTTAAGAAATTAATATCTCCAAGTTGCAACAAAATTGGTAGCAGTAATTAAAGAGAGAGTAGGCTATTAAATTTTTCTTGACATATTCTTATATATTATATATCATATATATCGTAAAACATACGAATGACTGTCATTAAAATAATGACGGCGATTAGGAGGCGTTTATGACCATCAACGTATATTCCACCAGTAGCTGTCCATACTGTGTTATGGCCAAAAATTACTTAAGCTCAAAGAATGTCAAGTATAATGATTACGATGTGGGGCGCGATCAGCGCCGCGCTGAGGAAATGGTCCGAAAATCTGGCCAAATGGGCGTACCCGTGCTGGATATCAATGGGCGTATCATCGTTGGTTTCAATAAGCCGGAAATTGATCGGGCTTTGGCTGGTTAGCTAATTTAGGAGCTTTCATAATAAGGCCAAGGCTTTCAAACTTTTAGGACTTTATGTTTACGTAAAGAACTTGGCTTTAGCTACAAAAAACTTAGTCTGAAGCTTAAAGCGGCACGGCCGTCATCCCAAAAATGGCGGCCTTCGCCGCTTAACAAGCGGTATACGGGGAACCAAACACGTAATTCCGCCCCTAACGCTAAGTTATTGGTATAAGGGAAGTCAATTCCTAGCCCGGCTACCGGCAAGAACCAGCGCATAGTATCTAAATAGTACGACGATATCGCCTTTGTCGCGCTGTTCAGGGCGCTTTGTTCGCTCTCTATGCCGGTAGCGGGAAGGCAAAGCTTGAAATCAAGCGCTGGGCCGGCGAAGAGCCGGAAACGGCCTTGATGAATCAAGCGGACCCGTAAGCCTAAGGGGAAAGCCGCGATAAATCCGAAAGCGACGGCTTCGCGATTTTCCGGGGCGGCGGCGTACGGTCTTTTATCGGCTTCGGAATAAAGGAAATACGCGCCGTAAACATCTAGGGAAAGCTCCATTTCAAAGGAGCCCGATCCGCTATTAAGTCCTAGGCCGATCATTGGATACAAGGGCGCCGCGTCGGCTTCTAAACCCGCGTCCTCAGCGACAAACATCAGAGAGCCTTTTATCGCCGTTCGTAAGTCCATACTTCGGGTTTGGGCGCTAAGCAACGCCGTGAAACTAATAGTTAGGCAAAAAGCCGCATAGCGCCGTTTTCTCATCATTTTCCCCTGTTTGATACCAGACCTTGGTCCAGCCAAGGCGCTCGCCAGAGCAATAAGCCAGCGGCGCCAACATTTGTACCCCTTTGCTCTTCCCAAGCGGCTACATAGGCGCAGCCTAAATCCGCCAAAGCCGTATATCGAAAAGCCGCCGGCAAGGCTGGGAAAGCGCCGCTACGGACTTGATTGCTACCGCTCGTTGAGCGAAGATACCGCCCGTCGCCGTACAGCAGCAAGGCCCTATCCGGTCCAATGGCGGCGCAGGCCAATTCCGCCGACCAATCCTCAATCAGTAAGCCGGCGGGAGCGATTAAATACGATACGGGCTCCGGTTTATCGGACAAAGTTGATACTATGAGGGCTTCTCCCTTGTCTAAACGCCGGACGGCCGCCTCAAAACTTATAGCGAGCGGCGGCGGCGCTTCCTTGTAGGAGAGCGGCGTCAAAGCTTCCATATACTCCAGGCGTCCGCTTCCTTCAGACGCGGAATCAAGACTGAGCGCTTTCCCGTAGGCGCTTTCCCCTGAAAGGGCCCGTCGCGCCCGAATACGCCACGAACCTTCTCTGTCGCGCTGTAAGGCAATAATATCCCAGTCTTCCGCCGCGGGAAATAGGCTAAACGCGAAAGGATCAATTCCGATAGCTGATAAGGTATTAATATCCAAGGCATAGCAACGTGGTTCAGGCGGTTCCGGCGCTATCGAGATAAAATAGCTGTCCCGATATAGGACGGCGGCGGCCTTGTTTTGCCAAAATAGTAAAGAGCCAACGCTAAAAGAGGTGAAGGCGGAGCCGCCGCTGGTTTGTTTTAGCGCTATCGTCCTATCAGCCTGTCCCGATAAGGCTATGAAGCCGTCGCGATTGACGACGGCTGTTAAATAAGAGCCGCAGTTTATGAAACCGGCCGTTCGTCTAGCTAATGGCCATGGTTCAAAGGGCGGTAAAGCGGAAAAGGCGGGATCGTCTATCGTCTGGAAGCCTTCCGCTAGATATTCCAACCATATTGGGTTTTCTTCCACACTTATAGAACGGGCTGAAGCCCAGAGAGACGCGGCGTCGCTGTTAGGTATAGCCTCGGCGTCACTGGCCGCCCTAAAACGGCAGCTTAAGGCCAAAGTGAGGAGCGAAAAACAGAGGGCCGACAATCGAAAAACGGAAGGGCGGCGCGACGCCATATTGCTTGTCAGTCTAGCCGATTCTTTCGCGCCATTCAAGGCGGAACGTTTATCGGCAGGGTGGGAAACCATATAGCCGTATCGCTACTGTAACGCAGGAAGGCGCGCGGTCCGAAGAGAGTAGCCGGTGCTTCGGAAGCGTAAAGATCGATGTTAGCGCCGGGTAGGACGATGGGGGCGTTTTTAAAGGGAGAGTCATAGGCCCAGGGGCCTTCAAGCGCTATTAGACAGCTTATTGGGCTCGTTTTCCGGGGCCGAAGTCTTCTAAGGTCAAACCCTGACGTGACGCTTTTAAGCGCCACTGTCCGCCAATCCACCGTCCAGGGGTCGCCGTTAAGCTCGTCCTCTATTTCACTAGAGGCGAGCGAAGCCCGAAAACGCGGCCAATTGAAGCATTGGGCGGCCGCTTCACCTCCGGCCAGCCGGAGCTCGTCGTAAAAGATTGCTTCAACTCCTCCTTCCCAGCTAAGCTCTATTCCGCGGGCTCTATCCGCCCAGAGCATCAGGGCGCCGGCTGGCCGCGCTAAACCTGGAGGGATACCGGCGAGCGGCCAATAGGGGTACGCGAGAATACGCGAACAAAAATCCACATGTATAGTAAGCGGAATTGACTCTGTTACGCCGTCAAGCCGTTCTTCCTTACCTTCGGTATCGCGCCAACGCACACTCCATACCGGACGGCCATAGAGACGTGTCCACGCGGCGGGACTTGAGGGAAAGAAGACTGAGCGTTCACGCGCGCCTAATGGCCACTCGCAGGAAAGGGTTAGTAAAACCGCGGCGCCCAAAAACCATAACAAGGCTTTTATGTTCATAAAATGAAATACCGTGATTTCCGCGCTCACGCTTGAATATCCAGACGGATCGTTAAAAAAAACCGTCTTCTCTCATGTTTTTTCGCCTAAGACAGGGATTGCCGTTACCAGACATTTCTTTCATACTGAAAGTACGATGGATGACCGATCTACCTTCCGCGATAAGTTGGCCGCGAGCTTGACGAAACGACGGGATTGGTTGGAGCATTCCCAGTTACCGCAGTTGAAAAGCGAATTTCGCGTTTTCCAAACCGCCTTCTCCAGTCTCTACGCCATTTTGATAAAGAAAGGTTTAATTCATGAGGACCCCTATAGGGGCGATATCAAGATTGGGGAAATAAAGATTCCCGATCAGAGCGCGTTCAACGATAATGAAAGAGCTGAACTGATGAGTATTCGGCTTTCGCAATTGGATAGTCAGCTCAGCTTCCTGCTCAGTTATTACGACTTTAGTATTGATTTCCTAACTCTTGAAAGGATAAAGAGTTTTCTTGGTATTATTAAATATGTGTCGTGGTCTGAGCTATCAATCGCCAGCGCTGATATCAACACTAAAGCTGTCGCGCATTTCTGTTCGTCGCTTCGTTCCGCTAACGATACCCTAAGTGCCGGATTGGTAAATGATTCGTTGAAGCATCTGGATCTGTCCTCGCGGAACATGTTTAAAATAATGAAGGATTTAAGCGCTTATAGGCGGGAAGCGTATAAACTAGATGTTCGCGTAAAGCTTAAGGACAAATTTGAGGCCGGCGGCAGCGCTGAAGAGCTTATAAAACGCGTACGCAAGGCTTTCGCGGAAGGTGTAGTTGGCCATCCTTTTTATCCAGAACTTATGGATGAAATTATTAAAGAGGACGCCTTGTCTGGCGGCCAAAACTTGCGTGACGCCTTACTTGCCCGTTTGGCTGTCGTTGAGGAAAATAAGAAAAACGTTGTTTCCGAGCTGTCTTATCGATCCGTCCTGTTTGATGGCATACGCGGTCTTGGTCTTGTTTCTTTTCCCCTAGACGATTGCTTTCGGAAATTGACCGCCAACAGCGCTCTTATAGAGGACGAAAAGAACAGTTTAAGCGCTCGGGTGCATCGCTTTGTTAGGAAACTGTTTAAACTAAAGCCTGAATCCATTGTTTATGAGCTGGAGTATTTTGATCCGCTCAGTTCCACCTCACGCGCCGAAAAGGTGGATTTTCAAAAATTTATGTCCAGCATTGAGCAAAGAACTCGTTTTTTAGCGGCTATCAACAACCGAAACTCATCCGTATACAAGCGTTTTGAGGGAGCGTCCGAGGAATACTTATTGAGCGCGCTTACAAAATTAGTGGATGAATTGAGAGTAGCTCATCGGACTATGAACGCGCTGGATCTTTTTTTTAAGAGCGAGGCTTCTCGAGATTTAAGAAGCAAAATGCGCGGTGTTCAGCCCGAATTATCGACTATTAAAAATTCTATCGTTAAGGCTAATCAACGGCGTCATGACTATGTTTCGGGCAAGGAAGAACAAGAACAGTTAAAACGTTTAGGCATAAGAAGCTAGAATGAACCATAAAACGTATTAGCCTATAAATTCGCTTCAGCCGATTAAGGAGCTGATTATGACTAGAGCTTGTATTAAAAGCATTTTTGGGTGTATCGCGATTCTGGCGTTTAGTATTTCTTTTTCTTCCTGCGTTTCTTCACCAGCGCGTAGCGCCGTTCCAGCGGACAGCGCCGATGAGGCGCTGTCTGACGGGGAAGTGGGCGAGCCCTCAAGCGCTCTCCCACTTGAGGCCGATGAGCCGGAAACCGCTTTGTCGCCCGCCGCGGAAGAGCGGGAGGAAGCGGCGGAGAGGGGAGAGTTAGCGCTTACCCTTTCTTCCGGCCCCTGGGAATTCAATCCGCTTAAATCCTTTCTCGCGCAGGAAGCTCAAATTTTTACCGCCCTCTATGAGGGTTTATTCTCCTATCATCCTTTGTCTATGGAACCTGTATACGCGGTCGCGTCAAGTTTTGACTTGTCTGAGGATAAATTGACCTGGACCTTTCACCTTCGCGCGAACGCCCGCTATTGGAATGGGGATAAGGTGACCGCGGGTCATTTTAAGGCGGCTTGGCTGTCTATGATCGATCCCGCCGCCTTGGCTCCGTATTCTTCTCTGTTTGATCTTATCGCCGGAGCCAAGGACTACCGGCTAGGGCGCGGCGCCGATCCCGATTCCGTGGGTATAGAGGCGGTGGATGACGCGACCTTACAAGTCCGTCTCGCCGCTCCCGCCTCCTTTTTCCCCAGCGTTCTCTGTCATCATTCTTTTCTTCCGGTTCATCCGAAAATGGCCGAGGTAGAGGATTGGAATACACGGGCGCCCCTTTCAAACGGACCCTTTTACCTGCTGGAACGAGACGATTCGCGGTTTGTTCTAGCAAAAAACGAGCTCTATTGGGACGCCAGGAATGTGTCCCTCAAGCGTATCGTTTTTTTGCTTTTGGATGATAACGTTGAAACCGCCGCCGCCTGGGAAGCGGGCGGGGCCCAGTGGGTGCCGGGAAATATCGATCTGAGCGAGCTGTCCAATTTGGATGATGTCATCGTTAACGCTATGTTTGCCACCCACTATTATTTTTTCCGCTGCGCCGAGCCGCCGTGGACTGATCCGGCCGTGAGGCGGGCGCTCTCGCTTACCCTTCCTTGGACAGAACTGAGGGCCGGCTACCAATTACCGGCGCCGACCCTGATCTATCCCATTCCAAACTACCCAAAAGTGAGCGGCCTTAGCGTCCAAGACCTGGAAAAGGCTAAGGCTTTGCTCGCCGAGGCCGGCTATGCCAATGGCGAGGGCTTACCCGAGCTTACCGTTAGAATTATGCCGGCTGAGGATTCCGCTGAAATAGCCCAAAAGATGAAAACCGTGTGGGAGGGTGAACTAGGCTTAAAGGTTACTATCGATGTTGTCCCCTTTGTGGAGTATTACGCGTCCCTTAAGAGGGCGGATTATCAGATCGGTTCATCCACCTGGGTTGGGGATTTCGCCGATCCTTATACCTTCCTTCAAATTTGGGGCGCCGATTCCAATTTGAACGATGCCCGGTATAATGATGAGCATTATGATTCGCTTATAGCCCGTTCAATGACCGAGGAAGGTGAAGAGCGCTGGAAAACCTTAGCGGAAGCGGAGGATAAGCTTTTATCCGACGGAGTGGTTTTCCCCATTTGCTATCAACCGGCGTTAAACGTTATCGATATGGATGAGCTTGGCGGTTGGTTCCCAAACGCGCTTGATCTTCATCCGTTTAAGTACATGTATTATAAAGGATATAAAGCACTGCCCGGTGTCGCCCTGGCGCGGTGAGCCTGTTTCGCCGCCGTTTGCCCGCGCAAGGCGGCCGCCTTCTAAGGAGCTGTTATGGAAGCACCCCAAGCGTCCCACGCCGCCGCGCGGCGCGTCTATGTTGAAAAACACGTAGGCTTTGATACGGAGGCTCTACGCTTACGTGATGAGCTTAGGTCTTTTCTCGCCGCGCGCTCACCGGAACTCAAAGGCTTGAAAAGCCTTAGGCTAATTAATCGTTACGATGTTGTCGGTTTGGATGAGGAAGAATTTGATCGAGCTGTTCGTCTTGTCTTCGCTGAAGGCCAGTGCGATATCGCCATGATTGGGAACGCTCCGCCGCTTCAAGCTGGGGAAAGCGCTTTCGCCGTTGAGTATTTACCGGGCCAATACGATCAACGCGCCGATTCGGCGGAACAATGCGTGGAATTGGCGGTTGGAACAAGACCCCGTGTGCGGACGGCGAAGGTGTACAGTTTAAGCGGTCCTGATGGTCCGTTGTCAGCCGCCGCGATGGAAGCGGTCAAAACGTATTTCATCAATCCCGTTGATTCGCGGGAGGCCTCTTTAGCCGCCCCGCCTTCCGCCGTCAGCGATGGCGGTCCTGAGGCGGCCGCTGTGCCGCGTCTGGACGGCTTTATCGCGCTTGATGACGCCGCCCTCGCTCAATTGGCTAGGGAGCTTGGCTTGGCGATGGGCCTGGACGATCTGCGCTTTTGTCGGAAGCGTTTCGCCGCCGCCAAAAAGGACCCCAGCTTGGCGGAATTGCGTCTGCTTGATACCTATTGGTCCGATCATTGTCGTCATAGCACCTTTACCACGATTTTAAGCGGTATCGAATTTCAAGAAAGCGCTTCCTTGAACGAGGGAACGTTAAACAGGGGCGCTATAGAGCGCCGACGCTTGGAACGGGCCTTAGCCTTGTATGAAGAGGCTAGACGAGAGTTGTATGGGAAAGCCGCGGCGGAGCGGCCGCGAACCCTGATGGAGCTGGCTACCATAGGCGCCAAGGTTTTGCGCCGTCGCGGCTTATTGGAGGATATCGAACTTTCCGAGGAGATAAACGCCTGCTCGGTTAGGGTAGAAGCGCGTTTCGCCGATGGCGGCCGTGAGCCGTGGCTGCTCATGTTTAAGAACGAAACTCATAATCATCCGACGGAAATTGAGCCTTTCGGCGGCGCGGCCACCTGTTTGGGTGGCGCGATCCGCGATCCTCTGTCCGGCAGGGCCTATGTACACCAAGCGATGCGCGTCACAGGCGGCGCCGATCCCCGCGCGCCCTTAAGTGAAACATTGAGCGGAAAATTGCCTCAGCTAAAGATAGCCCGTGAAGCGGCCGCCGGTTACGCTTCCTACGGCAACCAGATTGGCCTGGCGACTGGGCAGGTGCTTGAATTTTACCATCCGGGCTTTTTAGCCAAACGGATGGAACTGGGCGCGGTGATCGCTGCCGTTCCGGAAAGCTGGGTGCGCCGCGAAACGCCTTTGCCGGGCGATGTCGTGCTGCTTGTCGGCGGGAAAACGGGGAGGGACGGTATCGGCGGGGCTACCGGGTCTTCCAAGATACACACCGAGGCCTCCGTGACGGAGGCCGGCGCGGAGGTGCAGAAGGGCAACGCGGTTGAGGAGCGGAAGATACAACGTTTATTCCGCGACCGAAAAGTATGCCGGCTTATCAAGCGCTGCAATGATTTTGGCGCCGGCGGCGTGGCTGTGGCCGTAGGCGAGCTGGCGGCGGGTTTGGATATCGATCTGGACGCCGTTCCTAAAAAATACGAAGGCTTGGACGGAACCGAGTTGGCTATTTCCGAATCCCAAGAGCGAATGGCTGTGGTAGTCGCCGCCGAAGACGCGGAACGCTTTATCGCCTATGCCGCCATGGAAAACTTATCCGCTACCATTATCGCCAGGGTTACGGATACGGGGCGTTTAAGGATGTCGTGGCGATCCAAAACGATTGTGGATCTTGATCGGGCCTTGCTGGATTCCGGGGGAGCCTCGCGGGAGGCTCGCGCCCTGCTTGTCATGGCCGTGGAAGGCTTTGGCGCTAAAAACGCCCTCCAGCCCGTTGCAGGCGCTTTGCCAGGCGTCTCGGCGGATTACGTGCTTAAGCGGCTGGACCGGGAATTAAGATCGACGCGTTCCGGCAGCCGCCGAGGCCTTCAAGAGCGTTTCGATGGGTCAATTGGCGCTTCTTCGGTACTATTTCCCTGGGGCGGAAGCGATCAGGCTACCCCGGAATGCGGTATGGCGGCCCTGCTTCCCAGCTTGGATAGGGCAGCGCTCAGCGCCAGCCTTATGACTATGGGCTATGACCCTGAGGCGGCGAGCCAAAGTCCCTACAGCGGCGCTAAAGCCGCTATCTTGGAAGCCTTGGCGAAATTCGCCTGTCTCGGCGGCGATCCCTTTAGCGCTCGCTTGTCTCTTCAGGAATATTTTGAGAAATGCGACGCTCCCAGCTCCTGGGGTAAACCCTTGGCCGCCCTGCTGGGCGCCTTGGAAGCCCAATTGGAGCTTGGAGTGCCGGCGATAGGCGGAAAGGATTCCATGTCCGGGTCTTACCGCGATCCCTCCAACGGCGTAGAGCTGTCTGTACCGCCAAGCTTGGTGGCTTTCGCCGCCGGTGTCGCGCCGGCGGATAAGCTTAGGTCCGGCGCTCTCAGCGGCGAGGCTGGCAACGCCCTCCTTTTGTTCCGTCTTCCAAACGATCCCGCCGCCGATGAATGGCGGGCTTTTCGCGCCAATATCGGCGCCCTGCAAGCGCTGTCCGAAAATGGTTGGGTGCGGGCCGCCTATCCGCTTGGCGCCGGCGGACCCGCCGTCTCTCTCGCGTTGATGGCCTTTGGCAACCATACGGGAGTCGTTTATGACGCGGTCGCGGCTGGCGAGGCTGGCGGCGAAGGAGAAGCGGAATTGCCCAGCCGCTGGGCTGGGGCTATGCTTGTGGAATTGTCGGGAAAGGCCTTGAACGAGGAATCGGAGACGATACAAAGCCTTCTCCAGTCAGCCCGTGCCGTTTTAGTCGCTAGAACTCTTACCGAACCGGTCTTCCGCGTCCTTGTCTCAACCGGTGCCGCTAATGGCGCTTTTGCTGAAGAGAGCGCTGAATTACCCTTGGACAGCCTTTGGCAAGGCTATGAAAGCGTTTTGGCTGAGGTTTATCCCCAGACGGCTAAAGGCAAAACAGTGGCGGAAAGCGCTGGGGTGGAAACGAAGCTCCGCTTGCCGGAATATAGCGGCGGTGAACGGCGGAAAAGAGGTGTTCGTTTACCGACTTCTGCGCCGCCGCTTGTCGTTTTGCCGGTTTTCCCTGGAACTAACTGCGAATGGGACATGGAACGCGCCTTCCGCGAAGCCGGAGCGCGTACGAAATTAGTGGTTTTTCGTAATCGAGACGCCGCTGATGTCCGAGCTTCTACGGGTGAATTAGCCAGGGCCATAAAAGAAGCGGAAATCGTGGCGCTATCCGGTGGTTTTTCCGCCGGCGATGAACCGGATGGTTCCGGTAAGTTTATCGCTAACGCGTTTCGCGCCGCGCTTGTGGAGGAGGCTGTCACAAGCCTCTTGGGAAAACGTGACGGGCTCATGATCGGTATTTGCAATGGTTTTCAGGCGCTGATCAAACTGGGGCTCATCCCCTACGGCGAGTATCGCGAAGCCGATAAAACCCTCCCCACGCTGACATATAACGCTGTCGGCCGCCACGTTTCGCGCTTCACGCGGACCCGCGTTATGTCCAATTTGTCGCCCTGGCTGGCCTTGGATCCGCTTGGTTCCATCCATTCCATCCCCGTCAGCCACGGCGAAGGGCGCCTGGTGATACGAGAGGAGGAGGGCCTCCGCTGTTTTGAACAGGGCCAGGTCGCTTTTTGTTATGTCGATGCCGATGGCCAGCCTACTATGGCCGAGCC
>CAZJJK010000037.1:0-26210 GCA_964546285.1 uncultured Treponema sp. | reverse complement strand
TTTTGGGAGAAGTTTCTAAAAAATATCTTCAACAGAATTGGCAGCAGTATGTAAGTATTAACAAAAAGATCGACTAAAAGATTGAACCAAGCTATCATTCCACGTTACTTACAATAATCAGTCTGGGCGCCAGGTATTCGGCTTTTTATGTCCTTGACCAAGATAGCCTGTCCCCGCTACTTTGCTTATAGTGATTACTTCTAGCCTAATACCCGGTGGTCGCCGGTGACAACGCGCCGCCGCGGCCAACGCCGGAAAAAACCAGTCACGATAAAGGATATCGTTCCTGTCATTCTCCTTGTTTCGGCCTTAATATGTTTAGCTGTCGTGACGGCGGTGGTCTTTGTTTCTGGCACCGCGAAAGAGCTAAAGCCGGAACCGCTGAGCGCGACGGAAGAGGAAAGGCTTATAGAAGAGGGAAAGCCTATACCTGATGAAAACGTCGATGCGAAAAACAGCGTATATCCCGATGAAAAAGGTACAGGGGCTTTGGAGCCGGCGGCTAAGCCGGAGGTTTTAGAGCTTCCCTCGGAAGCGGATATTCCGGTCGATGATGACGAGATGCCAAGGGATAAAACAGAAACATATACTAGTCCTTCCGATAATGTTTCAACGTCTACGGAGCTTACAGAACGGGATATGGCGAACGAGCGGGGTCTTGTGGCTTTCGTTATTGATGACGCTGGCTATAATCTAAGCGAGCTTGAGCCCTTTTTAGCTTTTCCCGGGCCTTTGACGATAGCGGTGTTGCCGGGCTTGCCGTATTCGGTTGAAGCCGCTCGGCGGGTGAGAGAGGCGGGGAAGGATGTGATTTTGCATCAGCCGATGGAAGCGGAGGGAGGACAGAACCCTGGACCCGGCGCCATAGACGGTTCTATGACATCAGAGAGGATAAGATCGATCTTGGAAAAGAATTATGAGGAAGTTGGCCCAATTGTGGGTATGAACAACCATCAGGGGTCTAAAACCACTTCCGATGAACAAGCCATGGCGGCGGTATTAGCGTTTTGCCGCGATAAGGGCATATATTATCTGGATTCTAGGACAACCGCTCAAACGGTCGTCCCCGCCGTAGCGGCGAGGATAGGAATTCGCATAGGGGAGCGTGACGTGTTTATTGACAATATCCAGCAGCGCGAAGAAATGATTCGGTATGTGCGGGACGGTCTGCGGAAAGCGGAAAAGAAGGGGGCGGCGGTTATGATCGGACATGTCTGGTCGGCTGATTTAGCCCAGATTTTACGTGATTTATATCCAGAATTGATTGATCAGGGTTTTTCCTTGTCAACTGTCGCTAAAATGATTATGGGGACCGCCGACGATGAGGGTTTTGGGGATTGAAACTTCCTGCGACGAATGCGCCGCCGCGGTCGTTGTAGACGGCCGGGTGGTGGAATCAAATATCGTCGCGACGCAGATACCCTTCCATCAACCTTATGACGGGGTGGTTCCTGAATTGGCTAGCCGTATGCACACGGAGTGGATCTCCTCCGTGGTTAAGCAAAGCATAAGGGTAGCCGGTATCGCTATCGCTGATATTGACGCGGTGGCGGTTACTTCGCGTCCCGGCTTGTTGGGCTCGCTGTTGGTCGGACTTAGCTTCGCTAAAGCTTTCGCCTGGGCCAGAAAGCTACCTTTTATTGCGGTGGATCATCTATTAGCCCACCTGTACGCGCCGCGCTTAGCTATGGATATCGATTATCCCTATTTAGGGCTTTTAGTGTCCGGCGGCCATACCGTAATCTGCCGGGTTGACGGTTTTGACGACTTAACCATACTTGGGACTTCACTGGACGACGCGGTAGGGGAGGCGTTTGACAAGGTGGCCAAACGCTATGGCTTTGGGTATCCCGGCGGGGTGGCTATAGAAAAGCTAGCCGCCCGTGGCGATCGCGACGCGTATAATTTCCCCCTGCCAAAACTTTCACCGGCGGATCGTCACTGCGATGTCTCCTATTCTGGGTTGAAAACCGCTGTTATTCACCAATCCGAACAGTTCAGACGGCCGGGAGCCGACGCGTCGCCGGAAAATATCGCTGCCTCCTTTCAGGAAGCCGCGATAAACATCTTGTTGCGGTCTCTTTCTCTAGCACTTTCAGACAGCGGTCTTGACAGAGTGTTGATCGGCGGCGGCGTCGCGGCTAATCAACGTCTACGGCAAAGGCTGGCTGAAAATTCGAAGCTGCGCTGTTTTTTCCCGCCCGCCGAACTATGCGGCGATAACGCGGCTATGATAGCCGGTCTCGGCTATAGGTACCTAAAGCGGGGGAACCGTTCACCCTGGAACATCGGCGCCTCATCTCGAGTAGAGGCTTTTAAGCGGCGGCCTCGAAACTAAAGCGGGATGAGGGAAAGCCGGCGTTTGTTTCCGTGGCTGTGTCCATCTCCTCGCTTATGCCGAGGCGCCGCGCCCTAATCAGCGGCCGCTTTCCAGTCTTAAGGTTTTTGTCGGCTGATCGCAAACCTCGCTGGGGCCGTAATACTGTATGGCGCCAGGAAAGAGGAAGCTTGTTTCTACAGCCCAGGCAGCGCGTTTAGCGGCGAAGTTTGTAAAGGGCGCGCCGTCCAATTCCACTAGCGCTTTTTTGATAACCGGCTTGTCCTCTCCATGGCGCCGCTCAAGATTCATCATCATCGTTAGGGGTACTCCGCCGGCTTTCCACTCGGAAGCGGGAGCGACTAAATTCTTAACGCTGGCTAGATAGCCGCTGAGGCCGGCGGCTATCAGCACGAAAGCGCTGTAGCCTAGCGAGTAACAATAATCGGCATCGAAGTTGGAAGGGAAGGCGCAACGGCCTTCATAGCCAAAGAAGTGGCCGAGAGCTGAGAAATTTCCGCTATATGAGCCGTCTAGCTTCAATTGGCTTAAGCGTTTTTCTACCATGCCCATTAGGAGCTTTTCCGTATCGATACGCGAGACCTGGACATTCCCATGAGGATCTCGGTCCATAAGGAGCTGTTTCCCAATTTCCTCGGGGAGTGAAGCGAAAGCCTTTGCCGACTCAGCGCTGAGCCGCTCAGACAGCCAGGCGGCTTGCGTGTCATAAGAGCTCAGACTAGCGAATTGTTCCCCCGCTTTCGCCATAAGCTCATTAAGCTCATGGATCAAGCGCTTAATTTCAGGAATAAATTCCACCAAGCCTTCTGGGATTAGGACTATGCCAAAATTTTCCTTGTTTTCAGCTCTTTCCCTGACTGAGGCGACAATTTCGTCGACAATAGCGCTAAGCGACAGGCTTTTGGCCGCTACTTCCTCGGAAATGAGGCAAATATTCGGCTGTGTTTGGAGAGCGCATTCCAGCGCGATATGACTGGCGGAGCGCCCCATCAGCTTGATAAAGTGCCAATATTTTTTCGCGCTATTCGCGTCGCGGCAGATGTTGCCAATCAGTTCGGCATAGGTTTTTGTGGCTGTGTCAAAGCCGAATGAGGTTTCTATATGCTCATTCTTCAAATCGCCGTCAATAGTCTTTGGACAACCGATAACCTGAATATCGGAGCCTTGATCCATAAAATACTCCGCCAGCAGGGCGGCGTTGGTGTTGGAGTCGTCGCCGCCGATCACCACCACCGCGTTGAGGCCTAATTTCTTGGCGGTGGCTAATGAGGCGGCGAATTGTTCCGGCGTTTCTATCTTGGTACGCCCGGACCCGATCATATCAAAACCGCCGGTATTGCGATAACGATCCATCATAGCGTCATCGATCTCTACGGTCTTATTATCGATTAAGCCGCTGGGACCGCCTAGGAAGCCTAAAAGACGGGATCGCGTATTGCCGGCTTTTAGGCCATCGTATATACCCGCGATCACATTATGACCGCCGGGCGCTTGACCGCCGGATAGAATTACTCCCACGGCTAGAACCCGTCCAGCCTTTGGGTTGGCGCCCTTACCGAAGCTGGCCAGAGCTTGACCGAAACTATGCTTGAAAATCGTTTTGAGCTCCCGCTCGTCAGCCACCGCGCCGGTGGCCTCTCCCAGCTTGACGGCGACCTCCGTCACCGGACCGCTTAATACGATGGGTAGTTTTGGCTTATACGAGTAGCGGGCTTTTTGTAGCGCCGATATTTCCATAAAACTTTCCTCCACTAATAAATTAGAATTCATAATACCGAAAAGCGGCCTGTCGCCGCAAGAACGCGGATAAGCGCGTTTTATTTTTAGGCCGAAGCCAGGTAAGCTTCCGCCATTTGAGCGATAGTTTTGTATATCCAGCGGCGTTTGGCGTCATCATGTTCCAACAAGGTAAAGCGGAAACCCGCCAAGTCGCTGGCGAAACCGGACAAGGGAACGACGCAAATGCCAGACGCCGCCAAGAGCCAATAAACGAAACGTTTGTCCGGCGCGGCTCCGGCGGCGCTCTTATCTATATGCGCGGCGAGATCCTCGCTTTTTACCGGTAGCCGGCGTTCCTCTGACGATCCGTCGTTAAAAAGGTCTTGGTCAAACAAGGCTGTCACATATAAGGCCCCACGCGGTTTATTAATAGATACGCCTCGGATGGAAGCGAAGGCCTTGGCCGCTTCCTCCGCGCGGCTGGCGAAGCGGGCCGCGCGTGAAGCGAGATGCGCCGGATACCTAGCATCGCCTAAAATTTCCGATAGGCAAAGCTGCGGGAGGCTGGTGGAGCATACTTCCAGCCTTTTCGCGTCCAGCAGACTTTGAGCGTAGGCTTTGAATGAAGGATCGACTTGCCTGTTATAAATTTCCGCCCAGCCGCAGCGAGCCCCGGGCCAAGGAACCTCTTTGGATAAGGAGCGGAGAGCTATGCCGGGAACCTCGCCGATCACCTGGGAGAGGGCCGACGTTTTGGCGCCGCCATAGATAATGTTAGCATAAGTTTCGTCACAGACAATAAATAAATTATAAGTTCCGGCTATCCTCACAAACTCCTTAAGAATATGCTCCGGATATACCGCGCCTGTCGGATTATCGGGATTGATAATCAATATACCGGCTATGGAATCGTTATACCTAACCTTTAGCTCAACATCTTCCATGTCCGGTAGCCAAGAGCGCTTAGGGTCTAAACGGTACGCGAGATGCTCATAACCAGAATGCGCGGCTTCAGCGGATGAAAAGGTGGAGTACGCGGGAGATGGGCCTAATACTCTGGCTTCTCGTTTTAGAAAGCCGAAAACCTTGGCTACGGCGTCGCCTAGTCCATTAAAAAAGAGAATATCTTCCGCGTGTAAACGCGCGCCGCCTCTAGCTGTAGCCTGAGCCGCTAAAAATTCCCGGGCTGCCTTTACGCCTTCGGTTTCTGAATAAGCGAAAGACGCGTTTTCACCCGCTTTCCGCATGACGATTTCCTTAATCCAATCCGCTATCGGTTCTCCCTTGCGAACCGGGTCGCCTATGTTTTCCCAGACGATAGGTAGCTCCCAACGTTCCAGACCACGGGCGAAAGCGACAATTTCACGAATTTCGTACTTGAGCCTGTCGGCTCCCGGATGAACCACCTCTCGTCTCATAAACGCTCCTTTGTCCAGCGCTTTCCCTTGGAGACGGGCCCCCGCTTAAAACGGATAAAAAAAAGGCCGCGATCCCCAAACGGAGGATCGCGGCCTGGACGTTCTTTTCTGAACGGCTAAACGCGATCCTCCCGGATAGCGGCGGCCGCGGCGAAAAAATAAACTGTGTTGAACGTAATGTTCATATCTAACTTTTTCCGTTATTTTTAGTGTTTTGTCAAGCGGCGAACTCAGCCTAAAATGAAAAGGGGAGATTTTAGAAGTATAAAGTGTATCAAATCCGTTATTAACGACAGATACGGTTTCATACTTACTATATGTATTATATAGGTATAAAGGGGGATATAGCAAAATCGTTAGAGAACCCAATAAAGCTCTTCTTTTTTGGGCTTATAACGTGAAGTCTTTTTAAAGCGTCCCTATTATATCGCCCGTTAATAACATAGCATAGCTTTTTGGCCGTCCGCGTAAAGCCCTTCAGGGATCGCCGTTTTCTGGTCTTGAGAAATAAAATATTTTCATAATAACTCTAAATACTCTAGATTGGCATTATGCTTTAGCGAATACTATAGTTAAGGAATAGAGCCCATGTTTGGAGGATGCTATGGCTAATAAAGGTATATCCCTTACTATCGCGGCTAAATTGCTTATTGGGTACTTTTTTTTAGTGGCATTGATGATATTGATAGCCCTGGTGGGTTATTTCAACATGACAGGCCTTATGGAGGATTTAAGAGAAATTCATCAACGTCGTCTGCCGTCTATAGACGCCCTGGATCAAGCGGACCGCGATCTACAGCAACTACTTGTCGCGGAACGTAGCTTGCTACTTTTACCGCCAGGCGATGAGCGGGTCGCTCAACAATTAGCCGATCATGCGGAAAACCTTCAGCAAACAAAGGAAAGAATGTCGGCATTTATTAAACTGACCGAAGAAGCTGAGGCTAAAACGATATATAATATGTTTTTAGAAGCGGAAAGCTATTGGGAGGAACAGACAAGGACCGTAATCGCGTTAGCGTCTTCGTCAGAGCCGGAAGATCGTGAGGCCGCCTTTGAGTTATCGGTAGGCGCCGCGGCGGACGGTTTTAACGAGACCAGAGAATATATAAATCAACTGGAAGAATTTACTATGGCCGCGGCGGCTAGGGCGGCTGAAGCGGCCGAAGTGTCCTTTACTTTTACCCTTATCAATTTGATAGTTATTGTCGCCCTTTCGGTTTCCGCCGCCCTGGTGATAGGTCTTTGGCTGTCTTCCAGCATAAGGAAGGCTCTAAACGCTTCGGTTCTTTTCTTGGATAGAATCGCGTCTGGAGACCTTACCGGTGTTTTGGATGAAAAATTAAGAGAGAGAGGCGATGAATTTGGACGTTTGGCGCGCAGCTTATCCGCTATGAATCTTCGTTTGGCTGAAATAGTGGGTTCAATCGATACAGCCGCTATCAGTATAGACGATGAGGCTTCCCAGGTTTCGGTTTCCGCGCAAGACGTAAGCGAGGGAGCTTCGCGGCAAGCCGCCAATGTGGAAGAGCTGTCTTCTTCTATGGAACAGATGGTTTCCAATATCAGACAGAACGCCGATAACGCCGTTGAAACCGGAAGTATAGCTAGCATCGCCGCTGAGGATGGAGCTAAAGGCGGTGAATCGGTCGTTCAAACCGTCAACGCTATGAAGGAGATTTCCAGTAAGGTTGCCATTATAGAGGAAATAGCGAGGCAAACCAATTTGCTCGCTTTAAACGCGGCGATTGAGGCGGCTCGGGCTGGCGAGGCCGGAAAAGGTTTCGCCGTTGTAGCGAGCGAAGTACGTAAGCTGGCCGAGCGTAGTCAACGTTCAGCCGGCGAAATTACCGATCTATCGTCAAAGAGCGTGTCGGTGGCGGAGGACGCTGGGCGCATTATTGATAAAATAGTACCGGATATACGTAAAACGAATGAATTAGTGCAGGAAATAGTAGCCGCGACCCGCGAACAAGATGTTGGTTCTGGGCAAATCAATACGGCGGTTAATCAATTGGATCAGGTCATACAGCAAAACGCGTCCGCCGCGGAAGAATTATCGGCTATGGCTGAAAACTTAGCCGCTCAGTCGCGGTCCTTACGCGATACGGTCGCCTACTTCACGGTTAAGGAAAAAAACCTTGGCGGCGCAGTCTCGCGGGATCGTCAAACTCAGGCTACCAAGGCGAAGCCTAATAAGCCGCTGATAGAGCCGCCAAAGGCTTCGCGTCCGGCTGCCGTCGCGCCAAAAACAGCTAAACTAGGCCTCACTCCTTTGCCGGATAAGAATACCAGCGATGAGGAATTTGAGGAGTTCTGAGGATCTAGGGCTGGCTTAGGCTTATCCATTGGCGTCGGTTTAAAGCTCCTGTAGCTTTATCTTAAAGAAGCCCAGCCTGAAGAAAGCTGAAATAGCTTTTTTCCGTGAAGATTAGGTGGTCGAGCAAAGGAATGCCGAGCAGCTCGCCACCGGCTTTCAAGCGTTCCGTGATTTCCTTGTCTTCGTTGGAGGGGTCAAGACGTCCCGATGGATGGTTATGGGCTACTAAGATTGCGCTGGCTCGATCAACGATGGGGTCGGCGAAAACCTCCCGTGGGTGTACCACGGTCTTATTAACCAGCCCTATCGTGACGATACGTGTAGCCAGTACCTCATGCGCGCCATTGAGCGATAGGCAGATAAAACGTTCTTGGCGGCGGTCAGCGAAATGACGTAAAAGCGGGTACGCGTCCTGAGGCATACTTATCCTATTCCCAGAACCGCCCCAGCGCCGGCGTCCAAATTCAAGCATGGCGGCGATAGCGCAGGCTTTTTGCGTACCCATTCCCTCCAAGGCGCATAAGTCTTTTAGGGTTGGTTCATTCGGTGTATTATCCAATTTATCTAATAGCTCAATCGATATGCTCTCCACCTTCTTACCACGTATGCCGGAATTGACGATTACCGCTAATAAGTCTCTGTCGGATAAGGCGGAAACGCCAAATTTCAGCATCCTTTCCCTAGGGCGGACTCCAACGGAAGCGTGAGTATCCCCTCTCGTTTTTACTTTTTTTCCCGAGTAAACAACAATTGCTGGGTTTTTATCCTCTCTGTCGGAATCGGAACCGTTCTTTGGTGCTCCGCTGTCATAAATATCCATAACTTGAGTACTCATGTTAAGACGTCTTTGCTTGAGCGCCACGCGAAAACTTGTTCCCTTTTGAGCTTGTTTCTGAAGAACCAAGTTTTTATTTTTGACGCTTTTTTGAAGAGGCTCTTCTGTCAGAGAGATATTGCTCCGATTATACATATACATGAAGACCGCGCGTTTAACTTTTCTCGCATGCTTGTTTCTATCACTAATCGCCGCGTTGTTTGTTTCCTGCGCCAGCGCGTCTGTCGTTAAGCCGCCGCTTGATAGCGAAAGCGCGCGCCTTCCTGACAGTGTTAAGACGCCTAAAAGCGTCAGCGGGGAAAGCGGCGAACACTTGGTGCCGCTGGCGGCGGAACCTGAATCAGAGCTGGATGACTGGGAAAGTTTAGGCCCCTCAGAGTCTTCAGAAACCGAGGAGCTTGACGAAACTGAAACTTCTATCGCGAAAACGGCCTTGCCCGTCGTTCCCGCGCCGCCGCCGTCCATACCGGAGCTTATTCTAGGGGTCGGCCTGGTATCGCCCTTTCATCTATCGGCATTTTTACTTAGCGCTAATCCCTCCGCTGACCCAGCCTTTGTCCGTGATTTATCGGAATTATATGTGCGGGAGGCCGCGGCGGAAGGCGTCAACCATGATGTGGCTTTTTCCCAAATGTGTCTTGAGACTGGATTCCTTAAATTCGGCGGGCTTGTGCGTCCCGAGATGAACAATTTTTGCGGCTTAGGCGCGCTTGGACCTGAAAAGCCTGGGCTACATTTTCTGACGCCGCGTATCGGCGTTCGCGCTCATATACAACATCTTAAGGGGTATGCCGATGCCGCTCCGCCTGCTCTTGAGCTTGTGGATCCTCGCTATAAATGGCTAAACCATGGTTCGGCTCCCACTATCGCGAAACTGGCGGGTCGTTGGGCTCAAGATCCTCTGTATGGGGAGAAAATCAGCGGCATATTGAAACGTTTATACGCTTTAGCTTTTGGCGGATAAAGCGGAAACGAAGGATTAGCCGGAAGCCTGATGGTTTTGCCGTCTCGCCATATTTAAGACAAGCGTTTACGAACTGCTGCCAATTCTGTTGCGGCCCGCGATAGTTGATTTACCCAAAAAGCACCGAAGGCTTTGGTATAGTCGCGCGCCATACGCTTATGGCGCTTAATTATTGTCTGCTAGAGAAATTTTAAGCCACGGAACTTTCCCCGGGACTCTACGTCACCATAAAAAAAACCGTTAATGAAGCATCCCGCCTTTCAATCAAGCCTAGGCACTCGGGATTGTGGTAGATTTTCAGATAGAAAAGTTCTGTGTAGAGCTGGTTCTGTCTCAAAGGCGTTAAAGGAATTTTTGTCAACTCCCATTGGATATGGAAAAAAAGATGAAGTGTCTTGCAACAGAATTGGCAGCGCTATAAAAGGCCTAAAAGCGTTTAGTCGCCAATAAAACAAGCGTACAAGCATGAAGATAGGGGATGCCGGCTTTAGCCAGCTTTTCTTCCAGCTCGGGATTTTCGGCCCCTGGATTAAGTATAACGCGGTCGGGATGAGCCGCTATGATAGAGTCGGCTAAGGGCGAGGAACGTTTTGCCGAAAGATAGACGGTTACGCTATCCAGGGGGCGGCCCGCGCTCGCTAAATCCGGATATACTGGAATTCCTTCAAACTCGGTTAATAAGGGGCTTACCGGCTTTACCGTAAAGCCAGCTTCCAATAAACGCTTAATGGCTTTGTACGAATAACGCTCTGGATTGGAGCTGGCCCCAAGCACAGCCACCACACGTTCGGAGTTTTTCAGCATAATGCCTCCTTTTCCCGAAAAAGGCTCGATACAGTGATAGAATGCCAATATAATCGAAAGAACCGGGGGAAGTCATGCCACGCTTAAAAATGTTTTGTCTGATCATGTGTCTTATGTTCTCTATTGTCCCATCCGCTTTTACTCAAAACTCTGGCATGATGAGAGGTACGGGGGAGAGTGTCGGCAATACCGAAGCGCTTGCCCTCGAAGCCGCGAAGCTTGACGCCATAAATGACTTGATATTAAACGTTCTTAAGCGCGATACCGTTTTTCGTGACCTATTCGTTCCGGAAGCCTTTAAAAACGATTGGTTTGTCGGCGCGGAAAGCTATATGACTGAGGACGGTCTTTGGGCGGCCAGTATTTCCATTAATGTCGATGAAGGCTTCATTGAAGCCTTGTCTCTTGGGCGTTATTCGACAACCGTCGGCGCTCTTCTGGATCAAGCCGAGCGCGCCATCATGGAAGTGGAAACAGCCTTGGCTGAAGCCGGACGCAAGGAATCTAATGGCGACCTTGGTGGTTCGGAAACGGCATATCGCCAAGCTGAGGCTAAAACCACTGAGGCCCTCAGATATATCGGTCCCGTGAACGATGCCGTCTATTTTTCCTCTATCGGTAATCGGAAAGCGCCAGAATTGAAGTCCCTACTAGAGGCCTATAGCGAAACCGCTAAGGCTGGCGTAATGCGTATAGAAGAGGGCCGTGATCGCCTCAGTCTGGATCAGGACTATCGTAACGCGATAGATTTTTTAGGAACGGTAGAGGTTGAGCTAGTAAATATAGAAGCCGCGATCTCCGATTTACGCTCTATATCCACCTCTCCGCCTTCTTATGAGACCGAGCGGCTTAGGACGGAAAGTGAAATTGGCCGGGTCCAACGCGAATCACTCAAGCGTCATCGCTTGCTGGTTATTCAGGAAAGGAAAAAGTTGGATCCAAGCATGGAATATCCGGCGCTTCGGGCCGGTATGGTATTAGATAAGATTGATAGCTTAAGCCGCCTGATTGACGCCGCTCGCTCCGCCGTGGGAAAGGAATTGTTTAATCGTTCAGCTTTTGCCCAAAGCTCTCTTTGGGCTTTAAATCACGAGCCTAAAGAATATCTCAATATAGCTCTCTTCTCGCCCTTTTGTTTCAGGCTCGACTCTGGCGATGTTGAAACCGCGGCTATACCCGTGCGATGGGAGGCTAGAGCTGAGGGGGCTGTCAGCATAGGCAAGGGCGGCGTTTGGGGAAGGACCCGTCTTGTTTCGGATGAGGAGCCGTTACTTGTGGCCGCCAACGTTTTAGCGGCGCGGCAGGATTTAGAGCTCGGTTTTTTTAATGGAGTATTAATAGGCGGCGGCTTAAGCTGGGATTGGTTTAGAAATTCCACTGAGGGAAACAAGCTCCCGTCAATAATGTCTGTTCATATACTGCTTGGAGCCGCCGGCCAAGCGCTTGGCACTGATCGAATATTACCCTTATGGACCTTAGCCCTCGCTTGGGAATTGCCGCGTGGCGACAGTTTTATCTTAGCGCGCGACTTGAATTTAAAGTTAGAATCCGTAATTCGGCCATCGCATTGGGTTATGATCAATACGGAACTAGCTTCCAGAGCGCGCGAAAGCGGGGACGGTTCTTTGGTATGGGTAGGGAATATTCGTCAGGGCTTTGGCTTTAGACTTCCCTTCCTTAAGCCTCTGCTATGGCGTTTTGACTGGGAAGGCGGTCTTTATAACCCCCTGGTTGAGGGTCAATTTAGCGACGCTGGGCGGACAAAAAGCCAATTCCGCTTTGGTATTGAATATTCCTTTTAGCTAAGAGGCAAGCAAGGGCTGTCAGCCTATACGTGTGCCAATAAAGGAATCGCCATCCAACAATTTATGTAAATTTGATATGTCTCTTCCTGAAGCGAAAATTACGTTTAACCCAATTTTCGCGGCATGACGGCTGGCAACCGGATCAAAGGGCGCATTTTTGCCGGGTGTCCAATCCTCGCCAACAATTTTCCTAAAATCGGCCCAACTGATAGTGTCTATCGGTTTAGCCGCTGGATTAACCCGTGGGTCATCGGTATATACTCTCTCGATATTTGATAAATTGATGATACAGTCGGCTTGGAAGCGTTCAGCTAAGAGGACTGCATCATAATCGGTGGAAAAGCCGGGTTTCCAACCGGCGGCGATCAGGACGCGGCCAACAAAGGGATCCAATTGAGTGGGATTGGTTACAACCTCCTGGGTGCATAGATCGCCGAATAAGGCTTTTAATAATTGAGCGTTCAAACGCGTCGCCATTATGCCTATCCAATCCGCCGCCGAAGCATCACTTGGCTCCACCAGTTTTCCATATGCATTTTGCCAAGTTCTAGCTGGACCGCCGCCGCCTGTCACGATGATAAAGCGTTTTCGTTCGTCACTTTCCAACTTTTCGCGAATAAGCGTAATAAAGTCAGATAAAAAGGCTGTGTCCGGTTCTCTTGGCGCGACTATAGATCCTCCCAAGGAAATAACACTAACCATGGATGCCTCCTTTAGTAAATACCTGTCACGTTTATATCGTTCCATAAAGACGAGTACGCTTCAATGCCGCCGACGGATTCTTCCCAAATGGTTTGGAACGCTGGCGCGCGATCTCGTCTAACTATTTTCCCCCTAGGATCCATCGCCTCCAATTCCGTGAGGGAGCGCGATAAAGCGATACGCTGGTTGTCTATATTGCCAAAATAGTAATTTGACGCGTCCTGGTTGATGGCGAATTCCGGCGGCGCGGCGCCGGAGCCTAAGACGGGATCAACGGGTATCCATCCTAATCCGTCTATCCAGAATTCCGTCCACCAATGGCGCCATACCGTGCGCGTTGGATTTATCAGGTACCCGGCTATCGGTATCGCGGGAACGCCGACAGCCCGAAGGACGGCGCAGTAGAGAAGGGCCGCATCATAGGCGTCAGCTTGTTTTTCGGCTAACGCGGACACCGGATCGGCTGGAGTATTCGTTTCGCTGATATCAATTTCGCTTATCAGCCAATCATATAGTTTTTTCGCCTTTAGGTAGGGATTTTTTTCCTTGCCCACAAGTTTTGTCGCTTGTTCTATGATTTCCTCTCGGTCTGAAGGCACCAACGAGTCAGACTTTATATAGCGTTCCTTGAGCGGAGACGCTAAGCTGTTTTTTATAAGCTGCGTTTTTACCTGGGTTTCCACCGCGTAAACGTCAATGAGATAATTAACGGAGATAGTGAAACTACCCGGCGTTTCAATGGCGATCTGGAATAAGGAAGACCCTTTATAATTCTCCACAAAGGGTTCAACGCCTCGGCTTAAAGCTTGAATATCTCGTTGTGCCGATGAAGTGGGCGGCACCGGCATCCATAAATAGATTACCCCGGGTTCCGTAACCGAGGCGGCTTCGATATTAACGGAATACGATAAAGCGTAGCTTCGTTTTTCCGTATAGGTCTTTGTCCCCGGTTTGCCGGTTAGGGTAAATGGGAAATTTTCGCTCTGGCCTTTAGCGTTACGGACATTTACGCTTCCCGTTAACGCTCCATCAGGAATCCTTACCTTAATTTCCGTATCGCTCCACGCTTCATAGCCGAATTCCTCCACCGCGACCTCTATCCTATCGGGGTGGTTCTTCGCGGGGGCTGTCGCGGCTTGAGATATCGCCTCCCATGAAAACGAAACCAAGCCGCCGTTCTGAGTCGCCCCAAAATTCAGGCCGCTAATAACCACAAGGGCGCCTATCGACGCTTGGGAGGGTGTTATTTTGGAAATGATTGGTTTGGCGCTATCGTCCGTCGTTTGGAGTATCTTTGGCAACGAGTCTCGATCCGAATAGAGGGCGGCATTGCTAGGGGTATCGTTTACATAGACATACACTAAACCGGAATCCACAAAATCGGGAATCCTTAATTGGATGCTGTTTTCTGTCCAGGATATATACGCGGACGCCGTGGGAACTACTCCAGCGATTTTTATATAGCTATCGCCGCGTTCATTTCCAAAACCTGAGCCTTTAAGGTTTAGCGCTTCGCCACCCGCGCCAATTTTTGGCTCTATCCCAGAAATTATAGGGCGCGGGACAAAACAAGCGCTTAAGGTTAGGATAAAGAGGCTGGCCGCGCTGATGAAAAAACGCCTCATTCGTCGCTTTCATCACCAGCTATCGCATTGAGACTGGCCGGCTTATCTTGGCTTATATCGCTGTCATCGTTTTCTTCGTCAGTCTGAATGTCTTTAGCCTGAGCTTCGTCTGGAAGCCCTTCTTCCGTCCGCTCCGTATCGGCATGCGAAGTTGCCTCGCTATCCTCGCTGTCCTTCTTTATATCAGCGGCTTCTTCGTCTTCCGCTCGGTATGACTTCAGTTCGATCTGTATCTCGATTCGAGGATCTCCCGTACTCGTTAATGGTCCTAACGGAAAGAAGTAAATACGTTCTCCCAAGTCAATAGGAATGGTTTGGATAGTGGTTTGATACTGCATGCCAGCTTCTTTTGATGAAGCCCAAACCTGTCCTTGAGCTACAAGCACATGGCGTCCATCTTCCCTCTTATAAGGGGTGAACTGCGCGGTAACCACAACATTAATCCCTACCAGCTTCAGCGATATAGAACGTCCAGGAATAGTCACTCGTGAACTTATCGAATTCCAGACTTCTTTATCTTCGCGTTCCACAATCCGCGCTACGATATCCAAAACAAGGGCCTTATCTTTTAGCGCGTTAACCAAACTGCCGGGTTCCTGAGCGGTGATCCTCGCGATGGCGCATAGCGCGAGCAAGGGACAGATTAAAACAGAACGCATCAACGTGTCAGCCTTCCGGTATAATCAGCGGCCCGTATAAGGGACGGTTCGCCTGATAGATTGAAATACTGACTATCCGGCAGACGGATTATAACGATTTCATTTTGAGAATCTTGGGATTCCAAATAACGGATAACCTCATTGATATTTGATAAGGGTATGGCTTCTCCCTGGTCATAAGCTATTTCGGCGACCATTTGGTCGTTGGTTTTCGGGCGCAGGCCGATTGCCAAAGCTCCAAGTGCGACGATCATCAAGGCCGCGGCGGCGGCTAGGGGAAGGGGAAGTATCAGGGGTTTGCGCCATAACGACCGCGGCGCCTCCGGGGTATTGGATAGTTTTAACCAAACCCGTTCCTTAGCTTCTTCCATGACTCCGTCCGGTATATGATCCGGGGCGGCCGAGACAGACAGCTTGTGGTAAGCTTCCAGGGTTTTACGGCAGTCCGAGCATTGCTCAAGATGAGCTTCCAGCTTTTCCCGCCATGGCGAAGGGAGTTCTCCGTCTAGATGCACCGATAACAAACGCCGATCAGGGCACATACGTTCCGTCCTTATCCATCATAGCCGCTAAGTGTTCGCGCGCTCGAAATACACGTACCTTCACATTACCTTCACTTATTCCGAGCGTCCGTCCTATCTCTTTATAATTCAGGTCCCCATACTCTTTCAACATGATCACCACCCGCAAATTTTCAGGAAGCTTGTCAATCGCCAATCTAATTTCAGATTTAGACTCCTCTTTGATGTACTGTCCTTCACCAGTTTCCGCTTGACGGTGGTCCTCTCTAAACGCCTTTTGATACGCGCGCCTTTCCCTCTCCTTGCGTTTGGCATAGTTCAATGCCGCGTTTTTAACCACCCGTATAAGCCAATATTTGGCCTCGTCCGGATTTGGAAAGGCCATCCGCTTTTCATGAAGGCGAAAAAACGCCTCTTGGCATAAATCTTCGGCCGCTTCCTCGCTTCCGGCGATACGATAGGCGATCCGGAATAAAATGGGGAATACTTTCTCGTATAGCTGACGAAAGTCGGCTTCTTTAAGAGATATCGGAATAGATGTCTTCCCCTGGTTTAGAAACAAAACAAGCTCCGCTATGTTACAAGGACCGGAAGATTGGGCTTTAGGCGCGACGCCATACCGTTCCTCCGGGGCCATCTTCTAGAATAACGCCTCTTTTGCGAAGATCTTCTCTTATCGCGTCGGCGGCGGCGTAATCTTTTGCCCGCTTGGCGCGGTCTCTTTCAGCGATTAAACGTTCAACAGCGGCGGCCAATTCCGGCTCCACAATCAATGAAGCCTTAACGGCGGAAGCTAAGCCAAACCCAAGGACCCCATCCATTTCCAAAGCCGTTTCCAATGTTTCGTTGGGATCAAGCTTCGGATCGCGCAGAATATTCCAAAGTTCCGCGATTGCGCGCGGCGTGTTTATATCCTGATCCAGAGCGGTATCAAAGGCGTCAAGATAGACCGAGGCGGGCCCGCGCTTTCCAAGTCCGCGCGTCCGTTCGGCTATCGCCTGGCTTTCATTCAACAGCTCACGGGCGCGGCTGGCTTTCTCGGCGCATTGCCGTAGACGCGCCACTAAACCGCTCCGCGCGCTCCGCGCTCCATCCATCGCTGTATAAGAAAACTGGAGTTGGCTTCTGTAATGCCCGCCCAAAAGGAAATAGCGGTAATCAAGCGCGTCATAACCGGCTTCCAGAAGAGTACTCAGCGTTAGAAAGGAGCCTGATGATTTTGACATCTTCTCCTTGTCAAGCACTAAAAATTCGTTGTGAAGCCAATACCGAACCCAGGGTTTGCCTGTCGCCGCCTCGCTCTGGGCGATTTCGTTGCTATGGTGCACAGCGATATGGTCCACTCCGCCAGCGTGGATATCGAAGCTTTCCCCTAGGTACTTGATGCTCATAGCCGAACATTCGATATGCCAGCCGGGATACCCCTTGCCCCAGGGACTATCCCAAACTAGGGCTTGATCGGAAAATTTGCTTTTCGTAAACCATAAAACGAAATCGAAGGGGTTGCGTTTATGCGGGTCCACATCAACCCTGGCCTCGGCTTTTAGGTCGTCCAGCTTTAGCCTGGCCAAAGCGCCGTAGCTGGGGAATTTAGAAATATCGAAATAGAGATTGCCTCCGGCTGAATAGGTAAAGCCGTTTGACTCAATCCGTTTGATAAGGGCTATCATATCATCGATATGTTCGGTCGCCTGACAGACCACATCGGGACGGCGTATATTCAATAAAGCGGTATCGTGAAAAAAAGCGTCCGTATAAAAACGGGCAATATCGAGAACGCTTTTGCCGCGCGCTTCGGCGCTACGCAGCATTTTATCATCGCCGCTGTCGTTATCGCCCGATAAATGGCCGACATCGGTTATGTTCATGACATAGGTAAGCGCGTAGCCGGAGCGACGCAAAACTCGAACTAAGCTGTCGTGGAAGACATAAGCCCGGAGATTGCCTATATGCGCGTAGTCATAAACGGTTGGTCCGCAACCATAAAACCCCACCTTCCCGCTTGTCAGGGGAACGAAGCTTTGAAGTTCGCGGCCAAGACTGTTATAGAGGCTAAGGCTCATGATCCTCCAATCGTCGCCGGCTTTTCTTTCGCCGCCGACGTCGATACAATGAAAATATATGTCAACCGTAAGGAAATTGTTAGAAAAAATCAATATCGATAAAGAAACTATCGTTCGTTGGGAAGAACCTATGTCGGCGCATACGACCTTTAGGATAGGCGGCCCGGCGGCGGCTTGGGTGCGCCCTTCCGGCGCGGCGGCCGAGGAAACGACCGCCCGTCTGTTTGCCGCCGCTCATGAGGAAGGCTTAGCTCTTTTTGTTCTAGGCGGTGGCGCTAATGTCGTGTTTCCCGACAAGGGCTATCCGGGGATCGTGTTGGATATGGGCGCTTTTAGCGCGTGGCGCCTTATGGAAGGCGAAGACGCTCCGCTGCTAGAGGCGGGCGCCGGCGCTGTAATCAGCGATCTAGCTTTCGCGTGCGCCGCTTTGGGTTTGGACGCTTTATCGTTCTTCGCGGGAATGCCGGGCGAGCTTGGCGGTTCGGTATGGATGAACGCCCGCTGTTATGGCGGCGAAATAGCCGATGTTTTGGAATGGACGGATATTATCGACGAGGACGGTGAGCCTCGGCGGATAGGACGAAAAGAAGGGGATTTTTCTTACAAGCGTAGTCCCTTCCAAAAACGGCGCGTTGTAATAACGCGGGCGGCTTTCCGCTGTAAAAAAGCCGATACAAGCGACCTTACGCGAAAAATGGAACAAATCCGCTCGGATCGAACGGCAAAGGGACATTATCGGCTTCCCTCAGCCGGATCGGCGTTTAAGAACGATTATAGCTACGGCGTTCCTACCGGCCGTATCGTTGATGAGCTGGGCTTGCGCGGCACCCAAATAGGCGGCGCGCGCGTGTCTGATTGGCACGGTAATCTTATCGTTAATACGGGCGGCGCGACCGCCGCCGATGTCCGCGCCCTGGTTTCCTTTGTGTCGGAGCGCGTCGCCTCGGCTATCGGTCTTCAGTTGGAACCGGAAATCATCTTTATCGATCCGTAGAAAAAGGGCTTTTTAGTCTGAAAAAAGGGTGATTAGTCGATATACTTATGAAAAGAGCCTTGAGCCGATATGTTTCAAGTCTGACTACGCCAGGAGGCCTTTTGTGCTTAGACCGAAGAAAGGATGCTTTTTACTGATTTTCGCGCTTACCAACGCGGCGGCTTTATTTTCCCTAAATATGACCGTTGGTTATATCGAGTACAGCGATAGCGATTTCAGCTTGACGCGGGCGGGTCGTGTGATACGTGATGTGAGTATAGGCGATGAGGTGGAGAATTTTGACCTTATAAAAACCGATAAAGGCTCGGTTGTCATCAAGCTGTACGCCAGCACCGGTATGGATGGGGTTTTAACGATAAAGCCCAAATCCGTCTTCGCGATAAAAAGCGAGACGATTCGCGGCGTAGGAGAAACCGAAGGCGATCTTATCAATGGCCGGGTGTCGGTTAAAGTCCAAAAATTAGCTGGCGAACCGAAACTGCGTATCCGAACCGGCTCTACCGTTATGGGCGTCCGAGGTACCCAATTTGACGTAGCTGTCAGCGTGAATGATTCTCTATTGGTTGGCTGTTCCGAGGGGCGCGTCGTTTGCTCTGACGATCTCGGCGATGAATTGGAAGCGGTCCCTGGATCAGCCGTGGAGAAAAAAGCCGGCGAAAGGCTTAGTCGTATCCCTGTCGCCATTTCTGATTTAGCCAGCTTCCAGGAAAATTGGATTGTGGATGAGATAGAGGCTTTTAACGCCGATCCTATCCGTGCGCTGTCTCAATACGCGGTGGCGTATAGACGGCATCGTGATCAATTCCGGAAAGTTTTCACGGAGCTTGTTTCCGTTGACGCGTTGGCGTTATGGAAAGCCGAGTATATGAACGGCGTAACGCCCCGGCCAAACGATATCAACGTGATGAAGCAAAAAAGCGCTGTAGCGCCAAAACTAATGGCCGTACGCGGTGTTCTTTTCCTGTTTGAGCGTATATACTATCGGCTGGATGAAATCCGGTCTCTTATCGACGATTCTTCTTTGTCTTCTCGTCTGACGACTGGCGAAAGAGTCTTTGATTTTTATCGGGAGTTGTCGGCCGAATACGCCGAACTTGAGGCCAAGACAGCCGCGTATCGCTTTGCCGTTCTGCTTTACGCTATGCGCAATGAGGGCAGGGAGCCCACGGATTTTAGCTCGGATGATGGGGATTTCTTTGACGATATCGATAGTTTCTTTGATTAATGACTATCGGAACCGCGCGATACCGACTGTGATGAGCGAAAGAGGCCAGTCTTTTTGTTTTCGCCGTTGACAAAGGAGGAACGCGGTTCTTATACTTCTGACAGCGTTGATAATCGCGATAAATGTCGTTGCTACCGGGGAGCGGGATGACCAACCAACTGCAACTGTCCTTCGTTAATTTTAAAAAAGACTCATACATAATAGTGGAGGGCAAGCAGAACGCCGATCGCTTCTTTATTCTGCGCCAAGGCAAGGTGAGGGTTTTTAAGGAAGTAGAGGTTGTTGAGGAAGAGGGCGGCAATATACTAGGACCGGGCGATTTTTTCGGCGTCGTTTCTACTATGTCCAGCCACAGCCATATTGAGACCGCGCAAGCCTTAAGCGATGTTACCCTAATATCCGTTCAAAAAGAGCAGTACGGCCAGCTTATTCAAAATAATACGCCGGTCGCTATGAAAATCATACTGCAGTTCTCAAAGCGGATGCGTTACCTTGACGAGGCCTTAACCCGCCTAACTCTTAAAAGCACGGCGGATAATGATCCTTCGCACTTATTTAAAGTGGCGGAGTATTATGTTAAGCTGAATCAATTCAATCTGGCTTATTACGCGTATTATCAGTATATCAAATACTGCCCTTCGGGAGTGGATGTTCAGCAAGCTCGCGAACGGCTTGTAAAAATTCAACCTTACGCCAAACCCCAGTATCTAGAACGCAAATCCGATGAGTTTAATAGGTCCTACCAAAAGGACATGATGATATTTTCCGAAGGCCAGCCGGGTGACGAGCTTTATATCATTCAACGAGGCTCCGTAAAAATCACGAAAATCGTTAATAATAACGAAGTGTTGCTGGCCGTATTGAAACCGGGGGATATTTTCGGTGAAATGGCCTTGTTGGAATCAAAACCCCGTTCGGCCAGCGCTATCGCGTATGAGGATTGTACCTTATTGGCGGTAAACAAGGCTAACTTTGAGCGCATGGTAATGAGTCAGCCGCAGATCGTTACGCGGCTAACTCAATTGTTGGCTGAACGTATATGGTTTATATATAAACAATTAGCTAATACATTAATCACCGATCCCCTTGGGCGTATCTATGACGCTTTGCTCATTCAGCTGGAAAAAAATCGTGTCCCGCTGGGGAATATGCCGTATTCTTTTGATTTTGGGCCAAAAGAATTGGTGAACATGGTCGGCTTGCCGGCCGCGGATGGCAATCTTGTCTTAAGAAAGCTGATGGAAAACCAGAAAATTCGGGTCGCCGACAATAAGATTTCCACCTCCGATGTTTCAGAGATAGTGAAGCAGAGCGAGTTTTTCCGTAAGATGCAGCGTATAGAACGAGCCAGACGTGAATCGTCTATGAAGATGGGATGATGCGGCGATAGATTCCCGTTAATTCTTTCTTCCCAGCTCTGAAATTGTTTAGAGAATGTTTTTCACCGCCGATATTATAGCTGGGGTGGTTCCGTGTGTGGGGCCGCCCCTCGTCTTATGAAGAAAACCAAAGAACGTTTTTATCGTCGTTTTCAACGCCGCGCGGCGGAAATACTCAATCGCCTGTTGGCTTCGCTGGCCAGCATCTGGGATGATATATATCGATCTGGTATAACGCGAATCGCTATTGTCTTTCTGGGCGTGGCGGTTCTAGGCGCCATAGTCGTATGGTTGGCTGAGCGCGGCAAGGGCGAATCGCTGTTTGTTGACTTATTTGACGGCTTATGGTGGTCGGTCGTAACTATAGCGACCGTTGGCTATGGCGATGTTTACCCGCTTAGCGGCACTGGCAGGCTCTTAGCCATCATGGTGATTTTAACCGGAACGGTTGTAACGTCAATCCTATCTGGCGCCGTGGTGTCTTTGTTCGTGGAACGGCGAATACGGGAGGGTAAGGGTTTGCGTGATGTTACCGCTAAAAATCATGTCATTGTCTGCGGTTGGAATAGTAACGCGTATCAATTGCTCGCCGCTTTGGAAGCCGCCCGGGGCTCTAAAATAACGATCGCCTTGGTCAACGCCGCCGAAGCCGATGAGTTCGACGCGGTGCGTTCCCGTTTTCCTGGCTTGGACTTACGTTTTGTCCGGGGCGATTTTACAAATGAGGTCGTTTTAAAACGGGCGGCGGCGGCGGCGGCCCGAACCGCGCTCTTTGTTCCCGACGAAACCCTGGGCGGCTCCTTAGCCAGCGCTGATGAACGGACCGTGCTTGGCGCCTTAGCCCTAAAGTCACTTAATCCGGATATAACTATCGGGGTAGAACTGCTTAAGGGCGATAAGGTTCCCCATTTGAAGCGCGCCGGTATTGACGATATCACGGTAGCCGGCGAAGTGTCCGGTTTCATGTTGGCGCATGCCGCCGCGTCAAAGGGCTTAGCGATGGCCGCGCGCGAGCTTGTGTCTCCTTCAAGTACCGTAAGGCTCCGAGAGACGGTTTTGCCCGCGAGCCTGGTGGGTAAAAGCTTCGCGGAAGCGTCGGAATGGTTCCTTCGAAATGGAAAGGGCGTACTAGTCGGTGTGCTTACCCGCGAAAAAAACGTTTCCTTCGCCGATCTTCTGTCCGACGACAGCGCTTCCATAGACGCGTTTATACTCAGGAAATTTCAGGAGGCCGATATCGATTTATCCGGTCTTGGCTGTGAGGATACCTTGCGTTTGGCCCCGCCCGCGGATCGTCGTCTTGTGGACGGCGACGCTTTATACATAGTAGGCTAATATGCAAGCGTTAAAGAATTTACCAGGATTGGACATTATTACGGATGAGGAAGCTCGGCTGCTTGAGAGCGTTTGCAAGCTAAAAAACGTTTCAGTCGGGACAGAGATCATGCGGGAAGGCGAGGAGGGGAACACAATGTACCTCTTTCTTTCCGGTGTTGTCGATGTTACCAAAGCCTTGACCTTATCGGTTGGGCGCCATACCTTCAAAAGCGCTGAAAAATCCTTTGTAAAACTTAAAGCTGGCGAGACGACTTTTTTTGGCGAAATGGCGATGCTTGAGGATGTCCCAAGGGCGGCGACAGTGACAGCGGCCACGGATTGTAGCCTATATGAGCTTTCACAGAGCGATTTCGCGAAACTCTGCGAAACCAACCCGCCGTTGGGTGTGAAATTGCTTCGAATTATCGCCGTAATTCTGTCACGGCGGGTACGGAAGGAGAATGACGAGGTGTTAAAACTATCCACGGCGCTCAGCATCGCTCTGTCCCGATGAGGAGTGATAAAATGAAGCATTCCGCCGGCGGGACTTTTTTGATTTGTCTCCTTTTCCTCAGCGGATTATCACGCGTCCTCGCTCAAACGGCGTCGACAGAGCCGGCGTATGTCTCCGTACCGCGTTCGTATCGAGCTTTCTATTTGGGTATGGGTATAGAGGAATTGCGCCAAGCCTTGGCCTCTGATCCGTATTTGGTGTATACGGACCAGCCTGATGTGTCTATGTCGGCGCTCTGGGAAAAGCTTTTGCTGGAATGTGAAGGGCGCTCTTTTATTCGCCGAGCCTTTTTTCAAATTGATCAGGGTCTAGTGATCTCGATGTCGTTTGATTTGAATGGCGCGCTGCTAGACTATTTTTCGGTATATTCAAGCTTGAAGAGTAAATATGGAGAGCCTCCCCGCTTAAGCCCTATGGAAGCGGTATGGCAATCGGAAAGCACTCGGGTCGCTTTAGAAAGGCCTCTAACGATAAAATACCTGGATAGAGCGGCCTTTGATGCTTTTCTGTCCTCAGCCCGCGCCGAGGAAGAAGGCCTAGCCTTACAGAGAAAGGAATTTCTGGATGAATTCTAAAATCGCGCGCGTGATGCCCCTCGTCTTTTTACTATTCGCCTCCTGTGTCGAACAGGGTAAAAGTTTACCGACCGCTCGTCTTATTATCCAAACGGCGGGAGGGGAGAGGGAACTAATAGCTGAAATAGCCGATGATGATAAAGAACGCGAATATGGACTTATGAATCGCGCTAAGGTAAAAGAAGGGACCGGAATGTTGTTCGTTTTTCCAGCGGATCAAATGCTGGCTTTTTGGATGAAAAACACGAGCGTTCCCCTATCCATTGCTTATATCGCCGCTGATGGACGGATTTTGGAAATCCATGATATGACGCCCCTGTCTTTGATACCCATACAATCAAGTCGATCGGCTCGCTACGCTCTAGAGGTGCCTCAAGGCTGGTTTAAGAGGGAAGCTATCAGCGCGGGAGATCGTGTCCTTATTCCGGAGCTGTAAGCCGCTTTATGGCCCTAACAAAAATTGAGAAACTTGTCGCGAAAGCCTGTCTTGATTACGCGCTTCTGAGTGAGGGAGATAAGATTCTGCTTGGCGTTTCAGGTGGAAAGGATTCCGCCGTTCTGGCTTGGGCCCTATCCCGTCGCCGCCTCTGGCAAGCCCCGCGTTTTGAACTGGAAGCCGTAAGGATAGTCAGTGATCTGCCAAATCATACGTATTCAAAGGAATTAGAGCGGAGGCTACACGCTTTTTACGCGGACTTGGGTATCCCTTACCGTGAGATAACTATCCCCGTTATCGGACGGGTAAAGAATGGTGAAACAATGAATTGTTATTGGTGTGCCACCCAGCGTCGGACAGAATTGATCCGCGTCGCCATGGCGGAAGGCTTTACCAAACTGGCGCTGGGCCATCATTTGGACGATATCCTGGTTACCCTGCTTATGAATATGGTAAAAAAGGGCGAACTGGCGACTATGCCGCCGCGTTTGCGCTATGATAAATACCCGCTGGAACTTATCCGTCCTTTAGCTTTAGTCGAGGAAGCCTCTATCATGGGCTTTGTGGCTGATCGCTCATGGCCCCTTGTTTCCTGTTCCTGCCCCTATGGCGATGATCGCGAACGTGACGAATTTCAAAGACGTCTAGAAATCGTAACTGGCGGCAGCTCTAGCGCGAAACGTAATCTGTTTACAGCCCTAACGCGGATTAAGAATAATTATTTGCCCTGATAGCGCGCTCGGGTCTGGCTATTCTTAAATTAGCTCTGGGCGTATGAAGTACTATTTTAAGTATTTTGCAACAGAATTGGCAGCAGTAAAGTGAATTTACGAAAGCGCCTCTTTTGAGAAAGAATATTCTGTCAAAATACGATACATGGAACCGGATGGAGAAAGAGTTGAAGCATAAACCGCCGCTCCCGTGATGGTAGTCATAAGCCTAAGCCTTGTGGCGCGTTCGTTCTTTGTAAGGAAACCGTCTTTTACCCGAGCTAGGGTAATATGAGGGAGGTATGGCTTATTGTCGCGGGGCCGAAAAAGCCCCTTTACTCCGTCTCCGCTTTCCTCAAGCGCTAATTCCAGAGCGGCGGCTAAGCTGGTACAGTCTGACGCGCCTTCCGACACCGCCGCTGACACGATTCTGATAGGTCCTTGAGGCGGAAAGCAGAGTAGCGTATCAAGCGCTAAGGGAAAAGCGTGAATACCGGAGGCTATAATACACTTTCTCAGGCAGCGAGTGGCTTCTATAACGGCTTTTTCGTCCAATTCGCCAAGAAAGGCTAAGCTGAGGTGAAGTTGCCCTAGGTCCTGCCATTTGAATTGGGGATGAGCCAGGCGTAGAGGTCTGATAATTTCCAATAGCCGCTTTTTAAATTCGAGTGGGAGGGGAAGAGCGATAAAAATCCTCATGCCTTAATTGTAGCGCTTCCTAAGTCCCACCGCTATAATTCCTATATGGCTTCAGACGCTCACGCTCATCCCTATGAGCTGTCACAGTATTATCCAGAGCAGGAGGCCGAGCGCTTGAGGCTTGGGATTCCGGTGTGCGCTAACGCCTGGAATCCAATGCAATTTGCCTATACGGAAGGCTTAGCGGCGGCCGCCGCGAACGCGGCGGCCGCACCCATGATCCTTGCCTTTGGCCTTCATCCCCAACTGCCACGGGCTATTCAAGAAGACTCCGGTGACGTTGGGCGGCCCTGGCCATCACTAATGGAAGGCTTGGCCTTTCTCCAGACAGCCGCGGCGGATCGGCGGATCAGGGTGGTGGGGGAGATAGGTATGGATCTTTACGACAAGGCGTATCGAGCCACAGAAGCCGACCAACGAAGTCTCTTTGAAGCCCAGCTGGATATTGCGGGCGCTTATAGCTTACCGGTGCTTCTTCATGTTAGGCGTGCGATGCATGTGGTTTTCCAACTAGTTGGGTCACTTAAGCGTTTACCGGCTGTCGTTTTTCATAATTATACCGGCACTGTCGGCGAGGCCGCTAGCTTA
>CAZJJK010000036.1:0-26279 GCA_964546285.1 uncultured Treponema sp. | reverse complement strand
TCGCTAGGCATCTAGCGGTTTAGGCTTGATTGCTCGGCTTCAACAGAATTGGCAACAGTTAGTACGTGTAACGGAACTATTGAGTGAAATGAGGGTGTTTTCTTAAGACAAAGGTAAAAAAGCCTCTCGCCTCACGCTTTCATCGGCGTAAAGTAGGCGCACCCGCCTCAAATCACCGGCGGAAGGCTTTTCCGCCAAGGGAATACGCTTTCCCGTATCGCGCCTAACAAGTCGGTTGCCATCGATATTGGAACCATAGTGCATAATGGAATCATAGTCATAAGGGGAAACGTCTCCAAGAGCGGGCCAATCGTCGTAACTCTGGTAATCGGCCGCGCGCTCTCCAGCTCTAGCTATAAAGTCAATTGGTATATCGATATATAAATCACGATCCGCTCTCTGATGCTCGTGAAGGAGACCAAGAACATGGCCAAGCTCATGTGTAAAACTTGACCTCAGCCAACGCTCATCATCAAGCTCTGGATTGAATTCCAGCAAACGCCAGCGGCCGGCGCCTAAACTGCTCAACCCAAAAACGTTTAAATTCCTATTCCTTCGAATAAGGAGGCTGGTATCCGCCCCAAATAGCCAAGCTAAACGGGAACTCAGGGAGTTCGGCTTTTCCACAAAAACGACAACGCCGCTAGCCATCCACGCTTCCATGGCCAACTTAAGTTCCAAACGGTAGAACGTTGGCACATCAGATGAAAATCGATAAAAAACAACGCCGCCAGGCCAGAGCTCAACGGCTGGAGCGGGGGCGGCCACGGCACCAAAAGGAAGCATCAAAGTGATCGCGGCGATCAAACCACATAAAAGCATACGCGGCCGCTTAAAATTAGTCATAAGCGCTGGCTACGACCTCTCATCAGGAGCGGCTTTACATATCAACGCGGCAAGCTCCTCCAAATGTCGGCGCTCCAAGCCTTCCTTTTGCTTCAACATAGCGACGGGCACCCCATAAGCCGCTTCCAAAGCCGCCTCATTCAGTATGAGCTCCGGTGGGCCGATATCTATAGTCCTATCCATTTTAAAGAGAAGCGCGGTCTCGGCGTATTTTTTTGTCAATTCCATTTCATGTAATGAAATATATATTGTAACCCCGGTCCGCTCCCTATATGAGCGAAGAAATTCTAAAGCGCGTAGCTTCTGCCTATCCTCCATGGCGAAAATCGGCTCATCCATAAAAAGCGAACGCGAACCATAGAGTACGGCAAAGGCTAAAAACGCGCGCTGAGTCTCACCCTTGGAAAGGCGCGCTAAGGGTCGCGTGCCCAAAGCTCCCAATTCCATCGCTTCCAAGGTTTCATTAAAAAACGTGTCCCCTTTAAGAGCGTGATGCCCATGGGCGTACACCTGCCGCAGTAAAACGTCCAGACTCTCCTCGCTTTCAAATTCCATATTCTGGTAAATAAAAGAGGCATAAGTGTTACGCTCAGCTTCATCAACAAAGAGCCGCGTGTCGCGACCTGAAAGAAGGACCGTCCCCTTATCCGGTAAGAGCCGGCCTGAAGCGAGCAACATCAAGGTCGATTTACCCGCGCCATTAGGTCCTACCAAACTGACGAAGCCGGAGGGGAGTTCGCCGGAAAAAGCGCTGAATACCGCTTGATCGGCGCCGGGATAAGAAAAATGGACAGCTCTACAGGAAACAAAGGATCCAGCCATCATCAAAACAGTTCCTCCAAAACATAAAAGAAACCCTCATCGGTACCGAAGATAATCCAGGAACCGGTGATTACGGGGGAATTGAGAATGCTGCCTTCCACGGGTATCCGCCAAAGCTCTTTGCCAGTAGCGGCCGAAGCGCAGACGAGAGCGCCCCGCGGCGCGGTTTCGGACTTTTCATCAAGGGAGCTTTGAGATAAAGACGGGTCGTCAGGGTCAACATACAGACCGAAATACAAACGGTCGCCGCTTAGGGTTGGCGGCGTGGAAATAGGTTTTTCATAATCTTGGAGCCAAAGCGGTTCTCCGGTATCGGCCTTAAAAGAACGTAACGCCTGATCTCCTATAGAATAAATCACTCTATCGCGCCACAGTACCGGAGCCGCGTAGTCTAACAGCGAGGTGGAACTCCAAAACAATACCGACTCGGCATACCAGGATTCCAACATCCATAAGCGCGAATTATCGGTCACCGACCAGATCGGGGCTCCCGTATCAAAATCCATACATGAAAAACGAAAATGCATGGCATTGTCATCATCCAGACCAACCGCTGAACAGAACAGACGTTTTCCTCGTACCGCCGGGAAACTAAACCATATATACTGGTCCAGATCGGAATCTAAAAACCATAGGTATTGGCGCGCGTCGATATCGTACACCGCTTGGGAATACGGATGACCCTCAGAACCGGGCGCGAAGGTCATGCGCCCATTAAAAACTTGAAACGCGTTATGATACCAAAGCTCATTGGGCAGGCTAAATCGCTCCAAACCGTCGCGGCCTATAAAATACACGGCATCCGCGTCTGAGGCCGCGATAATCATATCCTGATAACCGATTATGGTAGAATTCACCTGACCGCCTGTCTCAAAATACCAGACCGCTTCACCGCTCTCTCGGTCCACCGCGTAGATAAAACCATCAGCCGAACCGAAATACACCTTTTCGTCATCAAGATGAGCCACCGAGTTGATCGGCCCGCCGGAACGGAAAGTCCAATTCATATAGCCGGAAGCCAGATTAAGCGAATAAAAATTGCCATCGGCTGAGCCGAAATAAACAGCGCCGTCAGCTAGGAGCGCTTGATTAAAAAACCGATGTTCAAGCTCCTGTTTCTGCAGGAGTAGCTTCCATTTTACGGCGACAGGGGGAGCCACCAGGGAAGCCGCCTTGCCTGAGCCGTTTTTACCCCGGAATTCCGTCCATTCCCGGCCTTCAGTGCATGAGGCGAGACAGACGAACGATGCCAATACGAAAAACAAGGCCGCTCCCCATGATTGAAGAAACCGCAACGCCCTTTTCATAACAGCCTCCAGCCGCGGAAGCCGAACAGCTCGCGTATCACCGTGAAAAAACCGCCTTTAATCCGCGATAAGCGCCGATACTCGACCTTTAGTTCCCCGTAGAGGGCGAGGCGACGTTCCTGCCCAAGGGAGCGAGCGCCGTAAACTGAGGTTTTGTATAAAGCGGCGAAACGCGATAATTCGGGGTATAACTCGGCGTATTCCCCCACCGTCAAAGCCGGAGCCTTTTCCGTATAGCGACTGGCGGCCATGCGAATAAGGAGCAGGCGATACAGGGCTTTCGCGCCCCGTTCATCGGCTTTTCGGGCTATCAAGCCCAGGCGCAGGAGCCGCGCCCAACGGCGAATATAGACAAAACTCACGCTTATAAGCGCGAACCCAAGAATTGCGCGAAGCAACAGAGCCCAGGGAAAGACAAAGGGCGGCGGCCTTTCGCGGGAGCTTATGCTCGGAATAACCACATCCATATCATTGGGATCCATTCCGGCGGGCGGGGGAATGGCGAACTGAGTGGATTCAAAATCCACCCAGCCATAGGTAGGCAGATAATACTGCACCCAAGCGTGTTTATGGGCATTGGTCACTAGATAGAGCTCGGATAGGGGCGCTTCCGCGAGAAGCGGATAGCTTTGCTGAAGCCTCGCCAAACCCAATAGATGAGCGCGCGTCCGCAACTCGTTCGCCGCCAAGTAGCCGGTAACGACGCGCGACGGTATGCCAGCCAAACGCCCAAGCAGGGCGGCGGCCGCTGAAAATTCGGTGCAGTCGCCGGTTTTCGTGTCAAAACAAAAGGCGGCGATAGCGTCTACACTGGTATTTTCTTCATAGCCAACCTGATATTGAAAGCTTTCAAAAGAGCGCAATAGGGCGATGATCCGTTCATAATACCCGTCCGGCAAAGCCAACGAAGCGATAAATCCATTAAAACGCTCTATATAACGCTCCGGTACATCTATTTTAAGATAAGCGGACAAGTCTTCCTTATCCCTCTCGCTTAGCGAACCGACGCGGTAATTTTTGGAAATCAAACCCAGTTCCGACACCGCCGATCTCGTCCGATACGAATAGCTGATCGGGTAGTAACGATCATTCTTTACGACAGGCTCTAACAACAAGGGCAGATAAGCGCTCGGTTCGGATGAAAGGGTGGAATAAACATCGATCTGAACCTCTATCCGGTTCCTATCATTAGGGAGCTCGATATTGCGCCAGCTTTCCATCAGTTGACGCCGGGAGAGCTGGTTGAGGGAATAGGAACTGTCAAAACGGAAGCCCGCCTCGGGATCGAATATGTTTAAATATCGCTCCGACAAATAGAGGGGGCTGACCGGAGACCGTACTACCATTATTAGATATTGCTTATCCTTAGCGCCCCCGCTCCCGCCCTCGCCGCGTCGCCCCCAAGAAGAGCCAGGCAGGGACAGCAATTTTGCGCCAGACTGTCCATCATCGGCGCCCTTTAAATCGCCGTTTAGCTCGGAGTCTAAACCATCCATGTCCAAGGGCTTTGGACGAGGTTCCAGAATATTGTCCAAAGAGTTAAGCACTGGAATATGTTCCAAGGTTTCTGGTGAGAATAAGAGTCCAAGCAGCAGGGCTAGCGGCAGGAAGGCGGCCAGGGGCAGACTGGACAGCTTGGACCGTTTTTGACCGGTAACGCGGACAGCGCTTGAATAAATGGCGTAGGCGTAGCTTAAAAAACCAAAAACGGCTATGACGCCATAGACAACATTAACGGCCGCCGCCGTCTCAGCCAATTCCGGCGACGCTTTTGACAGCGCGATTAGCTTATACACCATAGCGATAAACAGAAAGGGTTCCGCATAGTAGGGAAAAGTCCAGCGCCGCTTGAAGATTAGCCAGGTGGAAAGATAGGCGTAAACGCCAATACCAGCGTAGGTCAAGGCTAAGGCGGAAAACCGTCCATACCATATAAATATCGATATTATAAATACTTGTACCAAAGGACCGCTTAAATGCCAACGACGGCTTAAGCGACAAACAAGCCGTGGGCCGGTTGAAAAAAACGAAAACCGGGAAAGTCTTGGCAGCTTTTCGCCATAATACGCTATCAAGGCCGATAGGGGCAGAAGCCCGAAAAAGGCGACGCCGGACAAAGCGTCCATATAGCGTAACACGGAAGGATGGAAAGCCGGCAAGCCTATAGAAAGGAAGTATAGACCAAGGCGTATAAAAAAAAGGTCGGTCATAACCAAAGCGCCTCTACGCTAAACTCATGCCGGCCGCTGACGGCTTGGCCCACGGCTAAACGCTCCGGCTTTTTCCCAAGAAATAACAGAGGCCTTGGCCGAAAACCGCGGCTATTCCCGACAAGGCGCCCGGAAAAATCCGGTTCAGAGACGGAAAGATCGGCGGGCTGGGTTAAAAAGAGTTGTATGGAACGAGCTCCCAAAGCGCCAATAGCCTCATCCAGCTGCCTATCAAGGCAGGTGGAAAAGAGAAAAACAAAGGACGAATCAGGAAGAACGGAAACGAGAGGCCCGCCGGTGGAATGGAAACCGAGGTCCGCCAGTTCCGAGGCGAAGGCGTCTAGATCCTTATCCGCGTTCAGTTCACGTTCCTGATCGTTTAAGAATACATGAAAGGCGCAGCCTGGCTCCTGAAGCCGCGCCTGGGCTATAAATTGGTAAACTATGGTTTTTAAGGCCGCCAAATGACAGTGGGCGGCAAATCCGCGCATAGTCTCAGCCGAATCCGTGCGGACGCGCAGTTCTAGACGTCGGCTTTCCTGACGGGCGGTGGGTGGTATACGGGTTAAAAGCTTGCGGACGCGGCCTGAGGCTTTCCAGTTGATATCGCGGGCCAGATCGCCATTCTGGTATTCACGGATAAAGATTTTTTCGTCATCGGTTTTTTTTAGCGGCGGTTTAGCGTCGCGACTGTCCGAGGCGCTGCGTAAAATGGAACGCGGAAGTTCCAGAAAAGAAGGCCGCGTCGGTGCCGACCCGCCGCCCAGCGCCTCGGCCGAGCAAACGGTTAAGCCTAAAATGTCGCGTACCGTGTAGCGGCCCTCGTAGCTTAAGCGCCCGCAGCTTGGCGGCGCCGCTTCCAAGACGGTCGCCTCCCGATGTTTCAAGCCAAAATCCCGAAAATAGGTATAAATTTCACGCTCGCCGACTATTAAGGCGCCACGCAAGACGACATGAATCCGAAAAAAGAAGGGCGGCTCGGCGCAGGGCGTCACGGAAAGCAGACCAGAGGGCCGATCAGCGTAAAGGGCGGCGGCCGCTGACAGGAGGGGAGGGTTACGCTTAACGCGGGAAGCGAATAAACGGCCAAACAGCGCCAAAGCGGACAGCAAGAATAAGGCGGCCCAGGCTAAAACAAGACCGTATCGATCGCGGGATAGAGTAGCCGTTCCAAGCAAGGCTAAGGCCGCGGCAAAAACCAGGCCGCCAAAGGGCGTGAGCGGAATGGCGGCCGCGAAACGCCTTAAGCCATTCATGCCGACTGAACCAGCTTTTTGTACGGCGGATCAACCGGTAGTTCCCGCATAATATCGGCTAACACAAGTTTAGCGTCGCTTTCCGCGTCATGACATTCCAATCTATGCGCCATAGCTGGTATGGCGATTTCTTTAATAAGATCGATATCCACATAATCCAAGCCACGCACCAAGGCTAGGGCGCGGGCGAGCCGAGACAGCTTTACGCCGCTACGCGGGCTAGCGCCTTGCTTAAGCTTTGGATGCCCTCGAGTCGCGCGCACCAACCGGACTAAATAATCCAAAACATCGGGATGGAGACTGAGCCCATCGACCATATCCATCCACTCCAGAAGCTCGGCCTCGTCAAGCACCGGGCCAAAGTGAGCCCACGCGTCAGTCCGGCCATGACGACTCACTATAGCTTGTTCGTCTTCCTGATTGGGATAGCCCAAGGATAGTTCGATCATAAAGCGGTCCAACTGGGGAGAGGGCAGGGGAAACAGATGGCTTCCTTTAAGGTTCATGGTAGCTATGATAAAAAACAGATCGGGCAGAGAATACGTTTTCCCCTCTATTGAAACCGCCTTTTCCTCCATGGCTTGAAAAAAACTTCCCTGGGTTTTAGGCGTAAGGAGATTGATTTCATCACAAAGAAGAAAATGCGAGAAAATGGGCCCCTCGTTGAAGACCATCTCATAGTGATCGCCGGCTATCCTCATATAACCAAGTATATCCTGAGGCAACAAATCCACCGTACATTGCAGACGGTTAAAATTGGCGCTCCGAGGCGCGCCAGCCTTTCCCCGCTTTTGCGCCCATCGTATAGACAGAGCTAAAGCCTTAGCTAGAGAGGTTTTGCCAACACCATGGGTATCAGCCAACATAACATGCCCGCCGGCTATCAGCGAAGCCGTTAGATATTCCAGTTTAACCCGGTCCACATAGATGACTGTCCGGATGTTATCGATCAAGGCTGAAACGCGCTCTTTCATGTGCGCTAGTATAATCGATGCGGGCCTAAAAAGTCATCCTTATCCGCTATATACCGATAATAGAACGATGGAGACAGCTTTGGAAAACGGAATGGACAAGAGCGTCCCCGTATGCCTCATCGCGGATGATGACCCTATCGTTCGCAGTATCGTTAGTCTGTTTTTGGAAGCGCTGGGCATTGACACGCGAGAAGCGGAAAACGGGTATGAGGCTATCGCCGCGCTTGAACAGGGAAGCTTCGCTTTTGTTTTGATGGACTGCCTAATGCCCGGCTTAAGCGGTCTTGAAACCACGCGCCGCATCCGCGACGGTGAAGCGGGAACCCTCAACAGTCTTATCCCTATCATTGCCCTAACCGGTAACGATCAAGCCGAAGATAGAAGCGCCTGCTTGCGCGTCGGCATGAATGAATATTTGTCAAAACCTTTAAGCCTCGCGAAACTGTCAGCGGCTATCCAACGCTTACCGGGCGCTGAAAAATGGCGCTTGGAAAAACAGACGGCAAGGCTGCCGCTTGAACAGCAAGGCGAAAAAAGCGGAGCCTTCGACATCGATGAATTCCGCGCGTCCTACAGCGATGACAAGGTGGCGGCGGAAATAGCCGCTCTGTTCTTAAATGAAATGCCCGTCTTACTGAGAGAGGCTAACCAAGACGCGCGCGTGAACGACTGGATAAACTTAAACAATAAACTCCATAGGATCAAAGGTAGCGTTGGCACCATCGGAGTCACTTTTTTAGCCGAAGCTTCGGAAAACATTCTAAAAAAGCTACGGCCCATAACTCGGGGAGAAGCCGGGCCAAAGGACAAGATACGAGCTGAGCTCAAAGAATTGACCCAAAATGTGGAACAAGTTATGAGCACACTGCGTGCCTGGCTTGACCAGCTCAACGTCAGCGGTCAATGATTCCGTTATGAACGCTGAGGTGATTGGGCTAATTGGAGCCATGGAAGAGGAAGTGTCCCTATTAAGGAGTCGGCTAAAGGAACTGGAAGAAAGCCGTTTGGGACCTTTAAGTTGCTATACGGGCATCCTTGAGGGAAAGCGGGTGGTCTTAGTCCGCTCAGGCATAGGAAAAACAAACGCGGCTATAGCGACAGCCCTGCTCCTAGAGCGGTATCGGCCCCGTTTTGTTATAAACACCGGATCGGCCGGCGGCTTAGCCGCGAAGCTGAGCATCGGCGATCTTGTCATCTCCGACCGCGCGCTATACCATGACGTGGATGTTAGCGCTTTCGGTTACGAACCGGGCCAAATTCCAGGCTTAAGCGCGGTTTTCAATGCCGACCCAGCCTTGATCGACTTGGCTGAACGTTCCATCAACGCCCTTAAAGCTGAAACGGTGATTCCGGCGGAAGTCGGCTCGGCGCGTTGCTCCATCCTTTCAGGCGATACTTTTTTGGGAGATGATAGAGCTAAAGCGGCCTTATCGCGCCGTTTCCCCGACGCCGGCGCTGTGGAAATGGAAGGAGCCGCTATAGCCCAGACCTGCGTCCTTTTCCAGGTACCTTTTGTTATCCTTCGCGCCATTTCAGATGTCGCGGGAAAACAATCATGGATAGATTTTAACGATTTTTTACCGCTCGCCGCCGAACGATCCAGTCTAATCGTCGAACGCATAATACGGGAGGCTTAACCATGGAAACCATCGCCAGTTTTCAAATAGATCATCTGCGCCTAAAACCCGGCCTTTATGTCTCGCGCCGAGACCGCTTTGATACGGTGGAACTTACCACCTTTGATCTCCGCCTTAAGGCGCCTAATAAAGAAGCCGTCATGAGCATAGCGGCCGCGCATAGCCTGGAACACTTGTTGGCCACCTATCTCCGCTCCGATCCCGAATGGAATAAGCGGACAGTGTATGTTGGTCCAATGGGTTGCCGAACCGGCTTATATGTCATATTCGAGGGAGCGATGGACTCCCCCGCGGCGCTAATTCCTCTTCGCGCCGCTTTTGAATGGATAGCCGCTTATACAGGGCCTATACCAGGCGCCGCGCCGCGGGAATGCGGCAATTGGAGCGACCACGACCTGGAAGCGGCAAAAACGGAAGCCAGGAACTACTTGAAGATATTGAACAAGCCCGCTCCGGAAAATCTTGTTTATCCCTCAGCCAAAGACTAGTGTCCTAAAGCTTAGGTTTTAATAAAAAGGAACAAGATGAAGCGGCTTTGGTTATTCTACCGCTGCCGCCCCTAAATGGTCTTGAAGAATATCCACAATAGCCTTAATGGTTTCCCGAGGCATAGACTCTAGACGCCTTTCCACCAAGGCCGCCAAACCTTCCAAGGTTTCAATTTTATCCTTGGTGGCTTGATTATCAGCCAGGAATTGGTCCACATCGTCCAAGAGCGTATCCAGTTTCTCGATTTTCGCGGAAAACGAGGAAAGCTCATCAGAGAGAACTCCAAGCTCGGCTTGGGAAACGGCTTCCGCGTCGGCCAGCTTAGCGTCAACATAGGCCGCCGTCGCGAAACCCAAGACCGGCGTCGCGCTTTGACAGGCGAGCGCTAAAATAGACGTAAGTATACCGAGCGCTATAAGTTTTATTCGCTGAGTTCGCATTACCACACCCCCTTGTTCGCGGGCATCGCTGGCCGCGCTGTTCTAGCATAACACCAATTCGGCCATCGCGCTTCCGTATTCGCCCTTGTTGTCGTATAGTCGCGTTATGCGTCTGGAACAATATATAATCAGCTTAAGGCCGCGGCGGCGCGGCTTCCATCTTATCAGCGATGAGATAGCGGGACGGCTGCCGGCCTTATCCGGTTTTCGCGTTGGCCAACTCTACCTTCTCCTGCTGCACACCTCGGCCTCTCTCTGCTTGAATGAAAACACTGACCCCGATGTAGCCCTTGATTTGGAAAGCGTTTTTAGCGGCCTGGTTCCGGATGGCGGCTACCGCCATTCTCTTGAAGGCGCTGACGACATGAGCGCCCACGCAAAGAACGCCATACTAGGTCCTTCGCTTACGCTGCCCCTTCGGGACGGCGCCCTGCTTTTAGGTACTTGGCAAGGCATATATCTATGCGAACACCGCGAAAACGCTGGACCGCGCCGACTCGCCGCCACACTGATAGGCGAATAACGCGGACTTTAAACGAAAACCCTTGTTTCCAAAGGCTCGCTTCGCTAAATTCAAGATACAGCCTTGCCGCGGATACGCCGGGCATGGCTGATAGCCGCTCAATGTGGGGGGGGCTAGAAATCAAGAGCCGGTCCGTAAAGACGGCGGACGTTTTATAACGTCAGGAGAGTTTTATGTGCGATTTTAGGTTTTCAGGAAAAGAATTTGACGGTCTGCGGCACGCCGCGGAAGAATTCGGCGAGTTTATAAAGAACATGGCCGAAGAAGCCGGTTTTGGTGAAGCTTATTCACCCTTTGGCGCCCCTTTTGACCGAAAAGGGCCTTTTCATCGGCCTTATGGAGAAGAAAGCGCTGGCTGGAAGAATTATACCGATTTTGGGTATCCCCGAACCGCATTCTATAAGAACGCCGATGGCGCCCTGGTATTTGAGTTTTTGTTGCCCGGTTTTGATGAAAAAAATATAAATATCTCTTTCCGTGGCAATTCCATGATACTCAAAGCGCGCCTGTCAGAAGCGGAACGCGAACGGAATCAAAACCAAAAAGATCGGCGGCGCGGTTTTACTCTGCGCGATATAGACCGCAAGGAATATGGCGTCCCCGCTGATCTTTACGATCAAGCCGCGGCGAGCGCCGTCTTCCGCAACGGCATTCTTACCGTTACCATCCCTGAAAAGGACATGTCTGACGATCCGAGCGCGATTAAGGTAACTATTGTTAAGGAAGGGAATTAGTCTTAACGGCGAAGACAAAGGTCCAAGGACGCGATAGAAAGTTCTTTATCCATTACGTTAAGGTTCTCGCGGAGGCCGCGTGCTTCCGCGAGTTTTTTTGTTTTTATGGACTTATTCGCGACACACCCTCCGAAAACCTCGGGAAAGCAAGACGCCATGGCTGAAACTGGTGTATACTTCAGGTATGGACAAAAGAATAACAACGCTTCTTGACGCGGCCGCGCGGGAGTTTGACGGTGAATCGTTCAACGGTCCGCCGTTGATGGCGACCTTAGATAGCCTTTCGGCTGAGGAAGCGGCATCTCGAAATACGTATGAAGCTTATTCGGCTTGGGAAATAGCGGTCCATTGCGCCTACTATAAGCAGCTTATCACAAGGGCTCTATTAAAACAGGCGCTGGATACAGGCGCTCTAGCTATCGCCGATACGAATTTAGACGGTTTAGCGCCCTTAGAACCCTTTCCCTACGCGGAAGAGAATTTCGCGCCCCCGCCCGCCCAACCTACGGAAGAAGCCTGGAAAACAGCCCGCGCTGTACTTCGCCGTTACCATCACGCGCTGATGACGCTTTTACGCGCCGTGGACGCGGAAAGCTTAGACGCGGAGTTCACGGAATGGGAAGTCCCGTTTATCGACGCGGTTGCCTGGCTGGCGACCCACGATGTCTATCACAACGCCCAAATCCGCAGCATGGGTTTGAAAAGCCTACGGAAGCCAAGGGAAAGCTAGGCTTAATCGTCAAGTTGTGCTTAGGAGCTGAAGCGAAGCGCGAAATTTGCTATCCCCAAGCCAGATAGCGCTTGAAAGCTATTTCGATATGGACCAAAGGCCCAGCCCAGCCGCCGCGGAAGCCCGCTCAGCCGCGGCGAATTCGTCTTGAAACGCGAAACGGTATGTCAGGAGAGCCCCGGTGTACCCTGCCTTGATAAGCTTTAAGTTAAAACAGGTGCCGTCAGCCAGGTAAATATAGGCGAGCAAGCGGCCGTAGCGGTCGCGCAGATCCCAATCCCGCGCGATAAACACCTGACGGCCTTCCAAAATCGAGGCGCAATACTCCGTCGCTTCCTGGGCATAGGCTTCGCCGGGCAGGCCAGCCCTAGGCAATTCCGGCGCGTCCACGCCAAGTAAGCGTAGCGTTTCATGGCGCTCCAAGCCGCTCGGCGGTATCGCTTTTTCGCCAAAATCGATTTTGACGGTATCCCCATCCACCACCCGCGTAACTACCGCCTTAGGTAAGCCTCTGAGCGTCTCAGACGTCACGTCCGCCGCGCTACCCTCTCCCACACGGAATAAATCCATTCCAGAAACGAGAGAGGGCGAGGCCTGAAGCGCATGACCCTCGTTAAAAAAGAGATAGCCAGCGAAGACCACGACGGAAAACATGAAAATAAGGATATAGCCGAGACGAAGACCGGAGGCCGAACGTTTCATGACCGCTCCACACAAGAAGGCACATATTCCAAGCCACGTACGGCTTCTTTGAAACCGCAGCGATTAAGCGATACAGAATAAGGAGATAGCCGAGAAGACAAACCGTTTATGCTTTCCACGATTAGGTGCGAGGCCGAATCCGTGACTGGCCGTTTTAAGCGCTTGACAAGCGCCCGGATAGCGGCCTCAACCGCTTTATCCTCAGCGGATACACGGAAATCGAGCTCCCGACCCTCACGGCGAGAGACGAGGACAGGCGTAAGCTCCCTCCAAACAACATGGTTTGAAGCTAGGCGAGCGGGTAGCTTAAGGCGGCTGGAAAGCGGGGCTAAGGCGCAAAGACTGGCTGGATCAACGGCGCAAAGGCAGTAGAACTCGGCGTCGCCGCTATCATCGTCAAAGTGCTTTTCTAAAAGTTCCGGCGCGTCGTCCAATTCAAGAGCTTCTTCCCGCCTCATAAACTGAAGCTCATCCAGTTCAGCGTAAAAATGTCCGCCCGTAAGCTCGCCCGCGAATTCCATCAGCCGCGAAGCCCGATACAACTCCCGCCAGGGACTAGGGTCCGCGTCCAATTCAACAAGGGAACGGCAGATTAAGCCATAACGTTTTATATACCGCCGAACGGCCGTCTTATGACGCTCAAGCGCGCTGAGCGGATCCAAAACCGATGCCGGCGACGGTAAAACCCGCCAGCGCTCCTCCGACGCTCGCCTGGACAGCCAGCGCGCGCGGGTTGGCAAGCTTGGACGCTGAGGCCGACGCGGCGAAAAGGCGCCGCGCGCTGGACTAGCCGCGGAAGGCGCCACGGCGCCTTCCGCGGCGAAGGAGCGTTTCGCCGCCTCCCAAGAGTCTGCCGTCAAGCGGCCTAAAGCGGCTAAACGAGCCACAAAGGGCCTTATTTCAGACTCGGGCTGGCCGCATAAAACCGCGAGCTCGGGGACAGTCAGGCCCTCGCCGCGCGTCATGGTTTCCAGTAGACGCGTAGAGTCCTCATCCAATTCCGCGTGGGGAAGCGTGAGCTCAAGGAATTCATCTTCCGGAATAAAGGCTAACCGTCCACCCCCACGGCCGTACCACACAATGCTTGTTTCTCGCAGCATAGGCTCCAGAGCGACACGCTGAAGCCTGGCGGGCAGAACATCCCCTTCCCAAACGCGATAGTCCAACGCGACGCCAAATATGGGTTCAAGCGCCAAACCCGTTTTTTCGGCGTCCTCCAAGCGAGCGATCCCGTTTGCGCCGCCCTCAGCCTCGCCTATAGAAGCGTCTGAGGCCGCGTCCAAAGCCTTAAACCCCAACAAGCCCTGCCGACGAATAACGCGGAGCTGCAACTCCACCAAAGGCCGTCCAAGCTTGGCTAAACGACTCCTCCGTAAGGACTTAGTCCGTCTAAGGGAAAATTCCAGAAAGGAGGGCGTCAACCAGACGCTGACACCTTCCTCGCCGCTTAACGTGGCTGGCCTAAGCCCGCCGGCGGCGGCGAAAGAAGCCAGCTCGGATGAAGCGACCCCAAAATGATCGCTCAAGCGCTGCCCGCTGATCAGCCCCTCATATTCCGCCCAAACCCGAAGCGCTTGAGCCGGATCAATGAATTCCACGGACTTAGCGTCAAGACCGATGTTTTGGCCGTTAGCCTCGCGGATAAGCCGATAAGCGGCCGGAGCTAGCGCTAAATCGATTTTTGCGCCACGTAGGCGGATTTTTAAGGGCTTGGGAAGCTCTTCCGATTGCGGTTTTATACTATGGATTAGCTCTTCCCAATCTTCGCCGGAAATAATTTGCCGCTCATCAAGCCAGTCCAGCAATTCGCCAACAGTCCTAGGACGATAGGATTGCGCTAAACGCCGACGTTTAGCGGAAAGCTCCTCAAGCGCTTCTCTATCCAATTCAGGCGGAACGGAAGCGTTATTCAGCATTTCCGTTAACAGCTCCGCCTCAGACGCTGAACGCGCGCCTCCCTCGTCTCGGCGGTACATAAAACTGTCCGAGGCCTGCCACAAGGTTTGCTCCGTAAACGGAGACGGCGCTGTCGCTATAACCACCCGTAAATCAACGCCGCCTGAGGCCAGCCCCTCCAATACATTTTTCGCGCCCTCGGCATCCAAATGATCTCGCAGGCAAGCCCGCCAGGTTTCCTTGATAATAGGGAAATCGCTATAGCGCCGGACAGCCTCATAGAGGTTTTTAGAACGATGACGGGTAATCCACAGAGGCGTTCGTTTACCAAAAGAAGCCTTGGGAAGCAGCATGGCGCGCCCCGCGTTTTCCCTAAAAACGGCGCCAAACAGACCGCTGCCTTCTAGTCCCGCTCTAAACGCGCCAGATAACGAAGTGGAAGCGAGATCCAAAAGTAAAGCGCTAATTAAGTTAGGGTCCACATCCTCATTTTCCAAGGCCGGAAAAGCCATCAATAAACCGACATCGTCCCAATAGGTTTCCGGCAGGGGATCAATACCGCGCTGTTCCGCCAGAGCGCGGAGCGCGATACCTAAAACAGCGTTGACGCGGCCACCGCGCACAGTATGCAGAAAGGCGTACGCTCCCTGCCCCATCGGATCGCGGAAACATTCAAGGACAAGCCGACCCTTACCAGGAAGTCCGGCCTGTCGCCGCTGACGCGCTAAAAAAGCGGCTAAAAAGCGGGCCGCCGCCTGGTCAAGCTTCCATTTGGATTCTAGATAGAGCGCTATATCCTCATTCGGCTCGGCTTCGGCGCTCAGCTCTTCTATAGACGCTTTATTCTCGGCGGCTTCGGGGACAGCGTCCAATAGCTCAAGAACGGCGGACAAGGACTCGGCACGGCGCCACTGGGAATCCGCCCGCCAGAAAGGCAGCATTTTAAGTCCGCCTTCGCCGGGCGTTACGGTAACGGCCCTATCGTCAATAGCCAGGATGCGCCAAGTCCGAGTACCTAAAGCGAAACTATCGCCAAGCCGGCGTTCCCACACGAATTCCTCATCCAATTCTCCAACAGGGGCGCGGCTCCCAGCCAGCTCCATCCGGTAATACCCTCGATCGGGAATAGCGCCGCCGCTCCGATACAGGAGGGGCAGGACAGCGCTTGTCGCCCTAAGGATACCAGGCGGCGCGTCAGGATCCAGCCGGGAACGGAGCACGCCAAGCCTGGTTTCCTCATAGCGCCCGCGCAGCATAGCGAGCACCGCGCGATAATCCACCAGCTTTAGGCTATAAAAGGGAGAGGACCGGCGGACAAAACGGTATAAATCGATCTCATTCCAGTCGTCCAAGGCACAAAGCGCTAAAAGCGCTTGGGCAAGAACATCCAGAGGCGCTTCAGGTCCGGCCTCCGCCTCTATCCTCCCGGCCTCAGCCTCTCGGACTAAGCCGGCCGCGAACAATAGGTCTAGACCATGCAGGGGATAGATACGAGCGCGGCTGACACCGCCCAGCCGATGAGCCGCCCGCCCGGCGCGCTGGAGAGCGCTGGCGACAGACGGGGGAGTCCCGGCCATCAAGACCTCGTCAACGGAACCAATATCGATCCCAAGCTCTAAGCTGTTTGTCGCCACCACCGCCGGCAATAGTCCGTTCTTCAGCCTTTCCTCTACCGTTCGCCGGACTTCTCGTGACAGTGAACCGTGATGGGCCCAGGCTATTTCGCGACCGGCCCTCTCGTTCATAAGGAAAGCGGTTTTTTCGGCGTTGCGGCGGGAGTTGGCGAAAATGAGCGTGCTACGCTTAGCTTCCACCGCCTGTACAAAAGCGTCAGCCAAACTTGCCCAGCGTGAAGCCCCATCATTTTGGGCTTTGGAAACGAAGGACGGCCCCTCCATGCGGATGCTGAATTCGGTACGTTTATCCAGGGAAGAACGCAAAACGCGTACCGGTCGAGCTATGGGTTCCTCGATAGTATCCCAACCCGAGCTTTTTCCAGCGGACGGTTCAACCGGACTAGCCGAAACGGCCGACCCAGCTGGGCCTAGCGGACGGTCAGATAGTTCGTCCCGATAAACGTAGCCGCCGACATAGGCGGCCGCCGCCGCCACGTTCGCGACGGTGGCCGATAAAGCGACACGCCGATAAGAACCGGCTAACAGACCCAAACGTTCTACATTAAGAGCCAGCAGGGCGCCGCGTTTATTGGCGCATAAGGCGTGGACCTCGTCCAAGACAAGCAGGGCGACAGTAGACAAGACAGCCCTACCCTTTGGGGAATTGAGCAACAAGGCGAAGCTTTCCGGCGTGGTCGCCAATATAGCCGCGGGTTTTTTAAGGAAAGACCGCCGTTCCGCCTGGCTGGTGTCGCCGGAACGCACCGAGACATGGAGCGCCGGGAAAGGACGGCCCGCCGCCCGGAAACGCGCATGGAGGGAATTTATCGGGCTTATAAGATTGCGGCGTATATCGTTGTTGAGAGCCTTAAGTGGCGAGATATACAGGACCGACAAGCGATCAGCCGGGAGTTGGCCGCTGATTAGACTATCCAAAGCCCAGAGAAAAGCCGCTAACGTTTTTCCGCTGCCGGTCGGCGCCATGGCTAAGACATGCTCACCGGCCGCTATCGCCGCCCAGGCGGATAGCTGGATATCGCTCGGCTGGCCAAGCTCCTCTCTAAACCAAGACGCCACTATAGGATCAAACGCGTTCAAAGCATCGCTCATCGGACTACCTTAAACGCCAATGAAAACCAAGCGCGACGCTGGGCTCAAAACCCCAATTTGGATAAAAGCGACAGCCGGCTAACGCCTCCATGAATAACTCCATGGGAAACGCGTCAGGGATAATCAGTGCCACAAAGGGTAGATAAACCGACAGGCCCCATAATTCCGGAGCTGAGCCATAACGGCCGTCACCGGCTAGTCTTATCAGCTTAAAACCTAGCCCAAAACTACCGGATATACGATACGGCCGCGCCGCCTCAACTTCCAGCGCGGGGTTAGGCTCTTCCTCTCCCTCATCAGCTCTTACAAGCGATTCGGCTTCGGTATCGAGCCGTCTTTGAAACAGGGGAAATGGATTCAGGAGAGCGTCGGCTCTTAGTCCGAGCCCACCGGGCGATACCGAGTCCCAAGCCAAAGCGCCCCGGATTGACCAAAGCTCATCAAAACGCAGCCTGGCTGAAAGCCCCGTAGCCTCACCGGCGATAGGTCCAAGGGCGAAATCAAGCGCGGCCAGCGACATCGGCGAAAGAAACAATAGCAGCGCCAAGGGAACCAAGCGTCGCGTAAGACGGGTATAAATCGATATATATTTACCGTATATCAAGATAATACCGTTCAAGATACGCGGCGCGCTTACGCGCTTCCTCATAACGCGGACTTTGGGGAAATTCCGCCATAAGACGTCGGTAAAAAGCCAAGGCGGCTTTCACATCCTTAGTTGGGCCGTTAGCTTCCAGATATTGGCCATAAAGCCACCAGGCTTCGTCGCTGCCGGCGGGATAACGATCACGGAAGCGATCAAGAACCTTTAGCGCCGATGACGTCCGCCCCGCTTCGGCTTCCGCCTTGGCTAGAGCTAGATACGCTTCCGGCCTCGCGTCATAAGCCAAACTGTCCGCGGCTGATACGCTGGCGGCGGCTATTCCGGAAGCGGCGCTAGCGACGACTGGCGCGCTGGGAGCGGGTTCCACCGCGATGCGTTCCGTTAAGGGGAGACCAGCCGCTGCGGTTGGAGCCGTTGGTATGGCTGGAGCGGCCGCCGCGGTTGGAGCCATGGCAGCCGTAGGTTGAGCGGCCATTGTAGCTGGAGCCGTGGCAACTGGAGCTGGAGCCGTTGGAACCGGAGACACTGGAACCGTGGTGACCGGAACCGCCGCTATTATTGAGGGCTCCTTTGTTATCGCGGATGGTAAACCGGAGTCGGGAGCGGTTTTTGGCGTTACCGCGTCAGTCAACTCGCTGTCCGCCTTAGTCTTCGCCTCGGTACTCACATCAGGCTCCGTTGGAGCGCTTTCCGTATCCATAGGCGGCCAACGCGGTTCGGCGACCACCCGCCCTCGATCAGCGTTAGAGCGAAAGGCCCCTATCCAGGTAGGCGTTGGCGCCGCCTCAATCACAACACGGACATAATCGTTCACGATATAATTTTCTATAAAGTCCTGCCGAAAAAATTTCAGTATATAATTACCAGCTATTTCAGCGCGAAATAAAAACGCTTGCCCTTCCTCGTCCAAAGACCGCGAATCATACGGTAAACCTCTTTGAGCGCCCAGCTCGCCTAGGAAAACCCAGCCCGAACCATAGAACGGGATTTCCACGACTTGCCCAACAAGCGCCTTAACGGTTCTGGAAACAAGCGGCGCCGGAACTTCCTCCTCCGGAATCACGCGGGAAGGCAGGGGCGGCAACGCGGGCCGAGGTTCTGATTCTCTGACAATCCCATCCGTCAGGGGTTGGATTGGGGTAAAAAGAGGAACGGCTTCTTCCGGTGCGGCGCTCGCCAACGGCGCGGCGCTCGCCAACGGAGTGGCGCTTGTTTTAGGCTGAACGCTTATCGGTGGGGAAGGAATAGCCGCTAACGCGCCTGCCCCGGGATCGGCGGCTTTCAAGGCTTCCTCGGGAGAACGGTCTTCAGCGCCGCTGGCTTCCATGGGTTTGCTTTCAGCGGGGCCGCTTTCTGACAAACGAGCCTCCGGCACGCTTTCGCTCAACGCGGCGGCTTCAGGCAAGGACGAGGGCAGACTATTAGAGGGAGGCCCGGGCAAGACGGGGATAAGCTCGGAAAGGGTTGGCCGCATCGTCTCCGTATCCAGAATGATCGGAAGATCAGGCGGCGCGGCCGGAGGCGCGGTCGGCGGTTCCGAGACGCTAGCCTCATCGTAGGAAAAAGACGGGGTTTCACTAGGGATTATGGGAGCCGCTATCGGCGCCGAAATAAGCTCGTCAGCCATGACACTTTCCAGTGCGGGAACTTCCGGCGGTATAAGACCGACGCTGGGAGCTAAGCTGGTTTCGTTTAGCGGAGCCCCTTCCTGAGGCAAAGCGGCGACAATACCGGCCTCCGGTTTTTCGTCCGCGTCAGCCTGGGGAAGCTCAGCCAGCGTTTCCGCTTTCGCCTCAGGCGTCTCCTCCAGTGGCGGCGCCGTTCCCGCGCAGCCCAAAAACATAAACGAGAGGCATATAAACGAAATGACCATAAGGCGGCTAAAATAAGCAGCGGCTAAAACCCGTAGCGGCAGGGCTTGATATCCAGCTTGACTTGCTGCATGGCGCATGGATCGATTATATCAGAAATAAGCCTAAAAGTCCGAACCCCTTTAAAAAATCGGTTTTTTTTCAAACGCCTCTTTTTTTTCGAAAACGCGTTACTATATCGATTTTATCGCTATACTCTCCATAATTTATAGCAATACCAAATGATCGAGGCGTAAAATCTTTTCAACTGCTGCCAATTTTGTTGCATAATGATTTTACTGTTTTTCAGGTTCAACGATGTTTTACAATAATTCGTTCACAGGCAGTGCGACTGTACTGGTTCTACATAAGCCTTTTCTGTCCAATACTGGATTCGTCGCTCTCTAGTTCTTTATTGATAATCATGTCTCTACTGGCAGACAACGGAAACTGGAGGATTCACGATTCCTTAACGCATATCTAACAATTGTTTATGAACCTTTTCAGTGGATGGCGCACGACTATCTCAACTTCTGTTATATCTTTTGGGAAATTAAAAACCAGAACCTGCAACAAGATTGGCAGCAGTATGAAAATCTTTAGGCGCCGCTAAACGCCCTTCGTGAAAAACTCCGCGATAAATCATTTGCCGTTAACGCACTTTTCACTATCGTGAAAAAAGGGTATAATTAATAAGGCGTTTTTAAAAGCAAGCGGCTTTTAAACTCCAATAATAGCGATGATAACGTTTTTATCGCGAAACAGCTTATACGAGAGAGCGGATTTCAGAAGTATCCATTTTTTGAAATCTGATGTTTTCGGCGGACGCGGGTTTGTCTCAAATATATCTATCGTATAGAAAATGTACTCGTTTTGAGGCAAAACCGATTAAGCTGCTCTTAAAACTTAGCGGTTTTGAAAGAGGCTTTTTGAATAGCGATATTCACAAGGAAGGCGCGCTGTTTTTCCGACATGTTTTTTTGAAAAGCGTGAACGTTATTATCGGCTTAGCACCCAGCTCTGTGATATGAAACTCAAAGGAAACAAATAGACTAGATGCGATTTACTGATATAAACCTTCATCCAGATCTCGCGAAGGGCATAGCGGAAGCTGGTTACCTCTCTTGTATGCCCGTACAAGAACAAGTCCTTAAAAACGCCTTCGGCGGCACTGATTTATATGTTCAATCCCAAACGGGGACAGGCAAAACCGCGGCCTTCCTTGTTACGATTTTTCAACGTCTTTTAACAGAGCCCCAATTAAGCGGTCGTCAAGCCCTTATAATGGTTCCTACCCGTGAATTAGCCGTTCAAGTGGAGGAGGAAGCCAAAAAGATAGGGAAATACCTCCCCTTTATCGTCGGCAGTTTCTATGGCGGCGTCGGATACGCTCAGCAACAGCGTCTGCTGCGCGATAAGGCCCAAATAATGGTGGGAACCCCGGGCAGGGTGTTAGACCTAAATAGCTCCGGCCAAATGCCTCTTATGAATCTAGCGTTCCTAATCCTAGACGAGGCGGATCGGATGTTTGACATGGGTTTTTATCCCGACCTCAGAAAACTTATCCGGGTGGTTCCGCCAGCCGACCGCCGCCAGACCATGTTGTTTAGCGCCACTCTCAACGCTTGGGTTAAAAACTTGGCGTGGGAATACACAAAGGCGCCGCTGGAAATAGAAATAGAGCCGGAGCACGTTACGGTGGAAGAGATAGATCAAGTGCTCTACCATGTCCCCAGCGAGGACAAAATGCGTCTGCTCCTGGGGGTGTTTGAAAGAGAGAAGCCGGAAAGCGCCCTTATCTTCTGTAATACCAAGCGCTATACGGAAATCATCGCGAAGCGCCTGCGAATGAACGGTATCGATTGCGAATTCATAATCGGCGATCTGCCGCAAGTCAAACGCCTTAAGGTAATCGATCAAATCAAATCCGGTGAACGCCGTTTTCTCGTGGCCACGGATGTGGCGGCCAGAGGTTTAGATATTGAAGGTTTAGCCTTGGTCGTCAACTATGACCTGCCAAACGAGGCCGAGAACTATATCCACCGTATCGGCCGAACCGCCAGAGCTGGCCGAACTGGCCGAGCTATCAGTTTAGCCAGCGAGCAGGACGTGTACGCTCTACCCGCCATCGAAAAATACTTGGGCAAAAAAATCCCTTCCCTCGTGGCCGAGGACAGTCTTTACGCGGAAACCGATAAAAGCGCCCGCGCTAGAATAAGAACCGATATGTACGGCGATGACGACAAACGCGGCCGCGCGGATAAACGCGGGCCGCGGTATGAAACGGATAGCTCGCGATCGTATGGCGGCCGCGGCGGCCGCAGCGCGCCGCCGCGGAGGACGCGCCAGAGCGACGGCCAGGCCGGAACGGCGGACAAAAGCGGCGGCGCTTCGCGCATCGAAGCTAGAAAACCCTTTAGCCAAACGAAGCGGAGAATAAGCGGCCAAGGAGAAAACGTGGCTAAAGAACGCGAAAGAGCCGGCCCTGATTTATCAAAAATTCCTTTTGAGGAACGCTTAGCTTTTTATCGGAAAAAATACGGCGCGGCGTCTAGCCTTACCTCGGAGAATAAACAAGCGCCATCCGCGAAACCGAGGATGAATACAGCAAACACCAACAAAAATGCCAGCCCGTCAAAAGCGGCGGACGGCGCGTCGAAAAAGTCCGAAACCGGCCTTTTCGGTAAAATCAAAGCCTTATTTGGCAAGAAAAACCCACGTTCATAAGCCAGCGGAGTCTCAGCGATGATCAGTATAAGCGATTTATCGCTCGCCTTTGGCGAGCGCAGTCTGTTTAAGGATGTTAGTCTAAAATTCACGAACGGTAATTGTTACGGCGTTATCGGCGCGAACGGCGCGGGAAAATCCACCTTCTTGAAAATTCTATCCGGCGAGATTGAGCATGACCGCGGGGAAATCAGCGTCAGCGTCGGCCAACGTATGGCGGTGCTGAAACAAGACCATTTCGCCTTTGATGATTACAAGGTTCTGGACAGCGTCATTATGGGCTACCCGCGCCTTTATGCCCTGGGCAAGGAACGTGAAAGCATCTACGAAAAAGCGGATTTTACCGATGAGGACGGCATCAGAGCCGGGGAATTGGAAGCTGAATTCGCGGAACTGGGAGGCTGGGAGGCGGAGTCGCAAGCTGGCCAGCTTTTAGCCGGACTGGGCCTTGACGATACGGAGCTGTCAAAACAGATGTGGGATCTGGATGACAACAAAAAGGTCAGGGTCCTTTTAGCGCAAGCCTTATTCGGCAATCCCGACATTCTGCTTCTTGATGAACCGACCAACGGTTTGGACCTGGAATCCATCGCCTGGCTGGAAGATTTCCTTATCGATTTTCCTAATATCGTTATCGTCGTATCCCACGACAGACATTTTCTAAACGCCGTTTGTACCCATATCTGTGATATCGATTTTGGACACATCAGCTTGTATTCCGGTAATTACGATTTCTGGTATCAGATGAGCCAGCTTCTGCAGCGCCAAACCCGTGACCAAGCTAAAAAACGCGAAGACAAGATCAAGGATCTTAAAGAATTCATCCAGCGTTTTGCCTCAAACGCGTCCAAAAGCCGCCAGGCTACCAGCCGTAAAAAAGTCTTAGACAAATTGGAAGTGGGCGATTTGCCGGTAACCAGCCGTAAATTTCCCTATGTCGCGTTTAAGGCCACCCGGGACATTGGCAACAATGTTCTACGGGTGGAAAAGCTTAGCTATAGCGATAGCGAGAGAAGCTTATTAAGCGATTTCAGCCTAATCGTCAACAAGGGAGACAAAATAGCCTTTGTCGGCGCCGAACACCAGAGCAAAAGCGCCTTCTTCCAAGTAATCGCCGGCGTGGAAAAAGCCTTAAGCGGCGAGTACGCCTGGGGCCAGACTGTCAGCTATTCTTATTTCCCAAAGGACAGCGCCTCATGGTTCAATTCCGATGAGTCCCTTGTTGATTGGCTTCGCCGCTTTTCAGAGGATCAGGATGAAACCTATATCCGTGGCTTTCTTGGCCGCATGCTGTTTTCGGGTGACGAAGCTCTAAAGCCCGTCAATGTTCTTTCCGGGGGAGAAAGAGTCCGTTGTATGTTATCGCGCATGATGCTGTCCGGCGCCAATGTCCTGATTCTGGATGAACCGACCAACCATTTGGATCTTGAGGCTATCACCGCGCTCAATGACGGCCTTGTTGATTTTGACGGCGTGGTGCTCTTTAACTCCCATGATCACGAGTTTATCAACTCCATCGCGAACCGAATCGTGGAATTTACGCCTAACGGAATAATTGACCGTCTGATGCCCTTTGACGATTATCTGCGCGATGAAGCGGTGAAAGCCTTGCGCGTTAGCCTATACCACCATGCCGAACGTTTAAGCATTTAGAACGCTTAGATAAACTCTATATTTCCGCGATCACACGGCGCTGGGATCCACTCCCGTACGGTCACGCCCCCCGTTTTTAGCCTCATATAAGGCGGCGTCCGCCGCCGCCATCAATTCATCCAAGCCGCCCGTTCCTGGCGCCAATGAGCTTATTCCCACGCTGATAGACGCTGAAAAATTATCATCCTCCCTGTCATTTCCATGGAAAACCAAAGCTTTGAATTCGCCGCGCAAACGTTCACATACCGCCGCGGCTCCCGCGGCGTCCGTCTGCGGGAACATTACGGCGAATTCGTCACCGCCAAGACGCCCAGCGAAATCGGCGTCGCGGAGTCTTTCCGACAATAAAGCGGCGAAACGGACTAAGACGGCATCGCCTACGGCGTGGCCCCGGCAGTCGTTAATAAGCTTAAAATTATCAAGATCGAACATAGCGAAAGAAGTGGGTTCGCCATAACGGTAGGCGATACTTAAGCAGGTTCTCGCGGTTTCCATAAAGGTTCGATGATTGGCCAGCCCGGTCAATGAGTCGCGTCGAGCCAATTCCTCCACTCGTTTGAGCACGGTCCTAAGTTCCGTCTCGTCGCGCAAAAGAACCAGACGACAAAGTTTTTTTCCCAAAACGGACAAATCCGTCATCGATAAGCGCAGATGCCTAAGCGCCTCACCCTCTCCCAAGGATAAAACGGTTTCAGCCCCGCCAATAATAGCCCTTGCCGCCTTTGGGGGCAAAGGCGCGTCATCCGGATTATCTCGATCTATGCCCTTCCCAACCAGCGAGGCTGAAAGACCAAGCAGCTTAGACGCCGCCGGATTGCCGTCTATGACGCGTAGATGGGAATCGAAAACTAAAATCCCATCCTCTAAGACCTCCACTAAACGATCGCGGGCTATGGGCGCGAGGGAGAAGGTATCCAAACGGTAAATGGCGTAGAAAAGCGTAAAGGCGCTTAGAGCAAAGGCGAGCGCCGAATAATCCTTTTCAAGGCCTATATAGTCCTTAACAAGATATAAGAAATTCGCGATTATCGGCATCGCTATGCCGGCGATTATATAAAATGCCTGCCGTTTGTAATACGGCTGAGCGGAATAAGAGGACCTCAACACGAGAACCAAGCCCCCTAAGGTAAGGGTATACACATAGGTAATAAACACGTAAAACCATGTTCCATATGTCTTTATAGAAACAAGAAACTCACCCACCCTAACAAATTCAACAGATTGCCAAAGGTATCGCGAGCCCTTTGGCGAATACGCGAAAACAGCGGTCACAATAGGGATAATCAGCAAGGGGAGCAGGGCCAAATAGTTAGAGGGCCGAAGCATCTTCCGTAGGCTAAAGGCGTAACCGAACCACAGCAAAGGCAAAAAAGGCAGAAACAGATACACTGCCCTAGCCCAAAAAAGACTATCCTGCTCCGTTTGAGAGGAGAGCTCCAAGGTGTTTACAACAAGATAAGCGATTACTATCAGGGTATAAGCTCGAAATAGACGGGAAACCGGATTGGAACGGAGGGGACGCGTAAGCGTTAAGCCGAATAAAACGGACAAGGCCAAGGCCGTCGGAATAGCCGCGATTCTGAAGAGCTCGTACTGAAGGGGATTTATTGACATATATATAGTATTGATATACTTAGCCTAAACGTCAATGATCAGCCGTATAGGATTTGAAATAAGAATATCAATTATTATCAAGAGTGCTCCAGAGCGTCTCAGGTTAGATCATGGATTTTTTCTATCTGTATACAATACATATAATAAAGCAGAGCACACCCTTGCCGTTGAGTTCTAAAAGCGTGCCGCTTTTTAAAAGGGTGCCGCCTTTTTAAAGTTTAACAACTGCTGCCAATTCTGTTGCAGCCTAGCAATCAAGCCTATACTACTAGATGCCTAGCGAACCAGCCAGCCCCGGGTTGTCCTTTCACTTTTAGCTTCCCCGCCCTGAAATCGATCACTGGCGGATTCTGGTACTCCTTTCCCCACACCTGCCGCATCCATTCTTGCTTCCCCGTCTGATGACTCCACACATGCCGGTGGGTATATAAGCGCTCAAAGGCCCACCGATACCCCGGCCCTCCCGGAAGTCCCGTCATGTCCGCGTGGGTCATCTCGCTGTCGCTATCCTTCCGATTGAGTATCCGATACGGCTTACG
>CAZJJK010000035.1:0-26362 GCA_964546285.1 uncultured Treponema sp. | reverse complement strand
GCGGCGTCCGCGACACTACCATACCAGCTATCTCACTGTCAAGCAGTTCGGTAATGCGCTCAAATTAAATACGCTGCAAATGGATTTAAAGACCCTATGCGATACAAACCGCAAACTCGCAGGAAATAAATGATAATACAAGTTCATAAGAAGATCAAGAGAAACACAGAAATAAAATATCTTTCTCAATAGAGGCGCTTTCAAAAGTCTTCAATTTTTGAAAGCCGACAATAATGGCAAGCGCAGTTTTATTGCTATTATTTGTATTGTATGTATATAATAATCCTCGCAATAAAACTGTAAGAGGTTCTTGCGAAAGTAACCGACTTTTGCAAGAACCTCAACAAATACTGGCAATAAGACAGCGCGTACCTATCCCACCCCCAAAAAAAAGGAAAATTCCCTTTCTAGAACCTTACTAAGCAATAGCTACCACTCAAAGCGCTTCTATACGAGAGAACGCTTCGTTACTTGTCCCGCGTACGCAAGTCTTCCTCGCGACGTTCCATTAAATTCTTCACTTTTTCAATTTCAGAGAGTATTTCCGCTATCTTTGTCTCAGATCGGGAAACGCTGTCTTGTTCTCTCTCAACAAAGTTTTCATAAGCTTCAGCGCCCAATTTTGCGATCAATTTTTGCGCTTGGTTTTCAAGCTGCATAAGCTCCAACTTAATAACGCCTTTTTCACCTAAATCCTGGGCTTTAGCGCCAGCCTTGGATACGAAATCTCTAGAAGCCGAGACGCCTTGATCTAAAAGCTCCTTCACTTTATCCATGAAAGCCATATCCCCTCCTTATTTCTTGCGTAGTCCGAGTAGTGTCAAATCATCATACTGTTCGTCTTCTTTAAGAAAAGTATAATACATATACTCATCATATTCGGGATGGTCCATACTTTCCAGACAATAAACTCTATACTGGTCAAAATGCTCTTTTAGAAAAGCGTCAACTTTCTTATCAACTAGCACACGATCGTCGGGTCCAGCCGATGGAAGCTTATAAAAACGGAAAACTTTTTCAATAGCGACTAAGGCCATAATCGCGTCTTCAACAGTACCAGAACAAGAACTGAAATCGAAGCTAAGAATGGTGTTCTCCGGATTGTGATATTTCCTTAAATCGTAACGGGAACGTTCAAAAACCGCGTTAATTATGGCTTCAACTCTATCAACGCCGAATTCCTCATCAGCCTGCCCAACCGTATGATTCCCATGAACCGGCGGCGTTCCTATACCCTTCTCCTCACACATCTGCTCTTTAAAGGAAGAATCGCGAAAACGACGCTTAGCTTCCTCAATACCATCCGTATAGAAAAACATAATATCACCGCTTTTCAGATTGACAGACTGAACGGTATATCCACCCTTTGCCTCTATCATGGAATTTGGGAAGACACCCGCTGTAGGCGTTTCGTTTAAGCTTAACGTTTTCATCTTGCGCTCTTCCGCGCTATACCAATGCAAATATTTATCCCCAGCGTTACAAAACCGCGCCAATCCGGTTTTTGAGTCATAAAGGCAAAGCGTAAACGCCGCGAATCGCCCCTTAAACCCCCGCTCTTCAATAAAATCATTTATCTGGTAGACTAAACGTTCCAAATGAAAACCTTCCGGATTTGGCTTCCAATGCTTAAAAAAGTTTAAAAAGAGCGTCGCGACTTCCACCATAATAAGCGCGGCCGGTACACCCTTACCGGCGACATCGCATTTAATAATAGCAAAATACCGATCATCTAACTGCAGGTAATCAAAATAATCACCAGAAACGCCCTTAGCTCCTTCATAATACCCAAAAAAATCGACAGCGTCCGTTTCGCGTTTTCCGGTAGTTAGTTTTTTCCCTCGTTTGTCTGTTTCCAGTGGAATAAACATTTTTTGCACTTCTTTACCTATTGTCAGATCACGTGAAGCCATTGCCGCTTTAACAAGTCCCTCCGTCATATCGTTAATTGTCGTGCCAAGTACGGCAATTTCATCGCGCCCTTTCACGCTCAACTCTTTTCCAGCTAAATCAGCCTTATTTTCCGTATCGCGTATCATCTCGACATGCTCAGCCAAACGTTTAATCGGCCTAATTATTATCGAAGCAAGCACAAAAGCGCCTAAAATACCGATCGCCAATGCGGCCAAAGCCACGATTAAGGTAATTCGAATCAATTCCTCTCTGCCAGCGGCGACAGCCTCAACGATTGAATCGATGCTTACGGCCAATCGGATGGCGCCTCTATAATAGGTATTCTCCGCGCCTTGCCGGAACATCACCGGTTTATATAGGATAAATACCGAGGCCCGCGCGTCAGCTATGCGGTCAGGGAAGTCAGGATAGGAACCTATATCACCGGCTATTTCAGCTAAGCGTTCAGTTAGTCTGCTTTCCAGCTCTCTAGAAGCGCTTTGGATATCGTCCCTTATTTTTAGTTCAGCTTCATCCGTGGCGGAAAGCAGCTTAAGCCCTTCCTGATTCAATTCGCTTATCCCTAAAGCTAAATCACCCACTTCCCTTCTCGCGCGTTCGTCAAGCTCGCGGGCGGTACTCTCAAGAATTGGAGACAACTCATCCTCAAGGCGGTAAAGGCCGGGACTTAGTTCATCGCTGTGGATCTTTTGAGGTATATCAGGGTCGTTTGTGGCCCAAACATAATCGGAATAAATAGTATTCTCCATTCCATACCCGGTAATCGTGGCATACAAAGCTTCCGGCACGGCATCTGTCTGAGACGGTAAGATACCTAGTTCAAGAGTGTTTTTGCTGGGCAGATAGGCGCGCGCCCCAGAAGCCAGGCTTTCTAGCAAAACCCGCGATCTATCACGTAAACCGTTCAATAGCGTGCTTTCTTGGGTATTGGTCATCAGAATGGATAAGGGTACAGAGACAAGCACAACAATCATCATTACCAAAAAGATCGCGAAAAATGTTAATTTCAATCTTAAGCCGGAACTTCGTTTTCTCAACGCGGCTAAACGTTCTTTCTTCTGCGATGGCATATAATCTCCCGTAATCAAAGCCTGTACTTGAGTTCGGATGGCCGCTCCCTCACGGACGACAGAGCTAAAGCCTCGGAAAAAGACAAAAACCGCGATAAGTCCAAACAATAAGGCGGCCGCGGCTATGAGAAGCGCCGTGTCAATAGCGAAACGCCGATCGACAACGCGAGGGGCGGGTTTCCACTGTTTTGAATAATCGCCGAATTTCACCGTACCGGATTCATCGACACGAAGTATGGTTTCCGCGAAATAGAGCCCTCTATGAGGATGCGATAAGCCAAAGCGATAGCCGCCGGCATCTATATCGTCTAAACGCAGGCCGACGATAGTACGATCGCTTTCTACCCTAAAAGCTCCGCTGTTTATGTCCCAGCTATAATCGTAGGGTTCCAACCCGTCTTTATCCAGGAAAAGCGTATCAACCCGGCCTTCCGCCAGGAAACCACGGCCAACGATACGCAGTTCCATAATACCGCCGGCGCCTTCCTTGGCGTCAATATAAGCGATATAGGTATACGGTCGGAATTTATTGGCCCTAAAATAGTAGGCCGCCGCTTGCCCAATATTGCCAGCTATGTCTATCGCCGCTACCTGAAAACGCCATAAGCCATTATCTTTATTCTCAAAAGCGATTTCCGTAGTTGTCCCCATTGAGCGCGGGCTGGGCTTCAGCGCTGGGAAGCTCTCTGTCGCGGCGGTTTGAAAATCAAAGGGCTCAGCCTTATTCAGCGAGAACCGAGCCAAAATATCGTACTGATTTAAGACTCCTAAATAGCTCAAATCCCAACTAAAACCTTGAATATCGGAAGCCGGAGGCGGATTCCAGACAAAGGCGAAATCGTTGTTAGCGATATAGCCGTAATCATCCATTTCCGGGGGAATTATATGCACCCGCCCTGGCGGCGTTGTATCGCGAACGAATTCAACACGCGTAGACGGCGACCAGTTACCGGCCCGATCCGCCACTTTTAGACTGAAATACCAAGGCCCATCCTCCTCGGCTTCCAGGTCTATTCGCGTTTCCGAAGCTTTTAACGCTATCTTTTCTGGCGGGCTTTCATCCGGATCGGGACTCCACAAATAAGCGTATCCCGCTATGCCTGACGGATCATCATAATTATGCCAAGTGAGCGTGGCGTTATTTTGCGCGACCGGCCTGCCTTCCATAAAATTAACGGCGGCGACTACCGGCGGTCTGGCCGAAACATCAGGCCCTATCCGGTAGATACGCCGCTCGCCATCGCCCCGCTGCCAAAACACTTGAAGACCGCTGTTGTCAATTAGGGGGCGGGCGAAAAAAGCTTCCCCGTTCGCTCCGGATAGATCAGCGTTATCCCAACCTAAAGCGGACTTACGCGCTAGCATAATCCGATTTTGACCCCGGCGATTATCGAACCAGACTATGGCCGCTTCCCCGCGATAGCTAAAGCCGATCGGATTGCCGCAGACAGCCAATGCGTCGTTAACCTGCTCGGCGCCCCCCGCCTTCTCACCGTTTTCATTTAAAAAAACGGCAAATATACGGGAAGCGGCGTTAATCGCCTTTCTTTCCCAAACTAACAATAGAGCGTCTTCCAAGGCGGAAAGATGGGCGCGTTGGTTATCAAAATCGGCGTAATCCCGCCTCCCCTCATCCTGATTGATAAAATCGGTCAATAAATAGGCCTTCGACCAGCTTTCGCCTCCATCCTCCGACAGTTTTAGATAGAGTTGAAAAGTCGGTTGTTCCGCCGCTGTCAACGATTGGAACAGGACAAAGTCGCGTCCAGGCAAAGCCGCGTGGCTTGGCAAAAAATTCAGCCGAAGCTCCGCTTCCGGTACAAAGGATTCAAAATCGGACCAGAGGGAACCATCCGCTGAACGGGCTAAAAACAGCGAAAGCGATTCATCCACCCCTTGGGTGGAAAACAGCAGATAAGAGCCGTTCGCGCCTTGAAAAATCCGAGGCGCCACATTGCTGGTTTGGCTGTTTGATAAACGCGTTTGAGTAAAATTAAGCCCCTGGTCATCAGAACGAAAAATATCGATTGAGGAAGCGTCAGCGCCGACCGCTAAAAATATCCGGCCTAAACTGTCAACCAAGAGGCTCGCGATGGACGGTTCGGCTCCTTTATATCGATATGGACCCGCGACCACGCCGCGCGAGATCCACTCCTCATTTTCACCCTGTACAGACAAGACGATGGACACATCGATATCATCGCCAGAGCTGACGCTTTCCTGCCAGGCAAGAGCCGATAAACCAGCGCCGTGGGAACTGAGGGGAAAGGAGGCCGCGTTTCCCGAAAATTGAGCTGGCAAATCCCAATACCAATTTTCTTGCGAAAAAAGCGCGGCTGACGCGAAACAGAGAAGAGCGACAGTAATGAAGCGGCGTATATTGTTTATCATAGTCGCGCTTTAATCCTCCGTTCCAATTCTATCACCCTAGTAGAATTGCGATTAAGCTCCTCTTTAAGCATCGCCTCAACGATGGCTAAGGCCAAAATAGTATTCCCCTTTTGCAATTCTCGTACCGCTCTCTGGTAATCCTGTTCCGCGGCCGCGGTCAATACGGATAAGGCTTGGCCGCCAACTATTAGCTGAATTTCATCCTTAATGGCGGCCGCGGCCTCATTTTGCGGATCTATAGTAAGAGCTTCATTCAATTTTTCCAAAGCTTCAGCGTATTGATCGTCTCTTCCCTCATCAACAATTCGTTTCGCTTCCATAGTCAAATCAGCCGAACGCTTGGTATCCGTTTTGGTTGGCGTCGGTAAACTTAAGCCCAACTTTATTTTGGCTTCTTCGACAGTCGCCGCCAAACCGGGATAGCGTGGGTTTATCTCCAACAAATCCATCAGTTCCGCGTATGCCTCGCGGGCTTGTAAGTCCAGATTAGCTTTCGCTTCATCAACGCGTTTGCGGAAGCTTGCCTCAAAGTTTTCAGGATCGGACAGCTGCTCTATCAGTAATTGCATCAGTCCAGCTTCGCGATTCAGGGGAAACAGTATTTTGACCTCACGGATTTGTCTCGCGGCGTTTTCAAGAGCGGTCAGCGCCTCGGCCCGCTTATCTAGAGCGATCAAACGTTTCCCATCCTCAAACGCGGAACGTATGGAACTAAGAAGCTGGCTCATTTCTGAATACAGCGGCGCCGTCATCGATATTTCCCTATCGCTTTGCAATGACGCGGCCGCTCGGACTAAGGCCAGCCAATAAATTATCTCGCCATCGTCCTCAACATTGGTTGTCCGCCATCGATCTTGCGCCGAAAGAAGAATATCCGTAGCTAGAGCGTAATCGGAGGAAAAATAAGCTTCTCGGGCGGAAACGAGCATGGCGCGCACTTCGCGGACGACAACCGCGTTTTCAGCCTTACTGATCTCAGCCGCTAGACTGAGAAGTTTTTCGTCGCGTTCAAGGCTGAAGGCCTCTGAATATTGAAGCGAGAGAGCGTAGTCATAGCGTTCGGCCGCGCTTTGCAGCCTTTCCCGCGCCGCCTCAAAATTTTCCATATCCATTGCGTCTTTTGCCTGAGCATAACGTAAATCGCCCTCGGATATGGCGCTCTCAGACCAGGCTATTCGCTGTTGGGCATCCGCCATGGCCAGAACCACCGCTTTAGACAAACTTTCTAAACTTGAGCGGAGTGTCTTTTCCGAGGCGAATAAGGCTTCCGCCCGCCTATCCAACAGGAATTCAGGCTCGGCTTTTCCTATTTCCGCTAACCAAAGGTCCAGCTCCACGCGTATGGATTGAATCGCATCAACCAACAGGGTTAATGGGGCTATCGCGTTTTTGGGGTCTTTTTGACCGATGATACCATTTTCTAAAAGTTGGCCGTCTATCAATAAACGGGCGGCTCTAAAAACTCCCTCACTTTCCCGCGCCTTTCCCTCAAGCTCTAACAGCGGCAAACCATATATGGAAGCGACACTTTCCAACCAGCCTTCAGAGGCGGCCGACACTAAACGTTTAGCGCTACCGTCCAAGTTTGAAGTATCCATGCTAATAGAAGCCCAATCAGTCTTTTCCAAATCAGCTTGGGCGCTCTCTTGACGGAAAGAGTCAAGCTCTTTTACAAAGGTTTGCGCTAAAGAAAGCTCTTGTAGAAAAGCGGACGCCATAGCTCTTAGCGCATCAAGCGCCTCATCCAGGGAGACTTGTCCCGCCTCAAAGGCCCTTCGCGTATCCAGAATCGGTTTTGTCGTACTCCTTGTCGCCGCCTCAGCTATTCTCGCCTCTATCGACATTAAACGTATTCGATACGCGGTGTTCCTAAGCGCTCGCCCAAAGGTGGACGCCGCCAGGCTAAGAGAACGGGCGGATTCCTCAACGCGTTGTATCGCCGCGCGCAGTTCGTCTTTTTCCGTTCGGCCTAGTTTCAAAGCCGTTTCACGCGCGATAAAGCCAGCCGTTTCCGCTATTAGGGTTCTAGCCGTTTCAACAGCTCTATCGCTTTGCTCCTCATTCGCGGCTACGCGTTCCAAGGCTTCAGCTATCGTGATTGAGCCATTTTCGTAGGCTGTCAATAGAGAAGACGGCAAAGTCGTCGTTAAGGAAGCTTTAGTATTGGCTATGCGTTTAGACCATTCGCTAATTTCTATCCGCAGTGCCGCGGCCTTTGTCGCGGCTTGATATTGTTCAGCCAAGGAAACGGCCAAGCTAAGCGCTTCATTTGAACGAGCGAGAAGGGAAGCCGCTTCAGCAACAAGCTCCGGGTCGCCGTAATACAAGGGCGCCTCGCTGATCATGCCGTCAATCTTATCTTTTAGAACACTGGCCGTAAGACTGCTTTTCTTATAGGCGCTTTCCGCTTCCTTTAAGCCGCTATAAGCCGTTTCAGATGAAAAAACGCCGCTCGTATAATTTGATTCGATAGCCGTAATATCCGTACGTGTAATCGTCGTCGTAAAGAGTTCTGTTTCCGCCGCGATTTCCCCTACCCTCACCCGATAGGCCGCCAACTCGCTTAAGCGCTCGTATTCTATGGCTAACAGAAATATGGATCGCAATAATTCAGAACGTTGGCGTAATAGGATTTCCGTAGCCACAGCGGCGCTTGACCAAACAGGATCCATTGACACTAATAAGCTTTCAGCCTCATCGGCTAAAGCCGCCGCCTTGTCCGCCGCCGTTTTATACACACGTCCCGCTCCCCGTAACGCGGCGAGAACATTGTCCGCGTTTGAGCCGCCCGAATAAGCGTCCAGAAGGGAATAAACCCCCTCAGTTGAGGGAGCTGGTAAAAATTGACTGATTCGCCAATCTAATTCCTTAACGCGGGCGGAGAAGGCGAGATAACGGGTTTCTATTCGCGATTTATGAGAATAAGCGTATTCCGCGTTAGACGCGGTTTTCACCCTCAGGAAAGGCTCAAAAACAGTATCTTGAAGCGGTATTTTTGCGCGAAGTTTGGCCATACCCGCTATATAACTATCAATTTTATCAGACAGGGCCCCAAAACGCTCAGTTACTAAGCTTATTTCAGTTTCCGCCTCTGAAATAGCGCTAAGCACCTCCGCCAGCCGACCGCTATCCGGCTGATACAGCTCTACGCTTTGATCCCTCCCCCCAATAATTTCATTCAAATCAGACCCAAGGCCGCTCAAGTCAAGGGCGTAATCCATAGCGCGCGCGAGGAGGCTATATTTAGAAAAATCTGGCAGCTCACCAATAAGCCCGCTGGTTTCAGACAGGGCTGAGGCTATAGGCTGGTTCGGCCCCGCCAGAACCGTTGACCATAGACCGATAACTTCCATTGCCTGAATCGCGGAAGTTTTAGCCGTAGTATACAGTTCGATGTCCAGCGCGGGTCTTCCGGCCCCATCCGTCGTGAGGGAACTTTGGGCCAGGGCATACGCGTCATCGGCTAAACCACAAACCAGAGTTTGGAATTTCGTCAAACCCTCAGTCCATAGCTCGGACAACACCGCTTGGATGCCTTCTTCCACGTTTTTCGTTTTACGCCCAGTCAGCAAGCGCAAAGCGAAGGGGATAAACAAATTATCTCCCAATAAAGGATCAAGCGTTCGTAGCGAATCAAGCCGGTTTTCCATTAACGCGACAGTATCCCACGTTAAACGCCGCAAAACGGCTAAATCCAATAAATCTATATATTGCTTAGCAATAAGGGTATGTATCGCCGCCATCCCCTCAGGCGGTTTAGCCGCGACAAGACGGCTTAGCTCCTCGTTGGATGTATTGATCGCCAAGTCTAAGCTGGCAAAACGATCCAAGCCCTCTTCCAGTTCAGCTAGCCCATCTAAAACGTTTTTCACTAAAAGGGGGCTGAAATTTTCCTCCGTAAACGAAGCGCGATACAGAGAAAAGCCTTGGCGATATTTTTCCACCGCGGCGGCGGGATCGCCGTCTCGCCAAAGACGCAACGCTTCGTCCATATATTCATTCAATTCATTACGATTTTTAGCGAAAAAAGCGTTTTCCTCGGTCCGCTCTAAAAAATCTATGATAGCTCTGTTTGGCGCGGCGTCCATATCCATCAATCGCGCGATAAACTCCATATGTTTTTCATAATTAGTTGGATCATCTATCAATACTTGAAGCATTTCCTCCGCGACGGCGTTAAACCCATCGCGATACTCTAAAATACGCTCAACCCGCCGCTGTGCCTCCTCAAAGCGCTCTGGCTTTGTTTCTAGCAGCTCTTCTATGCTTAAAATAGCGTCGTTATAGCGTTTTTCACTTATCGCTTTATCTATAGGCGCGAAAACTTCGTCGCGTTGAGCGCTGGCTAAAACAAACGCCGGCGCCGCTAGCGTTACGATGAGAATACATAATAGCTGAAACAAGCGCCGCGGCGCTTTATTGGTGTTCGACATAATCATCAATAAGCTCTATAATATCGGTAGAAAAGGAATAACGCTATACCATCCAAGCGTTAACACCGATATTTCCATAAAGGGGCTAAGCGTCATAGACCGCGGTGAAAGATGAAAGCGTATCATTTAGGAATATTTCTATTATTCATGGCCGCCGCTCCTATAGCGGCCTCCGATCCACCAAGAGAATATGTTCTTGGTTTAAGCGATTGGGCCGCCGCTTTTCTTGGAGAAGATACCAATCAAGGACTTACAAGCTTCCCCTCCCTCCAGTTGCCTATGGGCGGACGCTCAGAGGCGCTGGGAACGGCTTTCAGCGCCTTAGCGGATGATCCTTCTTTTCTGGACTGGAATCCAGCCGGCTCAGCCACTCTCAAAACCAGCGAGCTGGCTATTTTCCATAACAACTGGATAGCTGACTCAAAAATTGACAGCGCTGTTTTCGTATCCCGTTTTAATGATTTTGGCTGGGCGGCGGGCGCTAAATGGCTATATTTGCCCTTTAGTGAATACGACAGCTATGGTGACCGTGTCGCTAAGGCTTACTACTCAGAGGCTATAGCCGCCTTCAATCTATCCTATAATTTTGGCTCAACTATTTATTTCGATGGGATAGCCGTAGGCGCGAACCTTAAAACCGCCGCTCGGCTTATGCCGGACTATACGGATAATTACGGCACGACAACGCTGGGTTCAGGTCTTAGTCAATCCGCCGTTAATGTTATAATGGATGTAGGCGCGTTAACGCGTTTTAATTTCTTAAAAGCGTATTATTCCAGAGAACGCAATTTCGCGGTCGCGGCCGTTATCAGAAACCTTGGTTTGCCCGCGGCGGGCGAAGCGCCGCCGACTGATGCTGTTATCGGTTTCGCCTATAAGCCGTTCGCGCCCCTAAATTTATCGGCGGACATTTGCCAGCCGATCAATATCATGGACCCTATCCATTCCGAACGCTTATACGGCGCGTTTGGACTGAACGCCGCTATAAGCGCGTATATCGATATAAGAGCCGGGGCTCTTGTCAAAGCCGCGGGATCACGTTTCACCCTAGGCACCGGCTTAGGTTTTCCTGGTTTTCGATTCGATTTTACCTATTCCGTTGATCTTTTAACGCGGTACACACTACTTAACCGCCTCAGCATAGCGGCTCGGCTTGATTTCGGCGACGGCGGCAGAGCTGAGCGTCTCAAGCAAACCGAAACGTTATACGCTCAAGGGTTGGGCGAATTCGCTAAAGGCGCTTATGAGCTGGCCATCAGGCTGTTTGATGAAGCCCTGGCTTTGACGCCGAGTTATGAACCCGCGCTCCGAGCCAAACAAAGCGCTTCCGATGCCATGATTCTGGACATAAGCGTTGAAACCGTGCTTAAACTGGACTAAGAGCCTTTTTTATTTTTTACGTCTAAAAATTCGATAATTTATTCCCTGAAACAAATTATGACGTTTTTCCAAGGTAGTGAGCCATTCCGTACTGATATAATTACCACCGAGGGATTCATAGATATGATTAAAATTCATAACGCTTTCCTCAAGGCGCCGTTTCGCGTATTCCGGGGCTTGTCTGTCTTTCATAGCCGCCGCCCAATCAGAGCTTTGCGCTAGCAAGAGTTCACGCACCGCCTGATTAAGAGCGCGCTCCTTAAGGCCTCCATCGTCCGGAAATCGCTCGGCCAGCTCTATCATCCGGGCCACGGAACCAAGGATATGCCGATACAGCCAATCATTTGACGCGTCAAGCCATTTCTCGGCATAACCGTTTTCGCCCCAGGTTGAGAATTCCGGTTCCCCACATTGGATTTTCTTAACATCCTCTACAAGGTCCTGAGGCAAAGCGAAACGGAGCTCTGGGAAAGCTGGGGCTTGTCTAAACACGGCCTCCAAAAAAGCCGGCCCCTCATACCAGAACTGCCCGAATAATTCAGCCTTAAACGCGCCAAAAGAAATAGCCCGCGAGCCCAAACTTTTTTCCACCGCCGAGGCCGTTTCCGATCGGGCGCGGAGGAAAGAGTCAGCCAAAACTAAAACGCGTTGGTTCGCCTGGTCTGGATCGTAGAGACGCCTTTCCTCGCCCTCTTGTCCGCGTCCACAATATTTAAAACCGCTTTGGGTTCTTTCGCCATTTGGCCCTAAAAAATCGCCCAGAGCCTCGCTCTCTAACTCATAAGCGATATCCCCGCACTCGGATCTAAAACAGGGATCAAAAACGAAGCCTTCCTGTTTATCCATAAGCTGCGAGACCGCGTTATGATCGCGCCCAAAGACGATCAAACCATTTTTTGTCTTGATTGGCGAAAATATACCAGCCGATGGAACGGGATCAGCGTACAAAAGACCATGGGTATCAACCAGGGTATACGCGATATTATAGGCTTTGAGATAGTCGTCAATACCAGGGAACCAGGCTAATTCCGGCAACCAAAAACCCTGTGGTCCTCGGCCAAAATGCTGCCGGTGCATAGTCAAGGCGATTTCTATTTGAGCTTGGACAGCTTCAGGCCGTGGCGCTAAAAAGGGCAAAATAGCGTGGGTAGCCGCGCTTGTCCATAACTCCAGCCTGCCCTTTTTATGGTAATAGTCGAAGGCCTTCAACAATTCTCTATCATAACGCTCCGCGAAAGCCACCCTGTCTTCAACCGCTCTATCATAATAGAGACAAGCCAAACGGTGGCGCCGCTCATCGCCCTTTGTCCGCTTGACTTCCCGAGCGCCAAGCTCAATTAAGCGATCCAGATATTTTACATAACGATCGCATAAAAGCTCATCTGACAACATAGCGCAGAGAGTGGGCGAAAAAGACATTACAAGCTTAAAGGGAACCTGATCCGCGTCTAAATGATCAAAAACGCGCAATAAGGGTAGATAGCTTTCCGTAATGGCTTCAAAGAAGGCGCGCTCCTCCACCGGATCGGCTTCTTCTGGATGACGAATAAAGGGCAGATGGGCATGAAGCGCCAAAATAAGATCGTGTATGGCCAACGCGCTTACTCCTCATAACGACGAGGCCGCCGCGACGACCATTCTAAATTTCTTGAAACATGAAGCTTTGACACCCCGGACAACTGGAGCGCCGAGGAGATAGCGTTAGCCGCTTCATTATTCAGCCTGGGACGACCAGAGGGAATACGAAAGGGAGCGGAAGACACTATCGGCGCCAAACTGCCACCAACTATTTCGCATAAATCAACACGGCACCAGTCAGTACCGGATGGCAAGCAGAGATACCAGGCATTATCGGTCTTCTCTACCGGCACTAGAAAAGACGACCCGTCATTTTTCCCATCAACGCCAGTTAAGCTAATTACCTGGAGACGATAGCCGGAAAAACTCGGCACGCGTTCTTTGGCTTCCTTATCGCAAAAGCGGATTTCCCAAAACACATAGGCCCAAATTGGATCGCGCGGTAAAACAGCGATAAAGGTTTCATTATACCCGCGCGGCAATTCTAAAGGCAGGCGATTGGAATTATGGCTAACAACTTCTAGCTTTTCTTCCGTTTGAGGAACATCCAGTTCGGCTTCGGCTTCCAATATTTCCTGAATAATAAAATTTCGGTTTAAATCGGGAGGAATATCCAGAGCGAGACTATCGGCCCGCGCTAACAAAGCCGCTGTCGATAATGTTTCAAGTTGACACCGTATCAGTCTGGAGTCGTTCATGTAGTCGCCCATGATGGGAAAAAGGCCTTCCTCTGTCAAGGCTATGGACAGCCTAAAACAGTGCGCCTTTTTATAGAGATGAAAGCGGCGGCGGGTCTTTGTTAAGTTTTTCCATATCTAACATATCGGCGTCAACATGGTCCTGGGCTCTGTCCGACAAGCGTTTATACTTAAGCAAATCGCTTTTTGAGATAAAAAAAGTCTCAACTCCGCCAAAAGAACCAGCGAAACGTCGGTTCCAGACCTCAGGCCAATCCAAGCCCTCAATATCGCAAACCAAGTCCACCCGTTCCGGCGGATACCCGAGAGAGACAATATGGTCTTTATCGCTAAAATCCTCAGCGCTTAATCCAAGTCCACCAAAGCCAAAGGCTTCCAGCGCTTCCAAAACATGATCAGCGTTTTCTTTTGATGGATTCAGAAAAAGGTCGAGATCTCCGGTAAAACGGGGGAAGCCGTAAAACGCGACCGCGTAGCCGCCTACAATCACATACTGAACCTTATGGGCGTTTAAGCACCGAAACAACTCGACGAAGTCCCGCGGTGCCTCGGCCATAATATTGCCTCCTAAGGAATTCAACGGCGGCGAGCCGCTCGTCTGCCGGTTGAGATAACCAATATGCTAAATCTTGGCTATCCAACGTTTTCCGTTCGGCGGGGTTATTTTTAGCGCGATTAACTTTAGGAACTATCACGCCATGAGTATACAGCATAAAACTAATTGTCGTCAAAGGCAAATAAAGAAGAGGGGAATAAACTAGAAAACCAATCCGCAAAGCTCGGCCAACGCCGAGCGCCAGGAAACGTTCCCCGTAATAATTTCCATAATAGGATCGAAATGCGGCGGGGGCTCGCCAAACAAGCGAAACCGCCCAGGGAGCTCCAGCCAGACGGCATGGAGCAATAAACGCTTTAAGCCCATTGTTTTCTTTAGGCTTTTATTCAGAGCGAAAGCCCCATATTTATCATCGGCTAATACGGGATGTGAAAAATTGGCTAAATGCCGCCTAATTTGATGGGTCCGCCCGGTCTTGAGACGCAAGAGGACAGCCGCGTATGTATCATTCTGAGAAAAAACGCGATATTGCGTAAGCGCGCTAAGTTTCCGCCCACGAATATCAAGGTCTTCATCGATTTGGCCCGAAAGTTTGTCAAAGGGAGCGTCACAGACAGCTAGATATATCTTTTTGCATCTTTTCGCGTTCAGAAGCGCGGCCGCCTCAGCCGCCGCGTCGTGATGTTTGGCGAGCATAATCAGCCCGCTCGTATCCTTATCAAGTCGATGGACTAAATATGGCCGATATGGCAATTGCCGCTCCAGAACGCTTATTAGGTCGTTTGACAGCCCTTCCCCACCTTGGGTGGCTAAGCCCGAAGCTTTATCGACAACTATAAAATCCTCATCTTCATACCTAATGGCTATAGAGGGCACTATACCTCCCCAAAAAACGCCGACAAATCGTAAAAATAAACTATTACTTACGCTAACAGCGGCTAACGCGATATTATATACGCATGACAGCATTCTCGTCAGGTCGTCGTGCCGATCGTATTTCCAGTTTTTGTTGCCTTATCGGCGTGCTGCTTATAGCCGCTTCCGCCTACGGCGAAACCCTGGTTTCGCCAAGCTGGGGTTTCACCATCGATCTTCCAGAAGCCTATTCTTTTGTGGATGGCGACGGAGTAACGCGTTTTTCCTTTGCTCATGACTCAGGCGCTATGGCGGACTTAGTCGTGTACGCGCCTGGCCGTTACGCTGACGCGGAAACAGCCGCCTCGGATATTGTTCAGCGTCTGTCAGCTGAAGCCGATATATCGATATTTAACTATAACGAACGTTCGGCGGCTCTGATGAATTTAGCTTTTACAGCCGCCTCTGGTCAGGTTGATGGGTGGGCTCTCTGCGTGGAACTTGATCCGCCTGAAAAAAGCGCGCCGCGGGCCGAACCGGCTGGCGGATCATCGCCTATTTTACTGGTCCTAGCCTATGGTCCTTCCGGGATCGATCTTATGGATCTACATGTATCGGCGCTTGATTCGGTCGCCCCCAGCGCGGCGGAGCGGTTTTTACCTGGGCCGGTCAGCGCTTTCGCTTATCCGGCTAAGGGGAAAAGGAGCGTAGCCTTTTCGGTACAAGGAAAAACGCTTGTAAGCGTAATCGACGAGGATGACGCTGAGGCTAACCAAGCGGTTGTGGATAGGGAATTCTCCGTTCTTAGCCGTTATTTGGATTCCCCGTTTTGGCGCGAAGCCTGGAGGCGCTTTTATAGAACGGTGTATCGCGACGCTTTTGACCGCCTGGCTTATACGGCTTTCGCTATAGAGCGCGCGCTCAATATCGATATAGCGGATGAGGCGGGTCAACGCTTATTGGCCCAGACGCTGCTTAGCTGGGTTCAGGATTTTAGCTACGAACGCGACCCGGATGGCAGCGATTTTGTTAATTTGGTCTCGGCGGCGACCGAACAACGCGGCGATTGCGACAGCCGGGCGCTATTGATGGCCTTAATACTTCACAGATCCAATATTATGGCTTCAATGATGGTTTCAAAAGAATATAGTCACGCTATGGCCTTAGTTAATATTCCCGGTTCCGGCGCGCGTTTTTCACATTCCGATATAGCGTGGCTAGTCGGCGAAACCACCGCGAAAGTCTCTCTCGGTTTGATAGCTCAGGATGTCGCCGATCCAAGTAAATGGCTGGGCATATCGCTGCCCTAGTCCTTTTACGCGCCAAAACGCTTGGCGGCCGCAAGCCGTGAAGACAGCTGAGGTTCTTGCGAAAGTTACCGACTTTTGAAAGCGCCTCAGCTATCTTCCTTTTCAGGGCAAGGCTGACAAGCCTTCCCACGCTATATCCCAAGCTTTATCCGGAAAACCGGCGCTGAGACGGCAAGCGCTTCCGTCAGAAGGCTGAGCGCTTTCATGACCATCCCAGCCGGCGGCCATCATCGCCACAGCCAAGAGCAGGGCGCCGTTGCCTGGCAGGTAAAGCGGCAAAACGTCGCCTGGCAGCTGAGGATTATGACCATTGGCGAGATATGTATTCTTTGGGGTGGCCATCAGCAAGGCGTCTACCGCGTCGTCAGGCCGATTAAGCCGAGCGGCGCTCATAGCCATCATGGGAAAATCCCAACCCCAACAGCTTTCAAAATCCCAGTGTTCCATCACCGCGTTATAGGTATCGTTCATCAGCGTTTTATCCACGCCGATGCCGTTTAGTACGCCAAAGGCCATCAGCATAGACGGGTGGTCTTTCGCGAAAGAACCAAAGGTGTCGGGACAGGCGGCATGCGACAGATAGACGCGCCGCTTATTTTCCAAATAACCGAATGGAAGCGGAGCCATAGCGTCCAGCGCCGCCTGCCAAGTCTGATCTTCCTTCAAGCCCATACGTCTTTGCCACGTCAACGCGATCGTAAGAGCCCAGCGCCAATAGGCCAATTCATAAGTGGGGTCCCTTGTGATCCGCGGGTCATGATTTTCCTGAGCCGGAATAAGCGGCGGAGCCAAATGCCGCGATCCATCCTTTTCAAGCCGAGCGTAATCCGCCATAAAGTCCGCGCTGGCGAAAACCACATCAGCGTAGCTTAACAGCGTTTCGCGGCCAGGCCGGGCGCGGTAAAGCAGCTCGGCGTACATTATCGGATGAGGTTCCTGCCAGCAAAGAAAAGTCCCGATCGAGGAAGGGCTGTCAAAACCGGACGGGTCGGTCATCTTTGGCCAACGCGCGCCCCTATACCCCTGCGCCTTAGCTTTTTCGCGCGCCTGAGGCAGGATGCGGCGATAGTACCAAAGGCTGCGTTCAAGCAGCGCCGCGCGGCCCCAAAGCGCGAAGTGGGCGGCGTGCCAGTAATGCATTTCCAGGTGAAATTTACCATACCAGCTATTGCAGCTTAAACCCGTCTCTTGGGGAGGCAGAGAACCCGCGCATTGAATAGCCGTAAGATACTGAGAAAGCACGACACGACGCTCTAACTCCGGCGCCCGCTTATCACGGCCGCCACCGCATTCAAAGGCGCCGCCACTTTGCCAGAAGTCCGCCCAATAACGCGAACAAGCGCTCTGGCAGTCTTCCCAAGACGGCGGACGGACACGCGGTTCTTGCGACGAAAAAACAAGCGACAGTTCTACCGCTCCTTGGCCGTGAATAGCGAAAAAGTGCCGCCCCACCCGTTCCACCCGCGCGCCGACAAAAGCTATATCCACAAAATAGACGCTTTCATCCAAAACCCGCAGCAGCCTTAGGCGCCCGTCTTCGGCGTCGCCTAATACGCTGCTAGTATGACGCTCTGGCAAGGTCCAATCGGCCGCGGAGATACTTGGGGAGGCGTAAGGGAAAGCTATCAAAAGCTCTATTTCGCTTTCCACGTTAGGACCATCAGCGCTTTCTATCCTAAAGGCCAACGCGTCCTGATAGGGATGACACAGGGTCTCCACTCGATACGCATGATCCTTATAGCGAAAACGGCTAAGCAAAAGTCCCTGCCACAGATCCAAAGTCTGATCAATGTCGCTTATACTAGCCGCTTCTTTTTCCGGCCAAAGCGGAAAGGGGCAGGCGTTTTTAGTCAGTTTTTCATCGCCTAAAAAACCTATCCTCGCCAAGTTTAAGCGATGCGGATTGATCCTTAGGTCCCTGAACAGCTCTTCCTGCCCCGTTTCAGACGAAGCGTAAGAAATGGAGCGGCCGCCAATATCAAAGGCTTGAAGATGAAGCGCCGAACGGCCGCGGTCCTCGCCTAAAGGCGACGGGAAAGAATGCCATCCCCATTGAGCTTGGGTGCAAAGCGGCATTGTCCCCGGTCGGTCATCGCTAAAAGTCTGCAATCCACTGGGGTCAGCGGTAAAGGCTAACTCGCCATTGCCCACCGATAGGCGGGAATAGGCGTCATAAGCGGTAAGTCGCGGATTATGCCGCGTGACCAGGGAGCGACGATCAATTTTCAAACGCTTTCTCCCTTCTTCAAGCGCAAGCTTCCACTACTCTCCACAAGCTGAAGACGTCTAACGCGCTCCTCCGGAGTAGCGTTCGGCGAATGGTAACTAAGCCATAAACGCCCAGAAAAATCGGTGTAAAGCATACCGTGACCGCCATCGGAATCCAGAATAGGCGTAGCTTCCTGATCCCAAGGCCCAAAAATATCGCCGCTTCGCGACCGCGCCGCGCCAAGCGCGTAGCCAGTGTCCGAAAAACTGGACCAAAGCAACAATAGGGTTTTATCGACGCAACGATAAACAAAGGGGCCGTCGGTAACGCGCATCGCCGGATTAAGGGAACCGTCACGCCGCTTGATAGCGCGGGTCCACGGGGCCTCAGAGGCCTTAAACAACAACTTTGGATCGCCTATAGTCTTTTTCAGGTCCTCGGACAAACGTAGCGCGTGTATTTCCCCATCAATCGTTTGTACCCATTCATGACAAAACACCAACCATGGCCATCCCTTCTCATCAACATACAAAGTGCCATCTAAACATTCCCAATCAGGAGGCGTTACCGGCCCTTCTGAATGCGGGGTGTAGGGACCGAGCGGTCTATCGGATCGCAGGATTTGCGTCGCGCGCCGATGCCCTTCAGCCTTGAAGCTCGCGAACAAATAAAAAGCGCCTCGGTATTCATGAGCTTCCGGCGCCCAGAAATTTCGGTCAGCCCAAAAACCTTCAGGCGGACGGAAAGCCGGATAGGGGCCTTCCCAGTTCTCGCCATCATCGCCGACATAGGCGTCAAAACCAAGCCCAAGGCCCCGCCAAGGATCGGGATCAGTGGTGCCGAATAGGTACATTTTTCCTTCCGCCGGTCTTGCCAACACATAAGGATCACGCATTCTTATGTCAGAACTCTTCATAAAGCCCACTCCTTAAGCTTCCCATAAAAGCATCCCAACTAAGTATGAAGCTCCAGCGCCTTTATCGCTTGGCCGGATTAAACGGTCCCCGTTTTAACCGACGCTTCCTATCTATAGTCGGAAGGCGATACGCCATAAACCCGTTTAAATGCGCGGCGAAAGCTGGCGGCGTTGGTATAGCCGCAATGCCGGGCGATAACATCAACTGAAGCTCGGCTTTCTTTCAGCCGTTTCGCCGCGGCGGATAAGCGCACCCGCGACAAACGCTCTGACAAGCATTCCCCGCTTTGTTCTTTGTAGAACGAGGACAGATAGCTTTCCGATATGCCGAATTCATCGGCGATAAGCGTTAAGCCTAAGTTGTGATCGGCGTAGTTTTCATTGATATACCGCGTGATAGCTTGGCCAAGTTCATCCTTGTGGCTACGTTTTCCCTTTTCCCTCTCAGCGACTATGGAGCGAAAGATATTTTCTAAAATGGCAAAGCGCTCTATCGGGCTTGACTGGTCCTGGCTGTCCAAATTCTTAACAAGCATAACAAGATGGTCAGAAGGATCAGGCGCCTCAGAGATCAATCGCCAAGCGGTTTCCCTAAGAGCGGCCAGAAAATTGCGCGCTTCGGTAAGCGCTAAGGAGCGCGATATAAAATTGGCCGTTTTCAGATCAGCTAATAAAGACTCCAATAGATGCGTATTCGCGGCCCTAAGCGCTCTAACTAAAGATTCTTCTATATCGAAAGGATAATGGTAAGAGTTTTCAGCTGTAGGCGTATCCGCGTAAATAGATAACGATTCAGGTCCTCCAGCGCTTTTCGCTAAAGCGCTTATCGCTTCATCGTATGAACGCGACAATAAAAAAGGATCCGCGACTGATCGGCCAACACCGAATAACAGGCTGCCGCGAAAACGGGGATCGGCCTGCGTCCGCAACGATGCGACAAGGGAACCGGCTTCTTCTCGAAATCTATCGGTTTCAATCAAACGCTTAACCAAAACAAGCTCTCCAGGCGCGAATAAAGCGGCATGTTCGTCTGTGGCGGCGTGCGCGCTGGCGGCTCGAAGCAATGCGTCCGACGCTTGATGGCGCTCTTGCTCACCCAAAACCGACGCGAATGAGGATAAACGGCACACAAGCACGTAATAAGGGGACTCAGACAGCGCGACGCCCAACTTCCGTCTATCCTCCACGAAACGAGAGCGATCCCGATAGTCGCCGCGCAATAAGGTTTGAAAGAAATAAAGATGGGCTATTTCCTCGGCATCACGCACTTGATTAGCCAGTTGTTTATTGTCATCGGTTAGGCGGAGTATCGCGCTCTCCACTAATTCATATATACCGGGACCGCGGCCGCCGCTTGATGGTTGGGGATTGGCGATAAGCTCAAAAAGCGGCGTGATAGGCCGACGGTTTGAGAAAGCGGCCAGGATAGAAGCGATCAAACTGAGTAGAACCCCAGCGCCAAACAAAAAATAAGCTATCGTTTGAACCCGGATTAGATCCGCCGCTAAGGTCCTTTCCTCAGCCAGGGCAATATAGGTCCAATCGTTGCCAGGAGATCCCAAACGGTACACTCTATACCTGATATTCCCTAAAACTATCGATTCCGTATCAGAGGCGGCGACCGACAGACTAGCTATATCACTTAATGACAAAGCCTCGCCGCTATAGGCAATAAGCCCCCCATCCGCGTCCAACGCCAATACCGATCCGCCAAATAATTCCGGTAATTTCGCTAAACGGCGACCCAAGGCTTCTTGATCGATAACGCTAACTATAAACCCCCTGCGGTACGGTCCATACCCGATAGTTCTTATTAAAAAATGCGCCTCCCCGCTCTTTCCATCCACCAAGACTTGATGCCCAGACAGGAGAGTAAACGCGTTCTTAACACCGAACATTAAGTTCTTCCATTCCATACCGGACAAACCGGACACCTCAAACAAGGGCCCATAAAAACTATCAAAACTCGCCCACCCGCTGTCATGAATTACCATATCGCTATTCGTTAAATAGACAAAACAACGACTGACCACTTCTCCGCCGAGCACAAGGGAAGAAAGTTTCTCAGACACGCGCCGGCTATCATATAATGCTATATCATTTATAGTTTTATCTTCATTTAAAAAACGGATCAACTCATAATCCGTGGATAAGCGATCCATCAGCGTATTCAGATCCGATATTTTTCTATCAACGGAGGCTACGCTTGAAGCGAGCTGGGCGGAAGCGACAGCGTCCATGTTTTCTCTAATAACGCGCAAGGAAACGGCGTAATACGCCATAGAGACAAGAAAAGGAGGAGCCAGAATCAACAAATTAGTAACAACGAAACGGGCAAGCAGCCGCCGCGCCGCGGTGTTTGATTTCATGCGTTTCCCTTCACGCTTTAACTCGCGTTTGACAATAAACTGTCTTCTAAAATCCAGAGAAAGCGAGCTAAGCCTATTCTATCCAACTGCTTTATATAAGCGGGCCAATATTCATCTATATCCATATCGCCTATAATAAAGCGATCGGTTGCTTCCGCGACATAGGTATGGATGACCCGCCTAAGATCGTTGAATTCGCTGAACACCGCGTCGGCTATGATAACCGTCCCGTAAGGGTAGCGCTTAACTTTATAGGGGTCATACAGTTTTGTCGCGTCAAACAAGAGCTGCTCGTATGAAAAATCCGATGAAACGGCGAATTCGTATTTTAAATCGCGTGTCCACCCCGGCCCCATATTGATTTGCGCGTTATCTTCCGGCGTAAGCGGATTAAGATATTTATATTTGGCCGGATTCCCGTTGAAATCCGCCAGCTTTTCTTCAGAACTCAGCTTAGCCCAATGAACACCCTCCACGCCCTTGTCGTTAAGCATGGTTTCCAAGCTATAGAATTGATCAGCCCAGCGAAAAGCCACTTCAGGGTATTCGCAACGGTTGGTAATGACAAATTCTCCCGGTCTGATAACCGCGTCAATAAACCATGGCGTATTACGGGCGCCGTCTGGCCCCTGAAGCGGCGGGAGCGCGGCGTAGTCGTGGAAGGGCTTGCTTAAGTCATCGGTTAGGCTCGCGAAATTCCCTGGATGATGAGAAGCGACGCCGCCGACACGGTTTATGCCATCCTCTATCAGGGGTTTAATCTGAGCGCGATCCTGTGTCAAAGAGGAGACATTAAAAAGACCTTCCTCGTATAGTTTATGAAGATAGATAAGGCCAGACTTAAACGCTTCTTTATCGGCACTGAAAAACACCTTCCCGTCAACGATAAACTCATAACAATTAAGGAAGGCGTCTCCGGAATCATCCTGACCGCCGGCGGGAACAAAAGCGTTCATAATCCACAACGCCAGATCTTCCAAGTGGCGTTTTGCCCCGGTCATTGGGATTTCATCGGCTAAACCATTGCCATTTGGATCCCTTTCCTTAAAAGCTTTCATCGTTTTATAGAATTCATCGGTATTTGTCGGCATAGCGAGCCCAAGTTTTTCAAGCCAGCTCTTATTTATCCAAAATTTTTGACGCATTGTCATATGATAGTCGTCAGTAATTACGGCGGGCAGACCATAAATATTACCGTCAGGACTGGTTATCACCGCCTTAAAGTCTGGTTCGGCTTCAAAAAACTCATCGATATGGAAAGCGTACTTTTTAATCAATTCATTCATGGAGATAAAAATGCCCTGCTTACCATAACGATAGATATCCTGAACGGCTAAACCGGAACCTGAAGCGCCAAAGATAATATCCGGATATTCGCCGGAAGCGAGCATAGCCGATAATTTATTTTTAGCGTCAACCTTACTGGATTCTATCCATTGAATATGAACGCCAGTTGTTTCTTCTACCCATTTATATAAAGCGTTGGTGGAAAAATCGGCTATAATACCGATACTTGGGGCGAAGGCGCTTAGCGTTATCGGTGTATCAACGATGGGAAGTTCACCCGGCGCCGTCGGCATACGCGCCGTGGTATCATCAGCGTTTATGTCTGAATGGCCGCCGGCGAATAGGCGGAACGACAGCGCTAAAAAAATCACTATCGCGCTCGCGTGTTTCATCGGCCCCTCGCTTCAGTGTAAACATTTACGAACAAGGCTATTCCAATTCACGCGCTTTGGCAACAACGGGCGCGTACAAAAAAAGGGCCCTCCCGGCTAAAAGCTGGGAGGGCCCTCGTTAATTACCGCTTTTTTTTCTAAACACTCAGCCGCTGTACTAGCGGGTCAGCTCCGCGATCAGGTCCACCACTTGCTGACCGGCTTGGGCGGTCGTTATCTGACCAAAAGCCACTCGCTGCGCGATGGTGTATAACCGGTTGTTCCATTGGGAATCATTCGGCATATTGGGATCCCGGGCGGAAGCGTGTTGACCGGCTACGTCTATGTACGCGGCGACTTTTTTCGCGATATCAGTCGTAGCGACAACAGCACGGCCTTCCGAGTTGACAGGGTTGCCTGGATCGGCGCCCATGATCTTCCATACTCCAGGATCGTTGACTCGGTAGCTGACGAATTTAGCGGCCGCTTCACCGTTCTTGGAGTTTTTGCTGATGGCCATCATCTGGCTCATCTGACCCCAAAGCGCCTTACTGGCTACGGCGTTCGGGAATTCGATCAGGTCAAGTGTGTCCTTGGTCGCGTTCTGGTAGTTCAAGAGCTGGTTGGACCAGATAACGCAGGCGGCAACCTTTCCGGCGATCAGCGACGAGGTGGATTCGTTGGTCTCGGCGTAGGTTCCGGCAGTTTGAGCGTCCGGGATCATGCCGGTGGCGCGCAGGCCAGCCCATAGATCAAAATAAGCCTTGGCGTCGGCGGCGGTGACATTAGACTTGGTGCCGTCCCACATCGGGGTACCGTTTTGGCGCATCCAATAACCGAAGAAGAAGGACTGATCCTGATTGGAGCTGTTATCGGCTATAGGGTACACGCCCGCCGGCAGCTTTATCTTAACAGCGGCCAGCCAAGCGCTGAATTCGGCCCAGTTCATGGACACCTTTGGCAACGGCGCGCCGACCCGCTCCAGCAACGACTTGTTGTAGAGGATACCAGGCATATTAGCGGCGAGCGGAAGGGCATAAAGTTTCCCAGCCACCGTACCAGCGGCGACAGCGGCCGCGTCAACCTTAGACAAGTCGATCACACCGCTGGCCACGAAAGAATCCAGGGGCATCAGTACTGTCCCAACATCCAAGCCGACGCCTAGATTGGAGAAGTCGCCGCCGAGCTGAACGATATCCACCGCGCTACCGCCGGCGAATTGGGTAGCGAATTTTGCGAAGTGATCCCCCGGGCTAGGAGCCGGTTCGGCCGCAACGATAATGCCGGTCTTTTCGGTAAACTTATCGATGGCCAACTGAGTATTCTTGATGCGAGCTTCACTGCCCCAGAACGACCAGCGGATGGCTTTGGCGCTAGTCGCGCCAGCTTCTTGCTCCGCGGCGGCGAAGACCATGGTCGCGCTCATCAGCAAGACCAAGCAACCTAACAACAGTTTCTTCATCTCTAACCTCCATTTATTGTAAGGGATTTTCATCCCTTGATTCCCGTTGTGGAAATGCCCTGAACAAAATACTTTTGTAGAGCGAAGAACAGCAAAAGAGACGGTACGAGCGACAATACCGACATGGCGAACATAGGCCCCCAGGACGATAAACCAGAGGAATCTAAAAACAGCCTAAGCCCCATGGGGACCGTATACTTCGCTGGAGTATTCAGGTAGAGCATCTGATTGAAAAAATCGTCCCAGGTCCATAAGAAGGTGAACAAAACGGTCGTGATAAGGGCCGGAACCGTAAGGGGCATAATTATCTTTATATAAATGCCGAATTTACCATACCCGTCCATATAGGCGGACTCGTCCATGTCCTTGGGCAGACTGCGGATGAATTGAACCAGGAGAAAGATGAAAAAGGCGTCGGTGGCGAATAATTTTGGGATGACGAAGGGCAAAATGGTATTTATCCACCCAAAGGAACGGAAAATGATATAGCGGGGGATAGTCGTCACATGGCCGGGCAACATCATAGTCAACAACATAATGGCGAACCAGAAATTTTTGCCTTTGAAACGCAGCCGAGCGAAGGCGTATGCCGTCACGGAACAGAAAACGACGTTGGCGATAATTGATAAGGCGCAGATGATGAAGGAATTAAGGAAAAAGGTGCCAAAACCGACGATATGAATACCAGCCCAGCCCTTGACGTAATTAGTGAGAGTCCAGCGCTCCGGCAATAAGCTGGGGTCGCTGAAGATTTGCGTCCCCTCCTTAAAGGAGGCCATGATCAGCCAGATCACGGGGTACAACATGCCTATACCAATGATGATAATGATTAGGTTGGATATGGTCGCGGACATGAAGCGCTCTTGCTTATTTTTCATGCTACTCACCCGTTCCGTAACTGACTAAAGATTTGGAGAATTTAAAAGTGAGGGCTGTTAGACCGGCGATAATAATGAGCAAGACCCAGGCCATAGCGGCGGCGTAACCCATGTGGGACCAAGCGAAACCATGAAGGTAAAGATAAAGACTATAGAACATCGTGGAGTCGATAGGACCGCCCTGCCCGCCGGATACGATGTAGGCCTGGGTAAAGGATTGAAAGGCGCTGATCATCTGCATCACGAAATTAAAGAAAATGATAGGAGATAGGCTGGGTAGCGTGATGGACAGGAATTGCCGCAGTTTGCTAGCGCCGTCCACGCTGGCCGCCTCATAATACTCTTGGGGTATTTGTTTCAATCCCGCCAAAAAAATAATCATAGGCGATCCGAATTGCCACACCGCCAAGAGGATCAGTGTATACAGAGCGTATTGAGGATTGGATATCCATGATGGGGGGTCCACTCCCAAAAGCGGACGAATAATAGAATTGACGACACCGTCGCCGGCAAACAATAAGCGCCACAACACCGCGATAGCCACCGATCCGCCCAGCAGAGTCGGGATGTAGTACACCGTCCGATAGAGGGCTACCAGCCTTAGTTTTTGATTCATCAGTATGGCGACACCCAAGGCGAAGGCCAGTTTCATTGGGACTGATATAAAAACAAAACGTAAAGTAAC
>CAZJJK010000034.1:0-26953 GCA_964546285.1 uncultured Treponema sp. | reverse complement strand
AATATTTCCATGTATCTATTACACTTAATTACAGAAGGTTACAACGGATTACAGTATCGGGAACCACTTTTAAGGCGTGGGTCCCGCGTTCGAATCGCGGGCGGCTCATAAGTTTTATTGCTTCTTTGAGGTTTCTTCCAAAAGCGCTTGTAGCCGGCTTTTACAATCAAGCGGCAGACTGAGAGTCTTTAAGCGCGCTTTTTCTCCAGCGCTTATATGAATAGCGCTTTTTGGGCAATCTAATTTCTTAGCTAAGAAAGAGATAAGCTCTTTATTCGCTTTACCGTCCTCTGGCGCGGCCGCGATGCTGACGCGGAGCCTGTTATTCTTCTCTCCTCTGATTTGGGTGCGGCTAGCGCCGGGAAGCGCTTGAACATCCAATCGCAACTCTCCATCCCCTTCGCGATAACTTGGCATATATCCGTTCCTCACTTGCCGCGTCTTGAAGGTAGCCATAACTGGAGACCTCGTTCCCAATGAACGGCGACTAGCTCTTTGGTAATTTTAACGACAAGATTGGCCAGATAGGCGTTGCGGAAACTGAGAGGGAAGGGCGAATATTCCCGCGCGACCGATAAAACTTTATTCGCGCTCTCCCGCCATCCGTCCAGCGGCGGTATAAGGGCGATTAGCCAGTTATAAGGCATGTTTTTCATCAGGTCCTCGGTTTCGCTTAAGGCTATACGAGTAAGCTGCTTAGCCAGATCAGGCTGGGATGGTCCGCCGCGCGCGACTATGGCAGGAAATGGGAGTGTTTCGGTATAACTTGACACGATATAAGGGGCTTCTATGGTTAGACTCTCGCCGATCGTGGCTCTAAGCTTTTTAGCCGATTCGCGGAGCCGCGTTTCCGCGATCGGCGTTTTCTCAAAGCTAAGCGGATAAAAAGTGGGCAGGGCTATGGCCGATAAAAGACCGGCACGGCATAGCGCTACTTGGTAAGTGAGGATTTTCCGCGCGCTTTCCTCATGAGGAAAAAGCGCGGCCAGGCGGTGGATACGGGGGGAGATTGGCTTTCTCATTTTACCTATTCCATGATACAGTTCAGGCTAGCTTGTGTAAAGGAAGGCTGTTTCCTATGAAACGTAAAACGAAGAGTTTAGCCGATCGCTTTGTGGCTATTATATCATCCTGGTCGTCAGTAGAATGCGTCGCTTTAAATGAGGCGGCTTTACCCGATACTTTAGATCCCTACTTCGCGCTTATATTGGATGTGTATCATCATGGGCCGGTTCCGTCGGTTGCTGACCGCAAAGTCCAATATGGTGACGATATCGCCGCTTTTGAGACCTCGACTTTACAGCATAAAGACCGATTTTTAGTAAACGGATTGCCGGTACGGATAGAGCTAAAAGCCGTTAAAAAGGTCGATGATTTGGTGAATGTCGCCGATCAGCGTATGGATCAGCTTTGGTTATTAAAAGATTCCGGAACCTATATGTTTTACCGCCTAAGCCGAGGTGAAATCCTGTTTCGCCGCAGTGATTGGATTGATCAAGTACGGTCGCGCTTGTCTTCGTTAAGCGAGGAATTTTGGCAGAGAATGCGGGCGACCGCCCAATCCAAAATGGAGCATTACCTAAGCGATCTAGGAGCGGCTTTGATTCAGGGAGATGATTTCCATTATTTGGTATCCTCGGCTTTGTTTATAAAAAGCGCCTGCCTAGTGCTGTTCTGCGTCAATAAGCGTTTTGAGCCGTCTCATAGGGCTTATTATTCGCAGGTAAAGGAGCTGCCCGTTTTACCGGACGCTTTTATCGGGCGGTTTGATAGTTTCTTACGGAACGACGCTGAGATGACGATGGAACGGAAGTACTCGATCGCTCAGCTAATGGCGCGCGCGTTGATCGCGCTCTAGGGTATCAATGTCGGGCAAGAAGCTTTTATTTTTCTGCCTTAGCCTCTGCGTTTTGCTGGCGGTCCAAGCTTGCGGCCAATACCGTAGCGCTGACCTATCTCTGCTGGACGTTTCCGGTGTTGAGCTGGGCCTCCTAGCCGCTGATTCAGCTTCCCGGGCGGGCAGGCTCCAGCGTGACGAAGGTACGCTGCGGTATCGCCTTAACGCTCCAGTTGAAGCCGAAGCTCTGGAATTGTATTACGAGTTGCCCGCCGAGCCTCAAGCGGTCGTTGGACTTGTCGTTTTCCGCGCTGAGGGCCAAAACGCTTGGGCCTTGCCTGGTCCCTCGGAAATACCGGAAGCGGTTCAAGCCGATGGCGTTTTCCGCCTTCGGTATCGTCTTCCCCTGACCTTAAATCCGCTCTCCGCTTTTACGATTGGCGTTGAACAAAACGACGCCAAGGCCGATCAAAAAAACTCTCGTCTTTCCGCTTTAGCGGAAACGGCCAGTCAGGTGCCGCGCTTTACCTTAAAGCTGCTAAGTTTTAGGGAGCGTGCTTTTGGCCGCGATGATACGGCTTCTCCGCTTTGGGTGACTCCCTTTATCTACCGCGAGAAACTGGATGCAAGGCGGCGTGTTGTCATCGATATTCCAGATGAATTTAGAGCTGACATAGGCTTTGATCTGCGTTTTCGCGGCGATTCCGGCGAGATAAGCCTTAGCGCGGGAGAGAAACGTTTTATCTGCCCGGATAGTTCCGCGGGCGCGTCTTCCGGAATGAACGCGGGCTTATTTGTCCTAAATGCCGGTTTATTTGACAAAGCGCCAAATCCCCTCCTGTATGAGGCTGACAACTGGCCGCGGCTGTTTATGGTTGTGCCAACGCGCCAACAAAGCTTTCCGGAGCCAATAGCCTTGGATCCTGGCTTAATATTGAGCTATAGGTGGGAAGCTTGGCGCGATCCTCGTTTTGAGGTTTTCCGCTGGCCGTCTTTCCCGAGCGTTTTGATTTTTGATACCGCTGATTACGCTACTCAAGATAGGCTGTTTAAGCGCTTGGCCTTTTTTGTGGAAAAAGCTGGGTATATCGGTAAACTTATGAAATATAAGGATATAGCTCATCTTCACGGGTGGAACGCGCATGATTATAAGGCCGAAGACCTAGCGGCGTTCTTTTCCGCCGTTATGGCGTCAGGGTTTAGCGTTTCCAAAGAGGAGGAAGAACTTAAGCGGATTCTATGTGATCAGGGTATTATCCAGGAAAAGGAAAATAGCTATGTGGCTGGGAAGGGCGCTATTATTTCCTTGTCGCGGGAATCGGCCTCTTATCTACGGGCAATGTTTATGACCCATGAGTCCTATCACGCTTTATTTTTTACCGATGAGGAGTTTCGTCTTTTCGCGGCCGGACGTTGGGAACGTTTAGACGAAAAGGCGAAGCGCTTTTTGATAGCTTACTTTGACCAAAATCGCTATGACACCGCCAACGCCGAACTGATGGTAAACGAATTCATGGCTTATTGCCTTCAACAATCCGTTTCCTCGGCGCTTAAATACTTTGGCGAAACCTTGCCTTCCCGTCTCGCTAACGATCCGCGTCGAGCTTCCGCTTTAGGACCGAAAGACCTATCCACCGGAACCTGGCCGGACTTGGCTGAGCTTTTTCGTGCTGAGGTAGCGGCCTTTCATGAGTATGTTAAAAAACGCTGGGGCTTACGCGCTGGCAGCGTTAATGCCGTTTACCAAGCGTCAAGCGATACCGCGCGGCGTTGAGCCGCTACCTTTTCCGCGGCCATTAACCCGGCGTTGAAGCGGCGTTCCGCGTCTAGATTGCTGGGCGGGCCGTGTCCTGGGAGTACGATAAACTCCCCAGGCAGCGCGAAGAGCTTATTGCGTATAGCCGCGGCTTGTACGGCTCGTCCGTAGGCGCTGACGGTTTTACCTACGAGACCGGCGCTTAAAACATCACCGGTAAACAATAAACGATCTATCCGGTAGACGATGGAATCGGATGAGTGGCCAGGGACGCTGTACGCCTCTATGCTGAACGGCCCTAGCTCTAAGCGATCGCCGTCATGAACCAGGTTAGCCCGCTCTTCGCAAACTGAAGGGTTCCCGCCGTATACGACCGTATCATAGACTCGTTTGAGAGTCCTTAAGCCATGGACATGACTGGTATGATCGTGCGTAAGCAACACGCCTCCCACCGCATACTTGTTTCTCTCAATAAAATTGAGGATGTTTTCGTCCATGCAGCCAGGATCGATTATGATAGCCTGTCCGGGGCCATTCGCCGTGTCTTCCCCAACTATATAGCAATTGGAAAACCCGAAGGGGCAGTAATGGAAAAATACCTTCATCGTTATAGCTCCAATTCAAAGACGGCGTCGCCAGTATTAGAGGCTCTAAAAGAAACGCGTTCCTGATGAGCCTTAACGAAAAAGGTTTTTTTTATATTGCAATTAAGGTAGTCGGTCGCTATAAGGCGGGCGCCGATAAAACGACTGTTGTATAAATCGGAATCATTAAAGGTACATTCGCGCAATTCAGCGTTATTATAGTTGACATGAATCAAGGAAGCTCCCTCAAAAGCGCAATCGCTTAGTTTAGAATCCGCGAAATTGACGAATTGAATATCGCTACGCGAAAAATCGCACTCAGTAAAAACGCAGGAATCAAAGAAACATAAACGAAAAAAAGCGTTGGTGAATAAGCTGAGAGAAAAGCGCGCCGATGAAAACGCGCAACCATAAAAGCGTTTTGAGGAAAAATCGATATTGTGAAAGTCAAGGCCACTCGCGTTAAGGTCTTTTATAATATCTTGAGCGGATATGAGCTTCACGATACGTTCGGCTTCAAGGCTAGGATTGGCGGCATGCGCGGCGCAGGTCGTTGAGCCGGTCAAGACCGGCCGGCCGCAACCCGCGGCGCAGGGAGTAAAGGCAAACATGGTTTTATAATAGGCGGCGCGAGTGCTTGGCGCAAGTATCGCGTAGAGGCCCGCTCTTAGCTAGTCGCCAGATCCAAATGCTCGCGCGTTTTCTAAAGAGGTATGGCGCCTGTTGCCGTAACACTGACTATATCTTTATAATATCGATATTTGTACTATATCATCATTCGCGATACACTAAGGATTTAAAAAGTGTGGATTGGAAGGCGGCTTTCCATACCCCGGAACTTGCTCCGGAAAGGGTGCGCATACGCTATAGGTGTTTCAACTTTCAATAGCCATCTTACTATAATCAAAATCTTCACGGCTGACCGTTGCGGAAGCGGCCGCGCCCCGTTATGATGAGGCTATGTGCTGGATGTGCGGTAGTCCGGTGACGGTCTCTGAGCCGATCGGACGTTCGGAACACTGTCCCCAATGTGGAAGAGATCTTCGCTGTTGTCGGCATTGCCGATTTTACCTGCCTGGTTCGCGGGGTGATTGCGCTGAAGCTCAAGCGGAACCGCCTTCCGATAAGGAGAGGGCGAATTTTTGCGATTGGTTTTCTTTGGACCCAAAATTTCGTCAAGCCGTGTCAGGGGAAGCTAAGCGCGTCAAAGCGGCGGAGCGGGCTCGGTCCTCGTTTGACGAGCTATTTAAGGCTTGAATGAAAGCGCGGGCTGTTCTCTTTATCGATTCAGGCATAGGCGGTCTGCCTTATGTCCAGGCTTTTAGAGGAGCGGCGCCGGAAGCGTCCATCATCTATCTAGCCGACCGCGGGCATTTTCCCTATGGGGAAAAAACCAATGACCAGCTAGTGGATATTTTAGTAAAGCTTGTAGGTATAGCTAAACGGCGCTGGTCCTTGTCCTTTGTGGTCATAGCCTGTAATACCGCCTCGGTGGCGGCTTTAGAAGCCCTGCGCGCCGCGTATCCAGATCTGCCTTTTGTAGGAACGGTTCCCGCCGTTAAGCCAGCCGTTTTGGCCAGCGCCCGCCGACGTATTGGGGTATTGGCGACTGAAAGAACCGTGCGCGATCCCTATGTCCGTTTGCTTGTTGATCGCTACGCCAGCGATATCGATGTTTTGGCTTTAGGCGCGCCGGAATTGGTGGTCTTTGTGGAGCAGCGTTTGTGCGCGGCCTCAGACGATGAACGCGAGGCTTTCGTCCGCCCCTATGTGGATCGTTTTCGCGACGCCGGCGCTGACGCGTTGGTGCTCGGTTGTACCCATTTTTTGCATCTAGCTTCGGAATTCCATCGTCTGGCCAGTCCCGATATACTGGTATATGATTCAATCGTCGGCGTGGCTCAAAGAGCCGCCAGTTTATGGACTGAGCTTGAAAATAATAATAGTATATCTAGTAAAGAAATAGCTAGCACTGAATTATATGTTACCGGACCGCCCCCTTATGAAGCCGCTTGGGAACGTTTTTCCGCCGAATTTAGGCTGACGTTTAAAGGCTCCGCCTTTATTGGTGACAAGTCCTCCGGCGAACGGGGAATTGACAGCTTGGCGGAAGTGTTATGACCGGTGTTGTAATATACGGCTCCAATAACCTTTACACGGTGGCGGTGGAGGGACGGGAGTTGCTTTGCCGCGTTAAGGGTAAAAAAGTCAAAGAACTGAACGGCTATTACAACGCCCTAGTCCCAGGCGATACCGTGAAGTTAGCTGATGACGCCGAAGCTCAAATTATCGCCGTTGAAGAGCGGCGTAACGCGTATATACGTTGGAACCAAAAAGGGCGAGCCCCACAAACCTTCGCCGCTAATATCGATTATGTGCTCTGCGTCAGCACTCCTGATTCTCCCCCCTTCCGTCCACGCTTTTTAGACCGGACCTTAGCGCAAGCTGATATCGCTGGAATAGCGCCGCTTATCGTGGTCAATAAAATGGATCTGGATACGGGCGATATTGATATGGCGGAGCGTTTGGAGGATTTTTCCCGTATTGGTTACCAGGTTTTTCCGGTATCCGCGTTAAGCGGAGAGGGTTTAGACGCGTTACGTGGGCAACTAAAGGGCAAACTCGGCGTTCTTGTGGGGCAGTCCGGAGTTGGTAAGTCATCGTTATTAAACGCGCTAATTCCCGGTGCTAAACTTAAGACAGCCGCCTTATCGCGTAAATACCAGCGCGGCGTCCATACTACCACCCGAGCTTGCCTGCTAAGCGAGCCTGGCGGCGACGGTTTGACGGCGCTGATCGATACGCCTGGCATAAGACGTTTGGCTTTATCTGGAACGAGTGTTATGGATCTCGCTCTTCATTTTCCGGAATTCGCCCCCTTAGTTGGGACCTGTACTCACGGATTGTCATGTTCACATCTGACGGAACCCGGTTGTCGTATTTTAGAAGCGGTGGCGGCTGGTGTTATTCATGAAGACCGGTATCAGAGCTATGTGAGTCTGAGGGAAGAATTGGAACAGAGGCGGCCTTCTTGGCAGCGGGATGAAGATGAACGATAAGACTTTACGATTACTGGAATTCGATATTATTCGCCAGCGCGTCGCCGATTATTGCGTGGGCGAGGAAGCCGCCGCCGCCCTGTTGGAGACGGTGCCCTTAACCGACAGCGCGGCGGTCGCCAGCCTAAAAACCTTAACTATGGCCTTTTCGTCTTTGCTGGAGTCAGGCGTTCCAGAGCCGCGTCTCAGCTTCCCCGCGATCGGTGCTTTATTGCCTTTGCTTGGGAAGGAAGGGGCGGCGCTGGAAGGCGAGGGAGCCTACGCCCTTGGCGTATACGCGGAAGCGGCTGGCCGCTTACGGGCTTGGCTGCTTAGCGGCGAAAATGACGCGGCGGCGCCTTATATGGATAGCGGCGCTAGAGTCTCAGACGCGCTTCGAAAAGCGGCGGCGGAGGTGCCGGATTGCGCGCCGGTCGCTAGCGCGGTGTTTCAAGTTTTTGATCGGGATGGCTCGCTTCGCGACTTGCCGGCTTTCCGCGCCATAAAGAAACGGCTGGGGCAATTGCGTCACGATTTGGAAACGCTTACCAATAGTTATCTAGTGGATGAAGATAAGCGCCGTATGCTTCAGTCCGATGTAGCCACTCAGCGTGATGGGCGGCTGGTGCTGGCGGTAAAAGCCAATTTTCGCGGCAGAATCAAGGGAATAGTCCATGAGGTGTCCGGAACCGGCCAAACGCTCTTTGTTGAACCTGAGGAAGTGGTAGAGAAAAATAACGAGATACTGATTGAGGAGCGCCATTTAGCCGCCGAGATCGCGCGGGTGTTGCGGGAACTCACCAGCCGTTTGGGTCAGTATAAGGAAGCGTTAAGCCTCCTGCGCGAAAAAATAATCTGGCTGGACGGGATTCGCGCCCGCGCTCGATACGGTTTGGTAACTTCTGGTATAGCCGCCCCGGCTGACGAAAGCGCGCCTCAAGCCGCCCATAACGGCCGTTTAGTCTTACGGCAGGCGCGCCACCCCCTTTTAGGAGCGGCGGCTGTCCCCATCGATATAGCTATGGCTGAAACGCTTAGGGTTGTTATTGTTACCGGCCCAAATACCGGCGGAAAAACGGTCGCGCTAAAAACCGTTGGTCTTTTCGCGTTAATGAATCAATTCGGCTTAGCCATACCAGCCGCCGACGGCAGCGTCCTTCCCGTTTTTGACGCTGTTTACGCCGATATAGGAGACGAGCAGTCTATCAGCCAATCACTCTCCACCTTCTCCGCTCATATGACCAATATCGCTTCTATCGTGAACGCGGCCACGGAACGTTCTTTGGTCTTATTGGATGAGTTGGGCTCCGGTACCGATCCCGAGGAAGGCTCCGCTATAGCCATGGCGTTGTTGGATTATTTTATCGATCTACGCGCTAGGGTTCTAGCCACTAGCCATCACGGCATACTTAAAAATTATGGCTATACAAAAATGGGGGTGATTAACGCGTCGGTGGATTTCGATCTTAAAACCCTGTCTCCCACCTTTCGTCTACTGATGGGTATTCCGGGAGAAAGCCGAGCTTTGGATATAGCGCTTCGCAATGGGCTCAATCAGGGCATCGTCAAGCAAGCGAGGAGCTATGTGGATGAGGAGCGCGCCGATATATCGGCGTTGATCAGCGGCCTTAAGGCGAAACATGGCGAACTGGAAGCGGCTGACGCGACTCGTCGTGAACAAGAAAGCGCGCTCCGCGAGGACCGCCGCCGTGTTGACCTAAAAGAATTGCGCTTAAGACAGCGCGAGGCTGAATTAAGAAATTTGGGTTTAGGCGAATTAAGACGGCTGTTGGATGAAAGCCGCAAAACGCTGGAGAATCTAGTCCGCGAGTTGCGCGAAGGCGAGCTTGATCGGAGCAAAACGCTTAAGGTTAAAAAGTTCCTGGCTGATCTTGATAAACGTGTCCAGGCGGTGGAGCTTCAGACCGAGCAGCAAAATCTGGCTTTAAGCGTAGAGGAGGAAAAATACCGCAACGCCTTAGAGGAAAACGCTGTTCCCAAGCACGCTCGTTCCAGCGGAAAAGTGATCGGAGCCAGGGGAAAAAAAGCTGTGCCGCCTATCGTGATCGGACCGGGAACCGATGTGCTTATCGGCACCGCCGCGCGGAGAGGCCGGGTGGTTCGCGCCGGAAAGAAGGGTGCTTGGGTTGTGGAAGTCGGCGCCGTAAAAATGACGTTGATGGAGCGCGAATTGCGTCCGGTGCCCGGCGCGACCGATAAGCCTAAGGTGGAGATAAAGACAGCGGATTTAAGCCCTTCCGCTCCCGCGGCTCTAGAGTTGAATTTGCTTGGTTTTCGTATGTCAGAGGCTTTGGAAGCTCTGCGCCGGCAACTAGACAGCGCCGCGCTCTCTGGCCTTTATCAATTTTCCGTCATTCACGGTAAGGGCGATGGGGTCTTGCAACGAGCCGTTCATGAGTACTTAAAAACTCAGCCAGTCGTCGCGGATTATTATTTTGCCCGCGCCGATGACGGTGGATTTGGCAAAACTATGGTCGTATTGAAAAACTGAGTTCATCATAGCGTATCAGCGGCAAAAACCCGTTCTATTCCGCTAAAACGGCACGATATTCTTTTTACGACAAACGGCCTTCGCGGGAAGCGCTAAGGACTATGCTTAAAATTCTTCCAGCGGGGAATTATCAGCGATAAATTCAGGGAAAGCGTATACGATAGCGCCGGATTTTCGGACACGCAGTTCGGCGAAACCGCGGTCAACCAGTTTTTCCAGAGCGGCCTTGGCATCTTCTATCGGCGTATCCGCTTCAAGGGCGACATCGCTTGGCGTGGCGATACCGTTATTGCGTTTTGCCACTCGCAGGATGGTGCGTTCAAGGCTTTCCTTTTTTTTAAAATCCTGATACGCGGAAGGATCATAACGCAGTCGGGGAGCTATACTGCGTCGCTCGCGCAGCTCCAAAGCCCGCCGAAGTTCCAGACGCATGTTGGCCTCGCGGACCTGGCTGCCTAGGGTGAATAAATCGTAGATAGAGCCGATCATACTGAGTCCGCCAGTAAACAGCCATAAAATTCCGGTTGCCGGTTTATTAAGATAAAATCGATGAAAACCAAAAGCCCCGCATCCAGAGATAAGCCATAAAAAATAAGCGACGCCAACGCTATACACCTACCCGTACTCCTCACGCTTGCTATCCGTGGTGTTTTCCCATAGCGAAAAACCAGTGAAAACGCCACTTTTCCCTTTCATAATATAGCACCGGCGCTCATGAGGGACAAGCCAAACGTGGGAAGCTTCGTCGCCTATTTACCTTGAGGCCGATAAGGGTCTGGGCGCCGGTTTTTTTTCCCTTGAAGCTCATTTTGCCTTGGACCTTGCGTAAAAGTATTCAATACTGTATCTTTATGCATATAAGTGGCATATTTATTCGAGAGGTTGGGGTGAAAGAACGTTTATCGCGCCTTAAAGCTATACGTAAGTTGATTAAGACCTACCGTATCGAATCTCAGGATACCTTGTTAGGACATTTGCAGAAAGAAGGTTTTATCGTCACCCAGGCGACTTTATCGCGGGATCTGAAACTGCTAAAAGTTGGGAAGATTTCCGATGGACATAATGGGTATGTCTATTCGTTGCCCGGCGATGACGATCGGCAGGAAACGGAAAGAACTATCGCGCAGGATTTTTTGCGCGGTTATGTCTCGATTGACTGGTCGTTAAATATGGTGGTTATCAAAACCTATTCCGGCCATTCGGACGCTGTCGCTTTGGCCGTTGATAGTTTAGCTTTGGACGATGTGCTAGGTTCTATCGCCGGCCGAGACAATACCGTATTCGTCTGCCTGCGCGAAGGCGTCAGTGGTGAGGATTTTATGCGCGAGATGAAGGAGCGCATCCCGGAATTGGAAGATTGAGGACGCTTTACGGTTTTTCTTTAAATTCTGTTTTTTGGCGCGAAGATAATGAGGAGCAACTATGATCGATTATATCGATTTAGACAAAACCGAGTCTTATAAAAAACTATTAGCTTTAGCGCCTATAGGTCGCGCCTTTGATTTTCGCGCGTGTCTTAATAAGGACAGGATAAACCGCTACCAAGCGGATACGGGCGGCGGTTTACGTTATTGCTACGCCGCTAAGGCGGTGGATGACGTTGTCCTGCGCGTTCTAGAGGAATTATCGGCCGAACAGAAGCTTTTGGAAAAGTATCAAAGTCTGCGCGAAGGCGATCTCATGAATACGGGAGAAAGGCGCTTGGTTTTGCACCAGCTCCTGCGCGGCGGCGGACCGCTTATTCATGATGGGCGCGATATAGCTCAGTTTTACGCTGAGCAGTTAAGCGCGTATTGCCGTTTTGCCGACGCTGTCCGGTCTGGAGCGGCGCGCGGCTCCTCTGGAAAAGAATTTACGACAGTGGCGCAGATCGGTATAGGCGGCTCTGATTTAGGACCGCGCGCCTTATACCTAGCCCTGGAAGGCTGGGGGAAGGCGGCCGGCTTAAAGCGTCTAAACGCCGAATTTATCGCCAATGTTGATCCTGATGATGCCGCGGCCCTTCTTGATCGGGTGGATTTAGAGCGCACCTTATTTGTGCTTGTATCTAAAAGCGGCGGGACCCAGGAAACGCTAGCTAACGAGTCTCTGGTCAGGTCCGCCCTGGCAAAAGCCGGCCTTGATCCAGCCAAGCATTTTGTGGCGGTTACCAGTGAAACCAGCCCCCTGGCGCGGAATCCGGCGTATCGCGAATCGTTTTATATCGATGATTATATTGGAGGCCGCTACTCGGCCACTTCCGCGGTGGGCGGCGTCCTCTTATCCATCGTTTTTGGGCCGGATGCTTTCCGCCGTCTCTTAGCCGGCGCTAGAGCGGCCGATTTGGCCGCTACCCGTCCTTTCAGCGAAAACGCCGCCTTGATTGACGCGTTGGTTGGTGTGTGGGAACGTAATGTACTGGGCTATCCGGCGACGGCGGTGCTACCCTATAGCCAAGCTCTAAGCCGTTTTCCGGCCCACCTCCAACAATTGGATATGGAATCAAACGGTAAGTCGGTGAACCGCCGGGGTGAAGGCTTAAAATACCCCACCGGTCCCTTGGTATTCGGCGAACCGGGCACCAATGGACAACATTCGTTTTATCAATTATTGCATCAGGGGACGGACATAATCCCCTTGCAGTTTATCGGCTTTGCCGAAAATCAGAGAAACTATGACCTTGTAATTGACGATTCCACCAGTCAGGCCAAATTAAACGCGAATCTGGCCGCTCAAATCGTGGCCTTCGCCAAGGGAAAGAATGACGCTAATCCCAATAAGCGTTTCGCGGGAGGGCGGCCGTCATCGTTGTTATGGGCCAGGGTTTTGGAACCGGAAAGTCTTGGCGCCTTGCTTGCCCATTTTGAGAATAAGGTGATGTTTCAGGGCTTTGCTTGGAACCTAAACAGTTTTGACCAGGAAGGCGTCCAGCTTGGTAAGCTATTAGCTAAAAAGGTCTTGTCTGGCGATTCCGAAGACTCCGCGCTGGCCGCGTACGCGGATTTGCTTGGCGTTAAGTAAAGTAGAGCCGATTCCGCCTAAGACCCCGCTATTGATTCACTATTCCCGATAAAAAACGCCGCATAAGCGAGAACGCTTCTTGCCTCAAGGAGTCCGCGTTATCGTTCGCGCTATGCAGTAAGCGCCAAGTTTGCGGATAGCCGGGAAGGGGGGGGCTTAGCGGGTTTTCGGCGGCTTCTCTACTTAAGAAAGCTAATTCAGCTCCGCGTCGGCGGCGGGTCGCGCGCAGTAAAGCGCTAGCTTCCGCTTCCGGTAAAACCGTAATGGTCTGAGCGGCTAGCCCGGCCATAAGAAAACCAGCGTCATCCGAAAAGGGGGTTGGGGCGAGGACGCATGATAGTCCCGCTTTACGGGCGGAGGCCATAGCCCTGGAACGCAGGCGGGCCATTGCCCCTGTCATCAAACCGCCGGGCCGCGATAAGCCATCGGCTGTGGTGGATATCACCAAGGTGTCGCCCCGACCGCAGGCGTCCAAAATGTATATAGCGGCATCAGTAAGGCCGAGGCTTTTTAAGCCTTGGGCTACCGCGTATGAGCCTTGGCCCTTAATGCCGGCGGCGGCCGCGGCTTCCTCGCGGTCGGTAAAGACAATCAGCCAAGATGGGATGCGGGCTTTTTTCCAAGCGGCGGCCGCTTCGGCCAGCTGAAAAACGGCCGCTGAGTTATCGTTAGCGCCGGGCGAGTTTCCAGCGCGGTCGTAATGGGCTATGAAAACGCGTAAAGGCCGTCCGCTGTTCAATGGCCCGGCGCTAAGCACAAGATGGCGGCCTCCTGACAGAGCGGCTGTCGCGGCCTTTAAATCTAGACTATCCAGATAACATTTCAGGAAAGAAAAACGATCAATAGTTGGCGATAGGAAGGCTGAGAAATCAGACGAAACCGCGTAAACCCGTCCTTCCGCCGCTGGTAGGCTGGGTTCTCCCTTTTTCATAGAGCTATGGCGTGGAAACGTCGGCCAGGGGACATAAGAGCGGCTCGGGATTGGATAAGGCTCAATTCACGGCGTCCATCCCGCCAGGTGCGTTCAAACACCGAATAAACGGAGTCGGCCGTCGCTTCCAAAGCTGACGCCGCGTCGCGTGTATCCAGATAATGAGCCAAGAATAAGGCGGAACTTAAGTCCCCGGCGCCGTTGGGCTCTATTGGCAAGCGGGGCGTTTCCGTTCTGTATCGTTTTCCACGGTCGGAAACGAGCATATCGATCCTTTCTTCTTTCCCCTTGCTTGGCCAGCAGCTTGTTACTAGGACAACGCCGGGACCGCGTTCATGAAGCGCGTCTACCGCTCTTGCCGCTTCCTCAATATTGGTGACCGTCAATCCTGTCAGGCTTTCCAACTCAAACTGGTTTGGCGTAAGAATATCGGCGGCTGGAACCACACGGGAACGAAACAATTCTGGGATGCCGGGTCGGACATAGTAGCCTGGCCCATAATCGCCCATCACGGGGTCACAGCAAAAGAGAGCCTTAGGGTTAGCCGCTCTTACTTTATCCCAGGTGCGTAGAATAGCGTCGCCTATAGCCGCGTTTCCTAAATAACCGCTCAAGAGCGCTTCGCAAGTACCCAGGACGCCAAGTTCCTCAATACCAAGCACAAGTTCATCAATTTCGTTTTCGCCGAGCATAGTCCCGCGCCAGGCCCCATAGCCGGTGTGGTTTGAAAACTGGACGGTATTGATAGCCCAAACCTCGCGGCCCAGCAGTTGAAGAGGGAAGGTCGCGGAACGGTTTCCTACATAGCCGTACGCGACATGGGATTGAATGGAAAGTATGGCCATCTTTTTTATCCTTTGCCCACAAGCCGCCTGAACAGGGACCGAGCGCTCTCCTTAAATGAAGTCCATTTATCTTTGCCGTATTTCGCGGCGAAATCTCTCGCGGCGTCGCCAATGGCGTATCGGCCGCCATACTTTCGTTTAAGAAAGTCCCAATGTTTGACCATCCAGACATAAAGATCGCTGGCTGTTCGTCCGGGAAAACGCCCCAATAAGCGATCTGAGACAATAATGTCGATAATGGGTTTATACACCTTGTCATACCAGGACACTAGAGCCTCGGCAAAGGGAATTTCCCCAATGGTGCCTTCATTTAGATAATACTTATGAACAAGAATATGATTGTAAATAACATCATAACGGCCGGTCGCCGTAAAATTTAGCTTGTTATCGTTAGTTAAGACGCCAAAGCGTGTTTTATCATAAAATACTTTTTTTTCAAATTCGATAACCGCCCGTCGCAGATCGTCTGGGCCCATGGATGGGGAAATGGCAATCTCGCTAGACAGGCTTGTTACCTCGGCGTCTATAGAATACGCGCCCTGGCTTCGCGCCACCGAAACCCTGTGGTTTCCATCGCGAACAAAATAAACGCCACCGATCTCATATAGCTGAATCGGCGGTAGAATAATGTCTTTTAGATGAGCCCGATCCACCCGTTCCCACCGGTAACGCAGATGGTCGGCTTTGGGTAAAAAGTATTTGTTAAAGTCGCGGTACCGCCCTTCGCTCCCGACAATCAAGTCTAAGCGAACCACCATCATGCCGCGATAGACCTCGTTGGATGGCTTCAGTATTTCTTTAACATCGTTGAAAGATAAAAGCTTATCCTTATCGGGCTCTAGAAAATGCTGAAGCCGGGAAAGCAAGGCCTTTCCTCGCGCTTTTGAGAAATCCTCCGCCGCCTGCATGTTTTCATAATTGGTCATGTTTTTCTCGTGTCAATTAGGTAATGGCTATAAGCGTTTACCACAAGAGTCTCGCCATAGCGGGTTTCCCGTACGTCGTTTAAGTCATAAAGGTGAATATGGCCATGAACAAGGTAACGCGGCTTAAAACGGCGCATAAACCAGAGAAAGGCCTTAAAACCCTGATGGCATTTATCGCTTTTATCATGAATACCAAGCGGAGGGGCGTGTGTCAATAAAATATCCAAGTAACGGCCACGGAATATTCGATTTAGAAACAAGCCAGGCAATAATTTAAAGATTTCAAAATACATCTCTAAATCGCTGAATTGATTGCGTCCTTTATTGTATTTAATTGAGCCGCCCAAGCCCGCGAAAATCAAACCGGCTTCGCGTTTCAATTTTGTGCCTATATGGATAGCGCCGGACAGCCCCGCGTTATAGCGTTCGGTCGCGTCTTTTGGCCTGAAAGCGTCATCAAAATCAGGACGGTAATAGCTGTATTCATCCAAATTGTGGTTGCCGAAGACAAAGAGTAGGGGTTTGTTCAGGGTGGAAACGATAAAGCCAAGGTAATCCATTGGCAGGTCACCGGCGCTAACGACTAGGTCAACATCTCCAAAACGATCTTTGATACGGGAGCTGTAGACCAAAGGATCAATCTGGTCGGAGACGCAGAGAATTTTCATGTACGACGCGTTGGGCCAAAGGGTTCACAGCCCTCAAGCAAAGTCTGAAGCTTTTCCTTGTCAAAAAGGTCAATCGGGCGGGACTCGGCGAATTCCTGAGCGGAGCGCGAGAAGCCCGAACTGGTAATTAGGACGGCTCGGGTTATATTCTGCTTTTTGATCTCTTCCAGCAAAGAGCGGATGGTTATTTCGTCAACAAGATTTTGGATGCGGAGAAAGCGAATAAGGCGGGGCATCTTTCTGACGTTACGCCATTTCGCGGCGTCACTTTCTATAGCGATAATATCAAGACCATTGTTAAATTCCGATATATCCCTAATCTGCAGGGTAAAGGACTGCTCCACAATCGCTTTGCAGATATCCATAAAGGCTTCTTTGCCGGAACTGAGATAGTCCTTTATGCGATCATCCACGCGGAGTTCTTGGTAGTGAGCTAATTTTTCGCCGACATCGCGAAAACTGGGTTTTTTCGCGTAGATATTTTCCCATTGCTCGATAGCTCTATCGAAATCCCTGGTTTTTTCATAACACATGGCCAAGAAATAAGCGGCGTACAGAGTTTCTGGTGACGCGTCGTTTGGCGAGTTTTTAACGGCCCTTTCCAATTCCGGTATCGCTTTTTCCGGATTGTTCATGCTCATATAGCAGCCGCCGCGTTCCACCAAAGCTTTAACGCGAAGATCCTGGTCGCGTTGAGCGCGCTCAAAGGCTAAAAGGGCTCCGACATAATCGTGCGCTTCTTTTAAAATCTTACCAAGATAATAATAAGCTTGAGCGTTATCGCCTTCGTAGCGTAAAGCGGACTCCAGCTCAGCCTTCGCTTCCAGGGGTTTTTTATCGCGGTATAACAAAACTCCAAGCTCAAAGTGAGCTTTCCCATGGCGCGGTTCCAAATCCACCGCTTTGCGGAGATAGGTTGACGCCATGTCCGACCGCGAACGTTCGGAGAATAAGTAGCCAGCCCAGTAGTAAAAATCGGCTTGATAGGGTTCTAATTTTGTGAGAAGCAGATATTCTTTAAGCGCTTCCTCCGTTTGGCCAAATTTAACGTATAATTGAGCCATCTTCTTACGGAAATCGCTTTCTGGTAAGCTTTGGCCAAACATCCCGATCTGATTGACGGTTTTATATTCCATCAGCGCCAATTCAGGCTTATTATCCATTAAGTAAGCTTGGCCGAGAATATAATGGGCGGGCGCGTTGCGAGGATACTTGGTGATTATGCCTTTAGCCGCTTTGATAACCGCCTGGTGTTTCCCTTGGCGTAATAAGCTTTCCAGATGCTCAACCCGCTTGGGCCTAACGATGGAGCGGATGAGGAGGTACAGCATAAAACCGATGGTGGCGCTTAATACGACAATGATCGCTATCACTCCGGTCATGACGCGGGGGGCTCCTTCATGATATTCTCCGATACTGTGAAGAGTAATAATTTTACGCCAAGCTGTCAAATACGTCGCGGAGCCCTTTTTTTGGGCCTCTTTGTCTTTTTAGCTGGAGGCTGGGCTCAGACAACGGATTTCGCGGCCGCCGAGGCTCTGTTTCTGCGTGATAAACCGGCTCAAGCCTTGCCAGCGCTGACAGCCGTACTCGCCGAGGACCCGGCCAATAGTACCGCTAGTTTATATCTTGGTTTAGCGTACTATCAAACTGGCGAGACGGATAAAGCGATAGATACCCTGCGCGCGGCTCTCCCGCGCGCGGGTGAAAAAAAGGCCTTATTCGCCTATAATTTGGGCAATATTTTCTTCGCGAAGGGTTCGGCGGCTTTCGCTGAACAATATTATAGCCAGGCTATAGCGGCGGACGGCGCTTTCGCCTCCGCTTTCCTTAACAGGGCTCAAACCCGGCTTAAGCTAGGCGCGTTAGCGGAAGCGGTGGCTGATTATCGGCGTTATCTGGAATTGGATCCGTCTACCGCTCAAAGACAAGCGATAGAAAAGCTAATAGCCTTGATAGAAGAGGAATTCGCCTTGGAGAAAGAACGGCAATTAGCCTCGGAAAAGGCCGCTCAAGCGGAGGCGGAACGTCGTCAACGTTTATTGGATGAGGTCGCCGCCTCTCTTCAAGCCGCCGCGGAGCAGACTAAGGGCCTTCAAGCCGGCGGGGAAGAAGTACTACAATACGATGGGGAGTTTGTCCTTGAGTAAAATACCAGCGTCCAAGCCAAGCGTGGCGGCGGCGTCTGTAACGCCTTCACAAACTTTGTCTTCCAGCGACGCCGCTCAGTCTAGTCCGCCGCCGTCTCGGCGTCCTCCTACCTGGCTGATAGCGCTTATCGCTGGCGCGGCTCTTATCGTTCTCGGCACTGGCATTTGGGGGGGGGTAAGCTTAGTTAACGCCTCCCGCCGCGCGAATGTTAGGGAACTTGCCCGGCAGTATATTGAGGCTGGTGAGTATCAGCGGGCGTTGGACCTTTTGGAAGAACTATTAATCAAGAATTCAGGCGATGAGGCAGCGTGGAAACTCTTAGCTTCCGCTCTTAAGCTTAAATCCGGGGGCCTGCCCGCTTCCTTGCTATCGCTTTTAGGCGCTTATTTTGAGGGCGATGAGTACGCCTGGGCTCGCGAATTGTTAGACCGCGTCCTCGCTGGTGAAGATGATCCGGAACTGTGGCGCCGCCTTTCCGAAGCTCTACGGCAAAAAGCCGACGGCGCGGAGCCGGTGCCGGAGCCGGTCGTTCCCAGCGTGCCGCTTGAGTTAACGCCGGAACAGAAAACGGCCGCCGCCGCTGAAGCTGAACTTCGTCGGGCTAAGGCCGCGGCTGAGGCGGAGGCTGTCCGCGCTCAAGCCGAGCTGGATGCCGCGAAAGCGCGTCAGGAAGCGGCGAAAGCGAAAGAGGCGGCTTTGCTCGCCGAAGCGCAGGCCGCCGCTCGGGCTGAGGCCGAAGCCGCTCGCCGCGCGGAAGTTGAAGCCGCTCGCCGGGCGGCGGAAGAAGCGGAGGCGGCTAGACAAGCCGAGCTGGAGGCTGCGCGCCGAGCGGCGGCTGAAGCCGAAGCGGCCAGAGCTAAAGCCGAAGCCGAGGCACTGGCTAAAAAGACTAAAGAGCTTCAGGAAAAATTGAGGACCGTAAACGACCTAATCACCCAGGGTAAGACTACCTTGGCCAAGGGCGATTACGAAAGAGCTAAAGCCTTATTCGATGAAGCTATCCAGCGAACGCCAGAAAACGAAAAAGCGTTTTTGGCGCAAAAGTTAGCGGAAATAGCGGATTCGTACTATGAAGCCTACGCGAAGGCCCCGGATAGCCAAGCGGGGCAGGAAGCGCTAAAGGAAGCGATACGGCTTGCCCGAGAAGCTATGAAGACCGATCCAGCCTTAGCCTCGCCGCATTATACCCTTGGCAAGATCAACGCTGACCTGAAACAATGGGACAACGCCATAACCGAGTTCAAAGAGGCGTTTCGCTTAAATCCTAAGGATTTTCGATATAGCTTTGAGCTAGGGCGCTCTTATTTTAACTTACGCAAATTCGCTGACGCCAGAAGCGCCTTTCAAACCGCGACCGAATTAAAGCCGGATTATGAGGCGGCTTGGTACAATCTAGGCGGAACGCTGAGGGTGCTTGGCAAAGCCGATGAGGCTCTAGCCGCTTACCGCAAGGCTATCGCCGTAAAGCCTGATTACGCTGTCGCCCATCGCGAGATTGGCCGTATACTGGCGGCTAAGGGTGATAATCAGGGCGCCGTTGACGCTTTTAGCTCAGCCTTGAAATTCGCCAGCGGCGATATCGCTTCCCTGCGGGAATTAGGGGCGGCTTATAGCGCCTTGGGCCGGTACGCCGAAGCTGAATCAGCCTTTCTGAAAGCCTTAGCCGCCGCCCCGAACGATGATCAGACTAATTATAATATGGCGGCGGTAAAAATTCAGTTGGGGAAAACTTCGGAAGCCCTAAATTACGCCCGCAAGGCTGTCGCTTCGGTTCCCAATAACGCGGTGTATCAATACACCTTAGGACTGGCGCTGGAGGCGGCTGAGGATATAGACGGGGCTATTGTGGCCTACGCTAAAGCCGCGGAGCTAGATAAAAGTTACGCTAAGCCTCGTACTAATTTAGGCAATCTTTATCTTATAGGCGGCTTTGTGGATCTTGCCTTAGAGTATTTACTTCAGGCGGAATTGATAGAACCCAAAGGTTTTGAGGTCAACAATAATCTTGGCGCCGTCTACGCGAAGCAAGAAGACTGGGGGAAAAGCGTGGAGCATTATGAGCGGGCTTTATCTATAGATCCCAAAAATCTGACGGTTCGTCTTAATTTAGCCCGATCGTACGTTAGCTCAGGGCGTCTGCCGCAGGCTCGTGACGCGTATTTGGATATACTTAAGCTTGACGCGAAACACTGGGACGCTATATTCGAATTAGGGAAAACCTATGTTGGCCTGGGCGAGTCGGCGGCCGCTAAGGCTCGTTTAACCGAACTGCTTGAAAAAAAGAGCGATTACGACAGGCGGGCGGAGGCTGAGAGGCTCTTAGCCGGTTTATAATAAAGCCATAACAGGGAGACTATGACTAACAAGCAAATTCAGACCTGGGTATTCGCTGGTCTTTTGATCTTATTATTTTTCGCTGTTTGTCAAATTTTCGCGCCTTTCTTTACGGTACTCCTGTGGTCTATCCTAATTTATGTCCTCTTCAATCCTCTTCACTCCCGTGCTGTCGCGCGTTTGGATGGAAGAAAACACTTCAGTATAGTCTGGCGCAACCTAATCGCGGCCGCCTTTTCCGTTTTAGCGGTCGTGATAATCGTCGTTCCCCTCAGCTTGGTCGGCTTGCAACTGGGCAAACAGATTACGATACTGGTTCGGTTTATTATCGATTATATCAATGAGAATCCCACCCTTGGGTTTGATCGGTTTCCGGAATTCACGGCCGCTCTAAAAGATATGTCTGGTGGCGTAATCGATCTTGCCGCGCTTGACATTAAGCGTGAAATTATCGCCTTTTTGTCAAAGGGCGCGAACACCGCTGTCCATTACAGCACCATGCTGATCCGCAATATCGGAAGCTTTCTCATTAGTTTAGCCTTTATGGTTTTTACCTTGTTTTTTTTCTTCATGGATGGGCCTTATCTCTTAAAGCTGGTGGTTAGGTCTTTGCCAATCCGTACGGATTATATCAGCAAACTGGTTCAAAAGTTTCGTGATATCACCCGCAATCTCTTTCTTGGTTATATTTTAGTAGCCTTTGTCCAAGGCATAATAGCCTACCTTCTATTTATCGTCTTTAAAGTGCCGGGGGCGCTGGTTTTCGCGATGCTTTTAATGTTCTGTTCGTTTATACCCATGTTCGGCGCCGCTACTATATGGCTACCTCTGGGAGTCGCTCGCATAATTAGCGGCGATATTGGAGGCGGTTTACTGTTTCTCGCGTTATCTGGCATATTTATTTCCCTGACGGATAATTTCCTACGGCCTTTCTTTCTCCGCGACCGCATCCAGCTTCATCCCTTGATTATATTTTTCGCCATCCTGGGCGGCATACAGGTGTTTGGTCTAAATGGGCTGATACTTGGGCCCATGGTCGTTATCTTTTTCTTGACTGTCCTTGACTTGTTCTTGCTTGAGCACAAAATAGAGGATGGGTCTTAAGAACGCCGTAGCCTTCTCCCGATATATCCGCTAATGGGCCTTTGTCCGGCGCGAACAAAAAGGCGTATAGCGTTATTATGGCAGGGGGCAGGGATAGGCTTAAGCGATTAAAAGGCGCGATCATGATTCTGTAAAGCCAGACCGATATTGGAAGAATGGAGCTTGCCGCGGCCTCCTCTGTTTATTAGCCGGGTAGGCTAAGGGAAGGCCCTTTTTACCCTTCAAGCGCTTTTTTTCCGAAACGATAGACTCGACAAGCGCTCTCAAGGCCGGTAAAGTGAACGCATGCGTGAACTAGCCTTGTTAGGCGACGAGGCCGTAGCCCTCGGCGCCCTCCATGCCGGATTGTCCGCCGCGTACGGCTATCCCGGCACGCCTTCAACAGAAATTATGGAACGTCTGATCGCCGAGCATGAAAGCGGCGGTCCCCTGGCTACTTGGTGCGCCAATGAGAAGACCGCCATGGAGGCGGCCCTCGGCGTTTCTTTCGCTGGGCGGCGGTCTATCGTGACCATGAAACATGTCGGTCTTAATGTCGCCGCGGACCCCTTTATGAATGGCGCTCTGCTGGGCATAAAGGGCGGTCTAGTAATCGCGGTCGCTGATGATCCCGGCATGCATAGTTCGCAGAACGAGCAGGATTCTCGGTATTACGCCGCTTTCGCCTTGCTTCCTTGTTTAGAACCGCGAAGCCAGCAAGAAGCGTACGATATGACGCGGGAAGCCTTTGATCTATCGGAACGTTTAGCCGTACCGGTCTTATTGCGCTTGACAACTCGTCTATCCCATGCCCGCGCCGGCGTTTCAACGCGTTCGCCGCGAGACCAGAACCCCTTGGCCAAAGCGGCCGATAAGCGTGAATGGATGTTGCTCCCCGCCTATGCGCGTAAACGGTATCAAACTCTTATAGATAAACAGACGGAGCTTGAGGCTTGGGCGGCCGACCATCCGGCCAACAAATTGGAAATTGATGGGAGCGATCCGTCCTTTGTTGTAATAACTTCCGGACTGGGCGGTAATTATTATGAAGAGAACCTAGCCGATCTTAGCGCTTCGCGCGCTGGTAAAGCGCCGAACCGACTCCATATAGGAGCCTATCCCCTGCCAGTGGCTAAGCTCCGCGCGCTCTGCGCCAAAGCCGAGCGGGTGTTGGTGATAGAGGAGGGGATGCCGCTGATAGAGGCAAAGCTTCGCGGTATTCTGCCGCAGCCGCTGACGGTTTCAGGTAAGCTGGACGGCAAGTTGCCGCGCACGGGTGAGCTGGATCCTGATTCAGTCCGTAAAGCTCTCGGTTTGACTGAGCGGCCTTCGGCGCTTGTCGCGGTGCCGACTTTGCCTAATCGTCCGCCTCAGCTCTGCGTGGGCTGTCCTCACGCGGATAGCTATGAAACTATCAAACAGGCGATCGCGGGACTGGAAAGCGTAGCCGTAACGTCCGATATAGGCTGTTATGCCCTGGGCGCTTTACCGCCGTACGCTGTCCCTGAAACCATCGTGTGCATGGGCGCTTCTGTCGCTATGGCCAAGGGCGCCGCCGACGCCGGTATTCGCTACGCCATCGGCGTTATCGGCGACTCCACCTTTCTCCATTCGGGCATAACACCCTTGATTGACGCTATCGCCGCCGATACGCCGATGACCTTAGCTATATTGGACAATTCAATCGTGGCTATGACCGGCTGTCAGGATACCATGCTGTCTTCCGATGAATTACATCCTCTGCTTCTTGGTTTAGGGGTGAAGAGCGAACACTTACTGGTGCTGGAAGCGAAAAAACCTAATTTGGCGGCAAATATCGCCGCGCTAAAACGTGAACTGGAATACCGGGGGCTCTCAGTGCTTATTTTCCGCCGCGAGTGCCTGGAAGCGTTTAAAAAACGGCGAAAACTGGCGGCCGCCAAAGCGCGCGGGCGGGCGGCCTGCGAGGACCAAATAGGGGAAAATATGGCTGATGATAAAGGAGGGGCCAGATGAAGCGCGACCTTATCCTTTGCGGCGTTGGCGGCCAAGGCGTCCTATCCGTGGCCGCTATTATAGCCCGCGCGGCTGTTAGCGCCGGACTTACCGTCCGCCAGTCCGAGGTCCACGGTATGGCTCAACGCGGCGGCGCCGTTCTCGCTCATCTCCGTTTGGCGGACGGGCCGATAGCGGGAGACCTTGTGCCTCGGGGGGGAGCGGATCTTATAATATCGATGGAACCCCTGGAAAGCCTGCGGTACGCGGCTTGGCTCGCTCCAGCAGCCGTTCTAGTGACCGCGGCTGAAGCGTTCAATAACATTCCGGATTATCCGGATATAGAAACTATATACGCGAGTATCCGGGCCTTCCCTAATGCCAGGATAGTGCAAGCCGATACGCTGGCTAAGGAGGCTGGTCTGGCTAAGGCCGTTAATATGGTGATGGTCGGAGCCGCCTCTCCCTTCCTGCCCGTCGATGTCGGACTTGTGGAAGGCACTATCTGCGAATTGTTCGCGGAGAAGGAGCCGGGTGTGATAGAAGCTAATAAAAAAGCCTTTCGTTTGGGGCGCGCCGCGGCCGAGTCGCGATGAGCTTAAAAGAACGGAAAAAATAAAAGTGGCGTGTTCGGCGCCGTTAGGGGAGAGGACGCATGAATTTTCAGTATTGGGACAAGGGGATAGAAACGCTGCCTCGGGAGGAAATAGAGGCGGCGCAGCTCGTTGGCTTAAAAAACGCGGTTGAGCGGGCGCTGAAAACCCCATATTACCAAGCGCGCCTAAACCAAGCCGGTATCACAGGCGCTGATGATTTTCGCTGCCTGGCCGATATCCGCAAGATACCCTTTACCACCAAAAAAGATCTACGCGACGCCTTCCCCTACGGAATGCTGGCTATACCCAAAGCTGATGTGGTCCGGCTTCACGCCTCCAGTGGAACCACGGGAATCCCAACAACTATATACTTCTCCAAAAAAGATTTAGCCAAGTGGTCGTCTAATATGGCCCGATGTATATATGGAACCGGTTGTACGCGTGACGATGTATTCCAAAACATGATCACTTATGGTCTTTTTACCGGCGGTTTGGGCCTTCATTATGGCGCCGAGGAAGTTGGCATGATGGTAATTCCCTCCGGCGCCGGGAATACCGCCCGGCAGTTTCGTCTTATGCGGGATTTTGGGACCACGGTGGTCCATTCAACGCCCAGCTTTTTGCTTCATGTCCAGACAAAAATGGAGGAGGAGGGGGTTGATCGCGGTACGCTTTCACTGCGGAAGGCCTTCGCCGGCGCCGAACCCTATTCCGAGGATACGCGGAAACGGATTGAGGGTTTATTGAATATCGATGTGTACAATTCCTACGGCCTGTCTGAGATGAACGGACCCAGCGTGGCTTTTGAGTGTCAGGCTAAAGATGGTATGCACCTTTGGGAGGATTCGTATATCGCGGAGATCGTCGATCCCGACAGTCTGGAACCCCTGCCAGACGGCGAAAGAGGGGAATTGGTCTTAACCATTCTTTGCCGCGAGGCTACGCCCATCCTGCGTTATCGCACTAGGGACCTTACCGCTTTTTACACGGAGCCCTGCGCTTGCGGCCGTACCCACCGGCGTATCCGCCGTCTCTTTGGCCGCACTGACGACATGTTGATTATCAATGGCGTCAATGTCTTCCCCAGCCAGATTGAGGAAGTGATTATGGCGATCAAGGAAGTGGGCAATAACTATCTTATTGTCGTGGAAAAGGAAGGCGCTCTTGACAAGCTGACGGTTAAGACAGAAGTAGGGCCGGCTATTTTTATGGACGACGCGCGGCCGCTTAACGCACTGCGCGAGCGGATAAGAAGAACCCTGCAGGCGTCTATATCCATCAATCCTAGGGTAGAACTCCATGAAGCCGGTAGTCTGCCAATAAGCGAGGGCAAGGCAAAACGGGTTCAGGATACTCGGCCTAAGGATCTATGACCCGGACAAACAGCCAAGTAAAGGCTGGGCTTTTTGGACGGCCCAAAAAAGTATTGAAAGGAGGCTATGGAGATGATCTTTAATCCCGAATACGAATCAATGGAGAACGGCGCGCGAACGGCGCTGCAGTTCGCCAGGTTAAAAAACCTGGTGGATAAGCTGTATACCGATGTGCCATTTTATCGCGCTAAATTAGACTCAGTTGGCGTTAAGCCAAAGGATATCCGCGGTCTTGCCGATATCGCGCTTTTGCCCTTTACCACCAAGGACGATCTCCGCGAAACCTTCCCTTATGGCCTTTTAGCCTGCCCGCAATCGGAGATCGAGGAAATCCATATGTCTTCAGGTACTACCGGCGTACCGGTCGTGGATGCCTACACCCGCTATGACGTGGAGATGTGGGAAGAAGCCATGGCCAGGACCCTGGCGGGCGCCGGCGCTACCCGCAACGACACTGTCCAAAACTGCTACGGCTACGGCCTTTTTACCGGCGGCCTTGGCGTTCACTATGGCGCTAAGCGCTTGGGCGCGAATATTGTACCGATGTCTTCCGGTAACACCCAGAAGCAGCTCATGGTTATGAAGAGCTTTGGCTCCACTATTCTGACCTGCACCCCTTCCTATGCCCTCTTTATGGCCGAGGAGGCGGCGGAAACCGGTTATGATATCAAGTCCATGAAGCTCAAGGCCGGCTGTTTCGGCGCCGAACCCTGGAGCGACAATATGCGTAAGGAGATAGAGGTAAAATTCGGCATAGACGCTTATGATATATATGGCCTGACCGAAATTACCGGTCCCGGCGTCGCCTTTGAGTGCGAACGTAAGGATGGCCTTCATGTCAACGATGACCTTTTTTATCCCGAGATTATCGATCCTGTGAGCGGCAAACCCTTGCCTCCCGGCGAGAAGGGGGAACTGGTCTTTACCACCTTGGTAAAAGAGGGGACGCCGCTGCTGCGCTACCGTACTAGGGATATCACCTTCCTGTACCGTGAACCCTGCAGTTGCGGTCGGACCTCGGTTCGGATGAACCGCCTCTTTGGCAGGACGGACGATATGCTTATCATTCGCGGCGTTAACGTCTTCCCCAGCCAAATCGAGCACGCGCTAATGGAAATTGAGGGTACGGATCCGCAATATCTTATTATAGTGGATCGCGGGCCCAGCCATCTGGATGAAGTTGAATTACAGGTAGAAGTCAAAAAGGACCTGTTCAGCGATGAAACCCGTGGCTTGGAAATTGTCCGTGACCGGATAGAAAATGTCATGAAATCCCAGCTGGGTATAGCGCTTAAGGTAAAGCTTGTGGAACCAAAGACGATAGAGCGGTCTATCGGTAAAGCTA
>CAZJJK010000033.1:20075-28228 GCA_964546285.1 uncultured Treponema sp. | reverse complement strand
TGTGTTCCGCCAAGGCCCCAAACGCGGTCAAATAAAAGCATTACAATAATCATTCCAGCTCGAAACGAAGCCCATAGACTGCCACACTTGCTTTCCTCCTTGAAAAGCGAAGGCGCCTTTGATCAATATGAGCTTATTCTGGCGGATGATGGCTCAAGCGATTCCACCGCCGCGTTGGCTGAGGCGGCAGGTTGTGTGGTAATCAAAATAGACGATAAGCCAAAGGACGCGATCGGTAAGTCTTGGGCTTGTTGGAAAGCGGCTCAGCGGGCAAAAGGGGAGCTTTTGCTTTTCTTAGACGCCGATGTCTGGTTTGTGCCAGGAGGCTTAAACGCCGTAAGTTCACAATACAAGAGTGGGCTTATGTCGGTTCAACCCTATCATCGATTTAAAAGACCGTATGAAAGCTTATCGGCTTTCTTTAATCTAATGTCTATGGCCGGAATTGGAAGTTTTACTCTCGCTTCGCGTTCAGATAACGCTTACGGTTGTTTTGGTCCCTGTATCCTTTGTGAAAAGGAGCGCTATTTAGCACTTGGTGGACATTTCGATATAAGGTCCGCCTTAGTGGATGATCTGGCCTTAGCCAAGCTTTTCCAGAGGCACGGCCTCCCCGTATGGAATTACGCGGGAAAGGGGGCGGTGGAGTATCGTATGTATCCCGGTGGGCTAGCCGAGTTAGCGGAAGGGTGGACCAAAAATTTGGCTCTCGCGTCAAAATCAAGCTCGCTTCTGGCTATGCTCTATTTTGCCATCTGGTGTGCTGGTTTCGCCACGCTTGGTCTTTCTTTTTTCTTTCCTATCCTAAATTTCACCTTCTTTTCCCCGCTTCTTTATGTCCTTTACTCAATCCAAACTTTTATAATTCTCAGACGGATAGGGAATTGGCGTTTCTATCATGGGTTTCTTTCTCCTTTTTACCTGGTTTTTTTCCTTGGGGTTTTGGCGCTTTCCTTGGTGAGTACTTATGGGCGCAAGGAAGTTAGTTGGAAAGGAAGAAAAATAAAGCCTTCTTAAATCCTTGTCTCGCCGTTTTCTCAGGCTATTTCCATTTTTTCTTTGCCGCTAAAGCCTTTCTCATGGCATACTATAAACGCGGGAGACATGCGACAGTAAAGCGGCCAGTCTTCTTGGGAACGTATAAAGCCCGTTTTTTCAGCGGCCTGTTTTTCATAAAACGCTGGCCGCGTGTTTTTGGCCTTAATGCTTTATTCTGAACATTTTTTAAGGGAGGCGATTTCAAAAGTCTCAAACTTTTTAAATCCAACAGCAATGCTAAACGCGGTTTTATTTGTATTATATATAGATAAAAATTTGGGGGCAACGCTGAATGAAACAGTTTACTAACGATGTTGCCGCCAAGGCCAGCTCTCCCTCAAGGCATACACTTATCTCTTTCCTAAGTTCTCCCAAAGGAATCATAATCGTTCTTTCCGATCTCTACCTTATGGGCGTTATTTTTCATCTTATTCCGCTCACAAAGCCGATAATAGCCTTCATGACGCCGGGGTTTTTACTATTAGCCGGGCTTTTAATACTCTTTGGTTCCAGGCTACATCGTTCCCGCAAGGCCCTGATCTGGCTTGCTTTTGTATATAGCTTTACTTTCGCTCTTGAGGTTTTGGGAGTGTCTACAGGCTTGATATTTGGCCCCTATTCATACGGGCCGGGGCTGGGGTGGAAGCTGTTCGGCGTTCCTCTGGTGATCGGCTTCAATTGGGCGCTTATTGTCCTTGGGCTCGCTTCAGGCTTTGACCGCCTTATTAGGGGGAGGGGTTGGCCCTTTACCCTTCTTTTTGGTTTGGCCGTTGGTCTAAGCGCCGCTTTTTTTGATTTTTTAATGGAGCCAGTAGCCATTTCCTTAGCTTATTGGGCTTGGTCTTCGTCGGCCATACCCCTTCAAAACTATCTTGCCTGGTTTTTAATCGCCGCGCTTTGCGGTATTTCCTATAAAGTATTGCGTATCAAGGTTAAGAGTCTTCTTTTTATCGCTTATGTAGCTTTGCAGACCTTGTTCTTCTTGGCGCTTAGCGTATCGATTGCCTAGCCAAAGGCGGGCGGTAGGGGGAAAGCGTGAAACGTGTGGCGATAATAGGGGGGGGGCTTGGCGGTTTATGCTGTGCGGCTTACCTAGCGGGATTAGGTTATGAGGTAGATCTTTTTGAGCAAGCATCCCAGGTTGGGGGCAAGGCTCTTCAGCGGAAAACGCGTGGTTTTACCTTTGACGGCGGGCCAACCCTTTTAACCATGCCCTTTGTGCTTGATATGGTAAGCCGGGAGCTTGGCGCGACAAAGATATCCGTACCTAAGCTCCTTCCGCTTGAGGAAACGTGCCGCTATTTTTATCCGGATACAACGGTGTTCCACGCTTATTCTGAGCGGCCAAAATTGTATGAAGAACTTTGCGGAAAAATGACCGATCCGCCGGCTAGAATGTCTGAATATCTATCGTATTGTAAGCGTATTTATGACCTCTGCGCCGAGCTTTTTCTGTTTTCAAGTTTTCATGAGCTTGACCTGCTGCTTAAGCACAGAGACAAGATAGGGCTTTTTCAAGTGCCTGAGCTGGACTTTTTTCGTCATATGCATGGGGCTAACGCCTCGTTTTTTAAGGACCCCCGCTTAGTCCAATACGCCGATCGTTTCGCTACCTTTAATGGGAGTGATCCCTTTCGCGTACCGGCTACCTTGAACATAATACACCATGTTGAGGCCTTAGGCGCTTCGGTACCGCTGGATGGGATAGGCGCTATTCCAGAATACCTAAGAGCTTTAGCGGTGGAGAAAGGCGTCAGGATCCATACGTCCAAAAAGGTGCGGCGTATCGTGCTGGAAGGAAAGCGGGTAGCGGGAATTGAGATAGATGAGGGCTTTTTACCCTATCGAACCGTAGTAAGCAATGTCGATGTATCCACCACCTATAATTATCTTCTTGGCAAAACCCTAAATAGAGACGCCATAAAATATAGACTTATGACGCCCTCTAGTTCCGCCGTGGTGTGGTATTGGGGATTAAAACTTACGGATGAGTCGCTTTCCGTTCATAATGTGCTTTTCCCGCGAAATTACAGAGCGGAATTCCGTGATCTGTTCAACAAACGGCGTTGTCCGGTCGATCCCACCGTGTACATCTATGTGTCATCCAAATACGCGCCATCGCACGCGCCGAAAGACCATGAAAATTGGTATGTTATGGTTAACGCGCCGAGTCTTCATGGACAGGATTGGGATGAGCAGATCGCTGGAACCAGAAAAAGAGCGATAGCCACTATCCGTGAGCGTTTGGGCGTGGATATAGATCAAAAGCTTGTGACGGAAGAAGTTTTTACCCCCAAGGATATTCAGGATCGTACTGGTAGTTATGGGGGAAGTATTTATGGGATATCATCCAACAATATGCTTTCCGCTTTTCTTAGGCAGGGAAACCGGTCAAAGCTATTCAAGGGGCTTTATTTTTGCGGGGGCAGCGCCCATCCCGGCGGCGGTATGCCGCTGGCCATACTGTCGGCCCGGATTACAGCTAAGCTTATTGATAGAAATAAGCCATGAAAGTTGATCCTTGCGGGCGGGGTAATATGGTTATTTATTATAATGTATATAATTATGGATATATCGATAGATGGAGCGCGCGTGTATGCCCGCCGCCCGTCCAAGCGCTGAGCCTCGGCATCGTTACAGTAGAATATCGAAATTTCGCCAAAAATAAACAGAAGCTAGTTTTACACCAAAGAATAGACAAGGGGAGCCGTGACGCGCCTAGAAAGCTATGGAATACTTATTGGAGAACGTAGACACTTAGGGGTAGCGCCTAGCAAAGGAAGCAGACATTGAAGGTGATAGGAGCTAATGGTGATCAAGGCGTCACATACCGATTGGGCTAAAGCGGTATTCGTTCCCGTGATTTGGTCTTTGCTAAGATCCCGCTTTAGCAATTTCTATTGCGTGAATACTCCGCCAGAAATTGATCCCTCATCTAGCCTGCTCCTTACTCCTAATCACTTTAGTTGGTGGGACGGCTTTTTCTTCTTCCATCTTTATCGGAGATCGGTTTTAAAGCAAAAAGACTGCTATCTTATGATGCTTGAGACTCAACTTAAAAAATTCTGGTATTTCCGTCATTTGGGCGCGTATTCTATAGCTCCTGGTCAGAGGTCCGTGCTGGAATCCATTAGCTACACGGCTGAACTCTTGGAAGATCCCGAGAAGCTGGTAGTCGTGTACCCTCAAGGAGCAATACAGTCCTATTCCCAAAGGCCGATCCGCTTTCAACGCGGTGTTGAGGCGGTGCTTAGGCGCGTGAGGGGCTCGGTAAGTGTCTTGCCCTTATTTTTCAGAGTTGAATATTTTGAGAAAATGAAACCGGAGATATGGTGCGGTTTTGGATCGCTTAGTTTGGGTTCCTCGATAAGCCGCGGCTTTTCTGAATATGAGGCCAATTATAACCTTGAGCTTAGGAACTTTGACGCGGAAGTTGAGAAAAGAAAATCGATAGCGGACATATTTTCTAATTCACTATAGGATGAAATTACGATGAGAGATACATACGGGGCTGTCTACCCGCGCGCGGTGGATGTGCTGGTGGTTGGAGCGGGACTCGCTGGCTGTCTAGCCGCGGTGGCGGCAAAGGAAGCGGGTCTGGAAACCTTGGTCCTGACAAAGGTTCATCCTCTTCGCAGTCATTCATGCGCGGCCCAAGGCGGCATAAACGCGGCCATATATGAAGCGGATACCAGCGGGCACGCGGATGACACCATGGCCGGTTCTGACTGGTTAGCCGACCGGAACGCTGTAGAACTCCTTTGCGCCGAAGCTCCTCGGGTTGTCGCGAACCTTGACGCCGCTGGCGCGCTGTTTTCAAGAACCAGCGAAGGCCGAATAGCCCAGAGGGCTTTTGGCGGGCAGGGGAAGCTTAGAACCTGCTATGCCAAAGATCGAACGGGTTTAGTTTGTCTACAAACAGCGTTTGAAAAAGCTTGTCGCCTTGGCGTGAAATTTCTTGAGGAATGGTATGTTCTGGATCTGCTCTATGATAGGCGGGAAGGCCGGGCGTATGGCGTGGTTGCCTATGATATTTGGAATTCTAAGCCTGTCGTATTCAACGCCAAAGCCGTTATTCTCGCGACTGGCGGTTATGGAAGAGCGTTTAAAAGAAATTCCAACGCTCACGCTAATACGGGTGACGCGCTTTCTATCGTATTAAGAAAGGGGCTTCCCCTTGAGGATATGGAATTCGTTCAATTCCATCCTACCGGTTTGGCTGGTTCCGGTATTTTAATTTCTGAAGCGGCGCGGGGCGAGGGCGGCTATTTGATCAATTCCGAGGGGAAAAGGTTCATGAAAGAGTATGAACCGAATAGAATGGAATTAGCGCCCCGCGATATTGTTTCACGCGCCATCCAGAGCGAGATACTCGCTGGCCGGGGAGTAGGGCCGAAAAAAGACTCCATTTTTCTAGATGTGAGTCAACTTGGGGCCGCCTATGTACAGCAAAAATTGCCGGAACTTCGTGAGCTAGCCCTCTGTTTTCAGAATGAAGACCTCTGTCAAGGTCCCGTTAGGATCGCTCCCACCGCACACTATTCCATGGGTGGAATCCCGGTTGATCTTGATGGCCGAGTAAGGAAAAACGCGAATGAGTTTGTCCATGGGCTTTACGCGGCGGGTGAATGCGCTTGCGTCAGCGTTCATGGCGCTAATAGATTAGGCGGAAATTCCTTGCTGGAGGCTGTTATTTTTGGCGAACGCACCGGCCTCGCTGCCGCTAGATGGGTTAAGGACATAGAACTAAGGCCGGCGTATTCGCGGGATTCTTCCCAGGCTAAGGATGAGTTATCAGCCCTCTATAACTCATCAGGGATGGAGTCTCTAGGACAGCTCAGGACTAGGCTTCAGGAAACAATGACTAAAAACGTCGGCTTGTTTAGAGATAAAGCGGGGCTTGAGCTTCAAAAGTGGAATCTGGCGCGGCTGAAAAAACGATGGGCTAAGCTTAGGCTGTGCGATTGCTCAAGGCGCTTTAATACCGAAATGCAAGAAATATTAGAACTTGGCCACATGATAGATTATTCCAGAGCTATCGTCGCTGGCGCTTTGGCGCGGGAGGAAAGCAGAGGGGCGCATTATCGGCTTGATTTTCCTAAAAGGGATGATACTGTCTGGCTTCGACATAGCTTAATCTATATGGATCATGATGAACTAAGTCTGGATTATTTGCCGGTCTTTTCATCGAAGACGACGATGGAAATACGCGAAACCAGCCGTGTAAGGAAGAGTACATGACGGAAACCAAGCTTACTATGAGCCTTCGGGTTTTTCGCTATGACCCAGATAAGGACAATTTGCCAAGATATGACGAATTTGAACTCAGCTGCGGCCCGTATGATCAACTTTTAGACGCTCTTGATCGGATTAAGGAAAATCAGGATTCTAGCCTCTCGTTTCGTAAATCCTGCCGACATGGTATTTGCGGTTCTTGTGCCGTTAGGGTAAATTCACGGCCCGTACTCGCCTGTAAAACATCCATGTTTCAGTTAAGGCAACAGTACGGGGCTAAGCTTACCGTGGATCCCCTGGCGAAGAACCGGGTACTTAGGGATTTGGTAATAGATCAGGAAGATTATTGGGCGAAATATCACGCGATCCGTCCTTATGCCGAAACCATAAAGTCCAGTTTGGACGAGCTGCGGATACGTCAAGAGGCTATAATCGATATCGCGGACGCTGACTACTGTATAAATTGTCTGGCCTGCTACCATGTCTGTCCCGTTGTCAAAATTACGCCTAAGTTTCTAGGCCCCGCGGCTTTTGTCCGCGCCTTTAGGTTTGAATCCGATCCCCGTGACCATTCTCCTGAAAGGCTTCGTCTCGTCAATGAGGCTAATATAGGCGTATGGGACTGCGTTAAATGCCTTCAGTGTTCTGAGGTCTGTCCTAAAGGCGTGGACCCGTTCAGAAAAATAAACGCCCTTCATGAATTTGGCGTTAGGGAAGGAGTCGTGCCTAACGGGTCGCGGCTTCGCCACGCGAAAGGTTTCCTTCACGCGATTAAAAGGCCAGGCATTATCAATGAACTTGTTCTGGCTTTATACAGCTTGAGATTGGGTGTGATTAGGATGGTTCCTAGGGCTGTTCTGATGTTCTTTAAGCGGAAGCTACACCTTAACCCGTTCTGGCCTAGGTCGCGGCGGCGTGAGGAACTCAACAAGGCTTGGAAAAGGAAAAAAACATGACGTTCGTCCTCTATACTGGCTGTACTCCCAAGGTCGCGGAATTTGAACTCCTTAAATCGAGCTATGCCTTGGCAAGGACTCTTGGTTGGAATTTTATAGAGAAAAAAGAATTTACCTGCTGTGGCGGCTCTCACCTACAAGACTATAGCGATGAAAAAGCCCTCCTGGTTAACGCCAGAAACCTTGCCTACGCTGACGAGGAAGGTTTGGATCTGATTACTCTCTGTAATACCTGCCAATTCGTGTTAGCCGATTACCGTTCACGGCTCTTAGAGAATAAAGCTTTGAAGGATCAAGTAAACGCCCAGCTATCACCTTTCAATGTCGAATTCACGGGTCAGAGCAGGGTTCGCCATTTTCTCTATGCCCTTATCGAAGAGCTCGGCTACTCAGGTCTTTCTCGTTTAGTAAAAAGGCCTCTTAAGGGATTGAAGGTCGCTTCTTTTTACGGTTGTCATAATATAAGACCATCAGCGGTACAATCCTCCGTGAACATGGCTGAGAATCCTTGGCAGCCAAGGTCCTTGGATAAGCTTGTGGAAGCGCTTGGCGGGGAACCCGTTTACTATCCAGAGGCGAATGGCTGCTGCGGCTTTCATGTTAGCTTATATAACGATAGGGTTTCCTCTACTTTAAGCGGCGCGATTTTAAGCCAAGCTTATGAAGCTGGGGCGGATCTTATTATAACCCCTTGTCCCCTTTGTCACACAAATTTGGATACCGCCCAGTATGAGGCCAAAAGAGCTATCGGGCTGGGTTTGGGCTTTCCTTTGCCTGGTTTCCTGAGAAACTTCTTTTTAACGCCAAGCTTTATTAGAGAAGAATTCACTTTGCCCGTCCTTCATTTTGAACAGCTGATTGGCCTAGCCTGGGGTTTATCCGCGCAAACGCTGGGACTGCAGCATAATATAGTGTCTCCAAGAA
>CAZJJK010000033.1:0-19975 GCA_964546285.1 uncultured Treponema sp. | reverse complement strand
TGGGGTTTATCCGCGCAAACGCTGGGACTGCAGCATAATATAGTGTCTCCAAGAATCAACGGAAAACTAAAGGAAATCATAATGGCGAATAAAAAGGATAGCTCGGGTAAGACAAGGCTATGAAAAGCTACCTAAACGAGGTATTGAGCGTAATACAGCCAAAAGTTCTTTTTCCAACGACCCTATCCCTGTGGTCCAAGCCGCTTGTTTGCTGGCGAGCACTTCGCCCTAAAACCCTTTTAGCCGGCGCTTCACCCGTTATCATGGGCCTAGCTTTATTTTTTTTGCAGCCCGAAGCTAGACCGCGGGTGCTTTTAAACACCATTATCGTGTTGATCTGCGCTCTTTGCCTTCAAGCGGGCGCCAACATCGCCAATGACTATTTGGATGGAATCCTTGGCCGAGATACAGACCGCAGGCTTGGGCCGCCGAGGATGACTAGCGGAGGACTCTTAACCAAAGGCCAGACCCTGGTATTGGCGCTGGGAGTCTTTGGGCTAGCCTGTCTGCTTGGCGTTTATCTAGTCGCGATAGCGAAATTACCTATCTTGATCGTGGGCTGCGCGTCATTAGTCGCGGCCGTGGGGTATTCTTTCTTTTCAAGACCCGGTGGAATTACCGGTTTAGGCGAGCTGGCCGCCTTTGTGTTTTTTGGTCCCGTGGCTACAACGGGTACTTTTTACATACTATCGGCTTTTTTTTCATGGAAGGCCGCGCTGTGTGGAATAGCGCCAGGATTATACTCTTTAGCTCTACTCACAGTAAATAATTATCGTGATATGGAAGAGGACGGCGCGAATGATAAGAAAACTCTTGTTACCCGTTTTGGGCCCAGGGCGGCGAAAATATTGTATAGCGGGCTGCTGCTTTCTCCCTTTATTTGTCCTTTGACTTTCCTATGGTATGGGAGCTTTAACCCATGGTTTTTGCTTTCTTTAATCGCTTTGATTCCCGGTGGTTTATTATACGCGAAGCTTTTTAATGGTACCCCGGGCCGGTGGATGAATCAGTTATTGTTTAACACTGCCCTATTGATGTGTTGTCATTCTTTTTTATTTTTATTTTCTGTTATGTTAAGTCTCCGATACGCATAAAGCAGACCTGTCTTCGGTCTTGTCTTCACTTGCCAATTTCAATTCAATCCTTTAACATATAGAAACCGGTTTCTTTGCATTAAACGGTCTTTTCTGAGGTGTTTATGATACATAAATTGATAAAACGCGCTTGCTCAGTTATATTCCTATCGATTTTTGCGTGCGCCGCGCTCCTGGCCGTTCCCTTTAGCGGTGAAACCACGACCGAAAGCGCCGCTCTTACCGCTGTCAGCGCGATAGCCTCAAGCTGGATACCAGGCTTTGGGCCCAAGCCGGCTTCCGATAGCTTTATTGATACAGCTTGGTATCGTTCCGCTTTAATTCGTTCGGTTGATTTATGGAATGGCGGCTTGGACGGTCTTAGCGGAATGGGCGCTTATGCCGCTGATTTTACCGGCTATTTTAATGTTAAGCTAACACGCGACTGGAAACCGATTAGGCTTATGGCAAATACCGCGGTAGCTCATTCGCGTTGCGTTTATATGAATGTGGAAGCGTATCGCGCCGCCGGTCCGGAGGCGGGGGCGCGTTTCCTTAATGTCGCCGTTAAAGGCGCCGATTTTCTTTTAAGTTATTTTTGGGATAAGGAGTACGGCGGTTTTTATTGGGAAGTAAGCCAAAGCGGTGAAGTGAAGGCGGATTATAAGCAGGGCTACGCGAATGTTCACCCAATGTTCGCCTTAGCCCAGGTATACGCGATCAGCGGTGAACGCCGTTTTCTGGATGCCGCGCTTAAACAGCTTAAGTTGATAGAAGAGCGTTTCCTAGCTCCCTCCTACGCCGGCGCCTTCCTGCCAGGCTGGTCTAGGACTTTTTCAAGAACTATAGGGTTTAACGGAATAGATCCTTTTACCCATTATTTTGAGGCTTTGTTGTCTCTCTTTGATGTAACGGAGGGGAATGAGCGTTTGTGGATCACGGATCGTTTGGATGAAGCTGGTTCTTTCTTGATTGATCAACTTTGTATCGATATGGAAGGCTATGATGACAGAGCTTATCTCGCCTACAACTATAACGAAAATTGGCTTCCTTCGCGCAAAATGTACCAACGTCAGACTCAATGGAACGATGCGGCTCACGCGACGCCGGGGCATGGTATCGAATTCGCGTTTTTATTAAGTCGAGCTGTTGAGCGCGGTTTTAATCCTGACTGGCTTGATAGCGCTAAGAAGCTTTTAAAATTCTGTGAAGTCTATGCTATCAATGAAAAAACCGGGGGCATGCTTTATGAAATTACCGATTATTCGGGAAAAGCGCTTGCTGGAAATCCTGATAATAATTACTACCTCTATTGGCCAAGTCTTGAAAGCGCCCGCGCCTTTCTACATTGGACTCTAGTCCGCGGGGCGGACTATGGCCAGGCTTTTAAAAAGCTGGAAAGCCTTATTCATGAAAAATTCACCGATCAGAGCTATGGCGGCTTATGGAGCCGCTTGCGCTCTCGTGATTTGGAACCCGATGTGATGTATAAGGGCGATGTATGGAAAACAAACTATCATTACGCCATGTTTATGGCGGAAGCTTTACGTTTGGCGGCTAGATACCCCTAGTGTCCCGAAGCTTAGGTTTTCTTGTTTGATTCTCCAGCCGCAAGCAAGCGCCTTATAAACAGGCCTGAAAATCCTATCGCCACCATGCCGGCCCCAGAGACAATGAGCAAAATATCGATATCGATCTGGTCCGCCAACGGTCCAAAGATAAGCATGCTGAGGGGCATAACCGAGCTGGACAGCATGCTTAGGATGCTAAAGGTCCTTCCTAAGTAATCGCCATCCACATGTTCCTGTAGCATGACGGTTCCCGGCGTATTCAAGAAGGGAAGGGCTATGCCAAAAACCGTCATAACGGTCAGATAAAGCCAAAACCAGGGTGCTAATCCCAAGGCTATAGAACAAAAGGCCATGAGTAAGGTAGACGCGGCGATGGTTCTCACTCGATTGCGGAATCCGCCCCAAACGGCTATTAAAGCGCCTCCGGCGGTCATCCCCACGGAAAAAACCAACTCTATAGCCGTGAGCCGCCAAATATCGGCGCCAAAGACGCGGGTTGTCTGCAACGGCGTCAAGAAGGCGGCGGGCGAGATTAAGAAATATAAGGCGGTAAAATAGGAAAAAAGCGATACCAGATATGGATGGTTTTTGATATAACGTAAACCATCTATCAAATCCCGAAAATAGCTAGTGCTCTGCTTAGAGCGTGCTTTTTTGTGGCTTTCAATGCGGAGAGCCAAAAGCAGTATGGAAATAGCGATCGCGGCCGTGATTATATCGATAAAGAAAATCAGTTTTATCGATGTCACGCTAAGAAGAACGCCAGCGACGGCCGGTGAAATCAGCATCAAGGCGGATTGTAAGGATGAATTGAGGCCATTCACCCGCATAAGCTTGTCTTCCGGTACGATCTGAGGCAATAATGCGCCGACCGCGGGTTGATGGAAAGCCTGGCCCGCCGCTCGAAACGCCTGGACTAAAAATAATATCCAGAGCTGATCGTAGCCGGCAAGATAAGCGAGAGCCGCGCCTAAGGTCACAAGAGCTATAAAAAAATCAGCCAGAGCCGCTAATTTGCGTCTGTCAAAGCGGTCAGCCCAAACGCCGGCGAAGGGCGACAGGATAAATAGCGGTAAAAATCCGCAGATGATAGAAAGGGTCATCATGGATCCGGACTTGGTAGTCAAGGTTATATGCCAGGTGATAGCGTATTGAACCAGGGAGGAGCCTAGAAGGGATACCAGTTGACTCGTTAAGAACAGAGAGATATCACGCCGCCAAGATCTGATTTTAGAACTCATGACTAGAAAGATAGCGACGCGACAGATTAATCGCGAAGTGTTTTTTTAAAGGATAAGGGCTTTAGCAAAGAGTTTTAGATATTTTGCAACTGTACCGTAAGAGCCTCGTAAGAGTCTTTGCTTTTAGATATATATTATATAAAAGTTTAAGTATAGAAAGCGTAAGGTTTTTCAAGACTCAGCATGTCGCGAAAAAGGCTGTTTTTGTATAGATACTTAAGGTAAAGCTACGCTTTATCTGTCTAGCGCTTTTTTAAAGCCAAGCTCCACGTACTGCTGCCAATTCTGTTGAAGCCTGCTAATCAAGACTAAACCGCTAGAATCCTGGCGAACCAACCCGATTCGTGTTGCCCCTTATAATTGGCGGCAGTTGGTAAAAAATCTAACTGTTGCCAATATTGTTGTAGTCTGGTACCGCTGGTTTTCATAAAAAGCATTGAAAATATTTATAGAGTTACGCGTTATCCGTTACCAGCGATTTTTAATTTCCATGTAGCTTAATTAGGGGACAAAAAAGGCCTGTCCAGAGTCGGTTCCGACTTGAGAGCTGTAAATGAAATTTTGTAAACTCATGTTGGATATGAAGAAATACTCTTAAATATTTTCAACAGAATTGGCAGCAGTTAGTAAGAAATACCGATAAAGGACAGTGAGCCGGGACACGAAGCCATACAGTCTAGAGCGCTGCTTTGCGTTTACCGTATTCCGAGCTGTAAAGAAAACGCTTGATTTTACGCGAAGAGGTTTTTTCAAATTCCTCGTTGCGGATAATGAAATCGGAAATCTTTTTATATGGAGGTAAGCCACGGTTAATTTGTTTCACTTCGGCTTCTATCAAAGATCGTATAAAAGCTATATCGTTTTCCCGGCCGGGGTGATCGGCTTTAATCGCCTCATAATTCGGGACGCATACCGCTACCACATCTTCCGCGTTGTCATTGTCACCGCGCTTCTGGCCGACCACGAGAATTTCCGCGACTACCCTTGAGCCGTGAAATTTCGCCTCAAGCTCCTCAGGAAAAATGTTTTTTCCACCCGCTGATACAATAAGGGTTTTTAGCCGTCCTGTAATATATAAAAAGCCGCTGTTGTCCATATACCCGATATCGCCTGTTTTAAGCCAACCGTCATCGGTAAAAACTTGCTTTGTACCCTCAGGATTGCGCCAATACCCAACCATAAGCGACGGCGATTTTACGATAATTTCACCTTGGCCTTCGGCATCGCTGTCAAGAATTTTTATGTCTGTATATTTTACGCGGAGCCCGGCCGAGGCGGCAATTTTATACCGTTCGGTGTTTACGGAAATAAGGGGTCCGTTTTCACTCATGCCATAGCCTTGTAAAAGGCAAATACCAAAATCGTTAAAGAAATCGGCGGTTGTAGGATTAAGAGGTCCGCCGCCAGAAACCATAAGCCTAACGCTACCTAAACCCGCTTTCTTACGGATGGGGGCAAAAACAGCGCGGCTAAAAAAGTCCCAACCTAGCTTGCGGAAGAAACTGGATAGAGTAAATAATATATTAATCGCGCCGCGCGCGATAGGTTTTTGCTCCTTAAAACCTTGTTTTAGCCCAAGCATTAGTTTATCAAAAAGTATGGGTACGCCAATAAAAACGCTTCCACCGCTGTCTCTGGTGTCCGCTAAAATTACCTTGCCAATTACCTTTTCACAAATGCTTACCGACGCGCCAACGCATAGGGGCGCGACTAAGCAGCAGGTGGAAGGATAGCTATGATGGAGCGGTAGCACATCCATAAAAACGTCCTCTTTATATATAGGCAAGCTGGTAATGGACGCGTTCGCGTTTTCAATAATGCCCCGATGGCTGAGCATAACGCCCTTTGATAAGCCGGTAGTGCCTGACGTAAAAATTATACTGGCTACTTCATTAGGATCGATAGCTTCACTACGTGGCAGATCGATATTTGGCGCGCCGTTTATAGCCTGTAAATAGGTATTGATGGTAAAAGCCATGTTTCCCGTATTCGCCTTCCGCGCGTTAGCGGCGGAGTCGACAGAGGGGTAAGGCGCGCTGCCTTCAGGAAAAATAAAGAAATGCTTTAAGCTGGGAGCGGCTTTCCCCAAGGCCTCAATCGAGGAGGCTTTTTGACTTGAAACGAAAATAGCGAAAGGCTCGCAGGTCTTGAGGATAGCGATACTATCCACTTCAGCTACGGTGAAATCTAAGGGGACTATAATTAAGCCAGCTATTACGCTTCCAAGATAAACCGCGCACCATTGGGGGCGATTTTCCGACCAAATAGCTATCCTGTCGCCGTGTTTCGCGCCTGATGAGATAAGGAGGCGGGATACAGCTTCGGCTTCGGTTTTTAAGCGGCTATATGACCAGGTTTCAAATTCCCGTTGTTTGCCGGCGCGATAGCGTAGGGCGGGCCTCTCTGGCCATTGTGTGGCGATTCCATCTAGAAAGGATCGGAAATTCGGATAGTCTAGATCTTCTTTATCATCGATATAATCCTTAATATCCAGCATCGCTACCCCCTCGTTTCCAATACCATAAAGATAATAGCGGAATTTAACCGGTTTAAGCAACGCGATCAGGTGAGAAAGCGATACTGATACCGTGATTTTTCGATTATAAACTGTTTGCCCATAAATAGAATTATGCTAAATCAGACGTATAGTATAATGCGAAAAGGCTTCGACTTATGAGATTTGACAAGCGAGCTAAGCGCGGTACAATTTGTATTGTCGATAAGACCTCTTTTTTGAATCGGCTTTTTTTGGAAGAGGCTCTCGCGGTATTATCTTGGAAAATAATGTATTATATATATTTGAGACAAAACCGCGAGAGCCATAAAGATCAGCTTTCAAAAGATGGGAACCTTTGAAAGCGTTTCAGTCGCTATAATTCTTCGCTATAAAACCGAGGGAGTGAGTTGTGAAAGTCCCACGCTTTCGCGGCCAGCTCTAAAAGCTGAGATTGGAGGACACATGAAAGCTGAGACTACATCGCGAGAAAATATGTCGGCGTTTAGCGGGAAAGCTACTAACGAGGACCCGCGGCCTAAAGCGCGCGCGTCGCTAAGAACGGCCAGCCCTAACTTTATTTCGCGTAAGGCTATTCCCGGCGCTATGGCCTTGGTCAGTCAGGACGGGGTGGTTCCTATTATCGCCTCCTCAGCCGATTGGGCTGGGGTTAAACGAGCCGCCGCCGAGTTAAGGGATGATTTTAAGCGGGTGTGCGCTCTTTCGCCTTCTTTGGTCTATGATGAGATCCCCAGCGGCATAGCTGGCGCTATCATCATCGGCACCTTAGGTCGCAACCCGCTTATCGATGGGCTCGTTTCTTCAGGTACAATTTCCGCTGAAAGCGTGGAGGGCCATTGGGAAGCCTTTCGATTAACGCTAGTGGATAAACCCTTTCCCGGCGTACCGCGGGCCCTGGTTGTTATGGGTGCCGATAAGCGAGGCGCTATTTTCGGAATATTTGAGATATCGCGAGCTATCGGCGTTTCGCCTTGGCATTTTTGGGCCGATGTCCCCATCCGCCGAGCGGACGCTCTTTACGCCCTTCCCAAAACCGATTTTGTTATGGCGCCGGCGGTTAAGTATCGGGGTATTTTCCTTAACGATGAATATCCGGCCCTCACTCGCTGGGTGGCGAATAAATTCGGGCCGGCGAAGGGTTTGCCTGACCGGCCAGCCCCGGAGGATGTCGCCAACTACGGGAAGGAATTTTATACGAAGATTTTCGATCTGCTCTTGAGGCTTAGGGCGAATTATCTGTGGCCGGCTATGTGGAACAACGCTTTCAATGAGGATGATCCGGACAATGCCCGCCTAGCCGATGAATACGGTATCGTCATGGGCAATTCCCACCAGGAACCTATGCTTCGCGCCCAAAAGGAATGGGACCGCCGATACCTGGATAGTGTTGGACACTGGGATTACTCTTCCCATCCAGAATTGCTAGAGGCGTTTTGGCGGGAAGGCGTGGAACGTAATAAAGACTATGAAAGCATCGTTACCATAGGTTTACGCGGCGCCGATGACACGGAGATGATGAAGGGCGGACCAGAGGCCAGCCGAAAAGTGCTAGAAACCATAGTCCAGCGGCAGAGAAAGATTTTGGAGGACGCGTATGGCAAACCAGCCGCCGCTATTCCTCAGCTCTGGTGCCTCTATAAAGAAGTCCAAGAATATTATGAAAGCGGTATGAGGGTGCCGGACGATGTTACTCTACTCTGGGCTGAGGATAACTGGGGCAATCAACGCCGTCTGCCGACCGCTGAAGAACGCAGCCGTTCAGGCGGCGCCGGCATATATTATCATTTTGATTATCACGGCGGGCCGCGCAGTTATCAGTGGATAAACACCAGTCCTATTTCCCGCATTTGGGATCAGATGTCTTTAGCTTATCAGTATGGCGCCGATCGGGTATGGATAGTCAATGTCGGCCATTTTAAGGGCTATGAATACCCGATAGCCTTTTTTACCGACCTAGCCTGGGATCCTGAGCGTTTTAGCGGCGGGAATCTGGACGCGTATAGCCGCGAGTGGCTGACTGAGCAATTCCCTGACGCTGATCTAGCCTGGATAGAAGAAGCGGCGTCTGTCCTGGATACGTTGGCGCGTTATAACGGAAGGCGAAAGCCGGAGTTGCTCGCGGCTGACACATATAGCCTTATCGATTATCGCGAGGCCGAACGGGTCCTCTCCCAATGGTGGCGTTTACGGGAGAGGGCGGAAAAGTTGGCGGGGGCCGTGGCTGAGGAAAGTATGAACTCGTACTACGAACTCATCCTTTTCCCGGTTCGCGCTTCGGCTCTGCTCGGTGAGCTCTATATCGCCGCCGGTTTACACCGCTTATACCTCGATCAAAGCCGAGCCTCGGCCGTCGCCGAAGCGATACGCGTCCGTCACTTATTTGCCCGCTTCCAAGCGTTGATGGATGACTTTAACGAGCGGCTGGCGGATGGAAAATGGCGACATTTTATGGATCAGGCGGTTCTAGGCTATGTGGCTTGGAATGATCCTCCGGTTAATAATCTAAACCATCTGACGCTGACGGAAAGCGAGGTAGTCGGACCAAGCGCTTTGGGCGTCGCGATAGAAGGTTCCAGCGATTCCTGGCCCCTGTCGGCCGCGAAGGCTCTTTTGCCGCCGTTTGACGCTTTTAATCGCCAGAGTCGATATATCGAACTATTCAACCGCGGGCAGGGAGAGCTTGAATATAAGCTTGAGGCTTCCGAACCCTGGGTTATCATCGATCATGCTGTGGGTAAGCTGTCTTCTCAAAAACGGATTGAGCTTAGGATAGATTGGGAGCGCGCGCCCTTAGGCAAGACAGCCGCCTCGGTTAAGCTTATTGGAGGGGCCGTTTCTGTTATTGTTGAGCTGCAGATCGATAAGCCAGCTGAGCCTCCAGCGCCTGGCTTTTCCGGTTTTGTCGAAATAGGCGGTGTCCTCGCTATGGAAGCCGAACATTACGCCCGCCGTTTGGACGCGGCGCAAGGCTTTTGGGAATATGTCGCCGGTTTTGGGAAAACCTTATCTGGTTTACGCGCCACTACGATCGTGGATACACCGCCCTTTTCTGCTCCATCAGAAGCGCCCTGTTTGGAGTATGACGCGTGGTTCTATCAGACGGGAAAGGCGACGGTGGAATTGGTGCTTTCGCCGGTTCTAAACTTTATTTACGGACGTGATGTTCGTATCGGCGTGTCGGTGGATGACGGGGAGCTTGATATAATTACCGTGGTTCCCGGTGCTTACCAAGCGGTTAACGGCAACGCCGATTGGGAGGAAAGCGTTAGAAACGCTGGCCGTTTTGTCCGTAGTACCCAGTTGATTCGCTTTGCCGGAGCCCATACCATTAAGGTTTGGCTGATAGATCCGGGCCCTGTCCTGGAACGGGTGCTTGTGGATGTTGGAGGGCTTAAGCGGTCATATTTTGGGCCGCCGGAAAGTTTTTTCTGGCCGTCCCAAGGTTAAATTGTCAGCTTTTTGCCCATTCCCTGTCTAAAACGCCGAATATATGGCTTGACCTGTATTCGGCGCGGAGGACTCGGTGCTCTCTGAGCGTGCCCTCATGCCTCATATCCAGCTTGGTCATAACCCGCTGAGACGCTCGATTATCGATATGACATTGACCCCAGACGCGGTGTAGCTTGAGAACGCTAAAAGCGTAGTCAACTAGGGCGTTGCTCGCCTCAACGGCATAGCCCTTGCCCCAATGTTCGTGTAATAAGAAATAGCCAAGTTCGGCTTCCGGGTGTTCAAGCGTTTCCCTCATCAAAGCGACGCCGCCGATAAAGATGGCCTTGGCGGTTTCTTTTCCCGTCTTCTCTCCCTGAAGTAAATTCACCGCTAAGTGATATTCCAGGCGCGGTTCGGCCTGAGCGCTTTCCTCCGTAAAGGCTATAAAGCGATCCGCCTCAGCCGGAGTGGCTAAGGAGAACATCATATACCGTAATTGCTCAGGATCGCTGATGAAGCCATCCAGCGCGGGGCGGTCAGACTGGGTGAATTCGCGTATTAGAAGCCGTTTGGTATATATCGATTTAAAAACCATTTAAGCTCCATAGCTTTTATGCGAATATTGATATGCAAAGACGTCTGAGGCTATAGCTAAAGTCTCAATTTTGGGGGCGATCCGCCCAGCTATTTTATGTTTTCATAACTTGATCGGCAAAGCTGATATAAACCAAAGCCAGCTGCCACGGCGATAAGCGCTAAAACGTTGTTTAGTATTAGGTTAAGGCAAGCGCTTCGCCAATCGCGCCAAGTCGCGGCTTGAAACGTTTCCAAAGCGTAGGTGGAAAAGGTGGTAAATCCGCCGAGAAAGCCCGTCGTAAAAAATAAACGGAGCGCTGGTGGTACGCTTATGCCCTGAAATAGGGCAAAGAGAAAGCCGAGCAGAGCCGATCCCGTTACGTTGACTAGCAAGGTGCCGGCGGGAACGGCTAGGAAAAACTGATTGGAAAGGCAGCGAGCGATAGCGAAACGGGCCGCGCCGCCAAGCCCGCAGCCGATAAAAACGGCTATCATATTCACCTTCCGCCTCCTTCCGCTTCTTTGAGCTTTTATTTGAATTTATCCTTTATAAGCGCGAAATAGTCATCCGCTTCTTTTGGCTCTTCCACCGCTCCTTCCTTATGAAATTCGATAAGATGGGATGGGATTTCGTCAATAAAAGGGGAGGGCACACAAGCTGTCGGCCCCTGTTGGCGGCGTCGGCTTTGACAACAACTAAGAAATAGCTTGTCACGCGCTCGGGTGATGGCGACATAGAATAAGCGTCGTTCTTCTTCCATGTTCCCGTCTCCTTCTTCAAGACTACGCGCGTGGGGGATAATGCCGTCCTCCACCCCAGCGATAAAGACAGCGGGAAATTCCAAACCCTTCGCGGCGTGGATAGTCATTAGGTTCACCTTGGATACGTTGGCGTCATCCTCTCCTTCATCTCTGGTTATAAGACTGATGCGGTTTAAATACGTGTAAAGGCTGGGATCGAAGTTATCGGGGTCTTTTTCCCAGCTCTCAATGGATTGGATAAGAGACTCGACATTCATAAACTTCCAACGGGCGACTTTCTCGTTTTTTTGGTTTTCCGATACTAGGTACGCCCAATAATCAATTTTATCCACTAAGGCGCGAACCTTGGCGGATAAGCCACGTTTACCCAGCATGTCTTCACGGGACGCTTCTATTAGGCTGAGAAAGGAGTCCACATCGATGCGTCCGCGTTCGGGGAAGAGGGTGTCCGGGGCGTAACGAAGACCTTCCATCGCCTCATGGACGGAACAGTGTCGTCTTTTCGCCGCTTCGCTTATATGTTCCACTGACGCTTTGCCGACACCCCGCCTGGGTGTGTTGATAATCCTCAGGAGATTCACGTCATCGTCCGGGTTAGCGATAACTCTTAGGTAAGAAAGGATGTCCTTTATTTCCTTGCGCTGGAAAAACGAGGTGCCGCCGGACATCCTGTATGGGATTCGTTCGGCCAGGAAGGCTTCCTCTATCGCCCTGGAAAGGGAGTTAATGCGGATCAAAACTCCAAAGTCCCCATAACTCAATTTTTCCTTAATCATTAAAGCGCGTATTTGTTCAACAATAAATTCCGCTTCATCGGTTTCGTTTTCCGGATAGAAAATTTCTATAGGTTTTCCCCCGCCATTGCCTGACCAGAGGTTTTTTAGTTTTCTGTTGCTATTGTGCGCGATAACGCCATTGGCGGCTTCAAGGATGGTATTGGTGGATCGATAATTTCGTTCAAGCTTTATTTCAAGACAGCCGGCGAAGTCTCGTTCAAACATCAGTATGTTTTCATAATTAGCGCCGCGCCATGAATAGATAGATTGATCGTCATCGCCGACTACACAGACATCGCGGTCGGCCAAGAGCTTCAATAGTCGGTATTGAACATAACTGGTGTCCTGAAATTCATCCACCATAAGGCGGCGATACCGTTTTCTGTAGCGCTCTAGGATTTCTAGATGGTTTTCAAATAGCTGTATCGGCAGGATTAAAAGATCGTCAAAATCAAGCGCGTTGTAGATTTTTAGGCAGCTTTGGTATTCCTTATAAACTCGTTCATACTGAGGATCGGCCTGCTCTCCCCAGCTTTTCCGCGCGATCTTTATATCGGAAAAAAGGGTCCCCACTTTATACAGGTCCACCTTATCGCTGGACAGCCCGCATTCTCGGACGCAGTCCTTTATCAATTGGGTTCGATCGCTTTCATCGTATATTGAAAAATTTTTACGATACCCTAGAGCTTCTATGTCTTCGCGTAAGATTCTCACGCCAAAGGCGTGAAAAGTGGAGATGCTCAGATCGCGGAGCTTTTTGCCGCTTAGCTCCTTGACCCGCTGTTCCATTTCCCTTGCCGCCTTATTGGTGAAAGTAAGGGCTAAAATATCGGATTGATGAATACCGCGTTCCAACATATACGCTATTCGGTAGGTGATTACCCTCGTCTTTCCCGATCCGGCCCCAGCGATAATTAGCACTGGTCCGTCTATAGCGGTAACAGCCCTGATTTGCTCTGGATTCAGCTCCTCGCGGAAGCGCAGACGGCTCATCGATATACCTGAAGCTCGGGAGTTAAGCGCGTTTTACGAAAAAATCCAGCGCTTGAACGCCGAGCTTCATAACCGCTGAAACGATAGCGCCGGATATGAGAACGCCTAACACAACCGCCGCCATGGTTTTGCGTTTGCCAAGCCCAATAACCCAGGCTCCAAGCACGCCGGTCCAGGCGCCGGTAAGGGGGAAGGGTATAGCCACAAAAAGGGCTATGCCGAGCCAGCCCCAGCGTTCCACACCGCTATGTATTTTTTTTTGGGAGCCTTCCACTACGCGATTAAATAAGTTTTTGTACCAAGAAAAGCGCTCGAAAATTTTATGAAAAGTGGCTAGAAAGATCCAGCAGAGCGGCGCGACTAACGCGTTTAGGCCGACGCAATATATATAAGCGAAGCGCCAATCCGCGCCTTTGGTTAGGGCGTAGGGTATGGCGCCACGCAATTCTGATATTGGTAATATGGATAGGGCGGCTGTCATCAGGAGGTCGGTTAAGCTCATGGCGGCCACTATAGCGAAAACAGGGCAAGGACGCTAGCCGTATAGAGCGTTCCGCGAATAGCGAGCGTCTATAGCAACAGGCCTTGTGTCTATTAGTGATAATGGAAGGCACTCTGCAACACGCATTGGAGCTTGGCTCCCACCTTCCAAGTCTCGGACTCAAGCGGCAACAAAATTGGCAACACTATACTTTTCGCACGGCCGAGCTCAGAGTAAGTGGCGCTTAAACGCTTAGCCGACGCCTCGTTTTAGCCTGTTCATGGTTGTTAGCCTCTTAGTGCTTACGAGCTAGTTCGTCGGCTAGAACGCGCAATCGTTCCAGGGTTATATCCGAGATGACATGTTCCATTTTGCATGCGTCGGCTTCCGCTATTTCTGGGTCAACCTTAAGCAAATCCCGCAAGAACATGGTGAGAAATTCATGGCGATCACGGATGGCCGCGGCTTGTGTAATGCCTTTCGCGGTTAGCGATACGCCCCGATAGTGTTCATGCTCCAATAACCCGCGTTCTTGTAAGGCTTTTAACGCGGTCAATACGGAAGGTTTGGAGACATGGAGCCGTTTGGCGATATCGGTTACTCTAACATCGCCATTGTCAGCTAGAAAGCTTACTGCTTCTAAATAATCCTCAAGCGATTGCGTCATGATTTTATTTACGTTCATCATGAAAAGAAAGTCAAATATTTATGAAAAGTCAATTAGAGAAGGTTGACAGGATCGATGTCTATTTCTAAATGAACAGCCGCGTCCCTTCCCTGTTGGTATTCTTCTACCGCTTTTCGGACAAGAGCGTGCAGAGGGCTTAATTGGCTTGAGCGGAGAATAATGTGGTGGCGGGCGTTTCCGGCTATGACGGCTAGGGGACATTCCGCCGGGCCAAGTATATCGGCGTCTCGCGGCAGACGCGAAGAGACTAGTTCCGTAAAGCGTGTGATGGCGGCTTGGGCTTTTGCCGCGTCCTTTGAACGGGCTAGTACGCGAATCAGACGGCTATATGGTGGAAAGCCAAGCTCCGCTCGGCGCTCTAGTTCTGTTGAATAAAACGCGTCTATATCCAGTTTTTGCGCTAAAGCGACCGCCGGTTCGTTTGGGCGAAAGGTTTGAACTAAAACCCGTCCATCGGGAAAATAACGGCCAGCCCTTCCCGCGACCTGCACAATCAGGGCGAAGGTCCGTTCCGCCGCCCTAAAATCGGGCAATTGAAGGCCGGTATCGGCGAATATAACACCCACCAAGCGAACGCCGGGAAAATTTAAGCCCTTCGCGACCATTTGGGTTCCTAGTAATACATCGATATGGCCCTGTCGGAATTCGTCCAAAACCGCCTTTAATTCCCCCTTCTTGCTAACACTGTCGGCGTCCACTCGGCGGATACTAAGCGTGGGGAAGGTTCGCCTAGTTTCTTCCTCGATAAGTTCCGTCCCAAAGCCGTTAAAACCGGCTTCAAGCGAGCCGCAGGCGGGGCAGGAGCTGGGCGGCGAAACTGAATATCCGCAATAATGACAGACGGCTTTGTTTTGGGCTTTATGATAGGTAAGAGAAACGGAACACTGCGCGCAGGTAAGGGTATAGCCGCATGATGGACAACGATAAAAATAGGAAAAACCGCGACGGTTTAGAAATAAGATGGTCTGACGCCCGTCTTGAGCGCAGGAACGGATCTCATCCTTCAGCTCGGCGGAGAGGCAACTATCGGTGCCAGCTAAATCAATAAGCTTTATAAGGGGGGGCGAACCACCGGACAAACGGCGTGATAGGTCCAAACGACGGAAGGCGCCATCCTTCATAAGTTTCCACGCTTCCAGTGATGGTGTCGCTGAGCCCATAACCAGCGCGGCTCCGGAAAGTTGACAGCGCTTTATCGCTACCTGACGGGCGTGATAGCGCGGAGCGTTTCCGGATTTGTATGAAGCGTCGTGTTCTTCGTCTATAATAATGAGTCCTAAATCCTTAAGCGGCGCGAAAACAGCGCTGCGCGGGCCTACAACAATACGGGCTTCACCCCGTCTGATCTTTGTCCACTGACGCAAACGCTCGCTCGGGCTTAGACCGGAATGCAAGGTGGCCGCCAAAGAACCGAAACGCCGCGCTACCGCCTCGGCGACTTGATGGCTTAGGGCTATTTCCGGTACCAAATAAATTACGGTCTTATTGGCCGCTATGGTCCGTTCCGCGGCCCGCAGGAATACCTCGGTTTTGCCGGAACCTGTGATGCCAAACAAGTACAGCGGCCGACTGTCGCGAGTCTCTGGGCGTTCCGGGCTTATCGCTTCTAAAGCGGTCTTTTGTTCATCTGACAAGCTAAGTTCGGCGCTGGTCGTATCCAATTCAGCGTCAGCGAAAGCGTCGCCGCCGCTCTCGCGCCGGCCTGAAGGTATCATCGCGGCTAGGGCTTCTCCCATACCACAGATATAATAGCCCGCCATCCAGGTAGCCAGCTTCAATTCATCCAAGCCAAAAAGAGCCTCAGCGTCTACCGTACGCTTAAGCGCCTTTATCGCGGCCTTTTCAAGACCTTCCGGGGCTGTCTCGCTCTCTCCCACGATATAGCCTAAAATTTCACGTCGCCCAAAGGGCGCTATCGCCCGTTTGCCTAGGGACGCTTCCCCCTTTGGGTCCGCCGTATAGCTATAGCGGCCCGGCAAGGGTAGGTCGAAAACCAGCTCAAAGTAACGACTAGCCATTACTCGTTTTTCCCGCGGACGTATCCGTTTCTCTATCAAGCTCCGCGCGTAAGCTTTTTAGATCTTCCCAAGCCGGGCGTTTTAAGCTTTCGTCCCGCAGTAAAGCGCTGGGATGGAAGCTTGGAAGAAGAGGAATACCGCGAAAGCTAGCCCATTGTCCTCGAAGTTTAGTGATACCCTCATTGGTATTAAGCAGAAATTTTGTTGGGACATTGCCTAAACTCAGGATAAAGTGAGGTTGGAGCAGCGCGATTTGACGTTCCAAAAAACCGAAGCAGCTATGCTCCTCATCGCTGTGGGGATTACGATTCCCAGGAGGCCTGCATTTGACGATATTTCCGATATAGCAGTTAGTTTTTCGGTCTAAGCCGATAGAAGCGAGCATACGATCCAGAAGCTGCCCGGCGCGGCCAACAAAGGGACGACCGCAGGCGTCTTCATCAGCCCCTGGGCCTTCGCCGACGACCAATACTAACGGCCGGTCAACCCCCTCGCCGGGTACCGTATTTCGGCGTGTGGCCGCCAGCCGACAAGTTGAACAAGCGGCGACCTCCTGGTATATAGCCTCAAGCGAATCAGCGGCGGTTGAAGGCTCACTGTCATCGCGGAAACTGGGCGGCTCGCTGTTTCGCCGGTATCCATCGCGTAGGTACGAATCCACAATATCAAGAGAAGACCAAAGCCTTGATTTTTCCTCAGCGGTCATAGTGACATTGAAACCGATGAGGACCTCTTGGGCAAGGGGCGTCGGTGCCTTATCTTCATAGAAGCGGCGCGGAACGCGGTGAGGACAGATTATCCGCCGTTAAAAGCTCACGATATCGATTATGAAAAAGACCTTATCGGTACCAATTTAATCGCGCCGATAGCGGCGGCCTCGTCCGCTAACAAAGCTAACGCGCCGATAGGTTTTGGGCGGGCCAACGAAGTTAGGCGCGCTATTTTTAAAACCGTATCCTTTTTTCGCTCTTCCATAACCCAATGTACCGCTTCCGCTAAATCCTTTTTTGTTTTTATTCGATTACCCAAGGCTGTCGCCCAGGCGTCGGCGACGGCCGCGGCTTCTTGGCCGCCATCTGGACAGGCGGCTAGGACTATCGCGGCGTCTGCCTTGCCAAAACTAAGCGAAGGACCAACCGTCCCCGACGAGCAAGCCAACCCGCAGGGGCCAAACTCCGGGGATATCTCAACGCCAAGCTTACCGGATAAGGATGAAAGTCCGGCGTAAACGGCTACCACAAGAGGGGCTTGGATATATAGCCAAAGATCTCCGCCGTTTTCCACAACAAGCTCCAATAAGTTGAACTTTTCCAATAACTGTCGGCCGAGCGCTTCGGCGATGGCTCCGGCCACCGCCGCCATAGGTCCAACCCCGGCTTCATAGCCAGCTCTTATCATGGCGGCTGGAGTTGGCGGAGCCGCGTTGTCTAGAGCCAAGGGTTCAAGGCTTTTCAGGAAAGATGGCTTTGCGGCGGCGTAAGCGCGCAGTAGCGTCCGTTCGTCTTTTAAGGCTTTGATCGCGGCTTTTCGTAAAATAGCCTGGTTTATGGAAGCTTCGGACGCATATAGTAATAAAACATCGGACTCTTCTATTTGAAGCTCCAGCTGGCGGAAACGGCCAGATTCCGGCAAAGCGCGATAAAAACGTTTCTGGTACAGTTTATTTCTCGATATGTATAGTCTATTCCCCGAAATCCAGGGTAAAACAAGCCATAGGACAGGCCTTCACGCATAAACCGCAAGCGACGCATTTTTCGCGATCCACAATAAGTTTCTTATCGACCGCGTCCAAACTTAAGGCTCCGGAAAAACAGACACCAACGCAAGCGCCGCAATCAATACAGTCATCTTCTCTCCATGTTAGTCGTTTAGCCACCGGTACGCAACTAACCCCAACTGAGCGCAACCATTCCAGCGCCTTGTTAAACTTGTCACTATCATTGGCGCTTAACTCCGCGAGTAGCGTACCTTCTTGCCCAGGGGAAATTTCTGCACGGAGTATATTAAACATAACATCGAAGTCTTTAATAAGCTTCCAGAGTATGGGTTCGGAGACTGTATCCGCTGAATAACCAAAGACGTATTTCCCTTTCATTATCGTTTCCTTTCACGTTGGATCTTTAAGCCGCGCAAGGACGCTTTTTCCGGTAAGGCTTGATTAGGCGGCGATAGAGGGAAGGCGCCTGTTTGTACGCGGCGTTTCAACTCCTCCGCTATTTCCCTAGCCTTACGTAGGCTGGAAAGAGAAGCGGTTTTTACCTGTCGACCGCGGAAAGCTATAGCTCCAGACATTAATTCAGCGTAATTCACCGTTTTTAGAACAGGATGCGTTTCCTGCCCATAGTCGCAAAGGCTGGTATCTATCTCATCGTTACGAACGGAGACACGGTAAGCCATATCCTCATCCAGAACCGGAATGGCGAATCCGACTCCCACATACATAGAGTTACCGTATTTTTCAAAATAAGCCGCCCGCAGCCAGCGGGGGTCCATTTTTTTGGCGTCACCAACCAACATAAGCGTCGCGGCGTTCGCTAAAGGTAAGCCCCTATCATTGCGCGCTTTTTCTGTGTTGAATTGTGTGCCATTCCAAGCTACCACTCCTACCGTTCCGCCTAAAAACAGCGGCGACCCTATACCGATAGTCCGGAGGTAGGGGTCGTTTAGCAAGGGAGAAAGACAAGCCGCGCTTGAATAGTTAACATTTAGCCCATCCGGCAACAATGTTCCCATATAGGTATATAAGGTGCGATGAGTGGTGTTTATAGCAGCTGGATAATTTTGGTACGCGTTGCGGGGATTCACCAGAATCATCTCATTGACGCTGTCTTTGGTTATCCATGTTTCAATCTCTTTGCGAGGATAACAATCAGTACCCTTAGCGCTGGCTCTTAGCAATACTTGATCGCCGCTTATTAGTTTCTGTATAACGTGTGAGCCGCCAAACTTGGGATCGTCCGGGTGGGTTTCGGTCGCTCCAATATACGCGTCCACCGCCGCGATTCCGGCATACGCCGCTACACCATCCAACGTAATTTTTTCCATACGGATGGGCGGTTCTGGATGACCAAAATTAATAAACATTCCGGAGGAGCACATCGCGCCAAAGGTTCCGGTAGTAACCACGTCTACCGCTTTAGCCAATTCCGCCGGAGCTAGTTCCTCTGACATGATCGCCGCTTCTTCGGCGGTAATAACAGTGGCTTTTCCCGCGGCTATTTTCGCGTTTATTTCATCCCAGGTTTTTTTTGGTTCGCTCATGTATCCTCCCGGCGATATAGTGTATACCAAGGCGATGGCGTGATAAAGGGAGGCGATGCTAAAACTAATAAGGATTGGAAGATCGTCATATAAAAACGCGCTAAATAATTGCCCGTTTTTTCATCTTTTTGAATATCGTTGATTGGAGGGTGTGGGACCATATCCCGCCTTTATTCATTTACAAGGCTTGTCTCCGCTGACATAGCCTGTAGGAAGGACCGCGATAGTATAAAGCTGATCTATCAGAAATATCCGAACAGAAACCAGCGGATTGCGCGCTCCTAATCAAAACCTTTAAGAGGGTTTGTAAAAAGTTGTGGTCTTAGGTTGCAACAGAATTGGCAGCAGTTAGAATATTTCAAGATCGCTAAGAATTTTTCAATGCTTCCTGCCTCCAGGTCATCGCGCCACTGTTTGGCTTTTCGTGCTCCTACGTCGCTGTCAACGTCAAAATCACCGTAGCCGTCTAAGAAACGATTCCTTTGGCGTGATAGAGGTCGACTATTTGAAGCGTTCCGGGAAATAGCTCGTCCGCTAGGTTCCCTATCCATCTGGCGCCTTCACCTAGAATTACTCGTCGCCGCGCCT
>CAZJJK010000032.1:0-28298 GCA_964546285.1 uncultured Treponema sp. | reverse complement strand
TGGACTTGGTGGGGTAAGAGCCGAAGCGGCGAAACCAGGGTGAATTCGAGGCGATAGCGCGGTTGTGGTAGGGACAGGCGGGGTTGGGACAGAACTCGGGACTGTCGATAGTGACGAGGCGGGAGGCGGGTTGGGCCATGGTAAACCTCCGTTGGATATGAAGTAGGGTCATATACCGATACAGGGGAAAGAAGCGTCCCGCTTGGGTTTTGGGAAAAGTATCTAAATAATATTTTCAACAGAATTGGCAACAGTTAGAAAATAATAAGCCAATGTCTATATCAAGTATAGCATGATAAAAGCCTTGAGCTAGGTCGCGGAGTATGAAAATTCTTGCAAAAGTCGCTTGCTTGCCAAGATACTTGACCAAATAGCTCTATCTTTATTATTTTCCATGTCGAGGAGCTTATTATGCTTGAAGAGAAAGTTCGCGCCGCTTTACAGAATATTCGTCCTTCCCTGCAGGCCGATGGCGGCGATGTGGAATTCGTTTCGGTTTCCGAGGATGGAGAAGTTTCTGTTAGATTGACCGGCGCTTGCGGCTCATGTCCCATGGCCCAGATGACGCTTAAAATGGGCGTTGAGCGCTATCTAAAGAAAGAAGTGTCCGGAGTCAGTTCTGTCGTCGGCGTGTAGGGATTAATTTAAAGCCGCGAAAGTGAAAAAAAGGCCGCGACCGGGAGGAGGATACCGATCGCGGCGCACAGAAGAAAAGATATTCTTACATTTCATTAAACACAGCCAGAGTAGTCTAGTTACATAGAAACATTCGCTTCCTGATACAAGCTACGGTTTTGTTGTATTCCAAGTTTAGATGTAGACGGGGAAGCGTATAGGTAAAATGTACTGCTGCCAATTCTGTTGCAAAAGGCCTTAAGTTTTTATTATATCCAACAATATTTTGGAATAATTTATTTATAAATATTAAGACAAAACCAGCTCTACACTGCCCTTTTTTGTTCAATATGTACCTTGTGGTGTCAAGTGCCTAGCTTGGCTGGTAAGAGGTTACCCATACTCCAGGCTTCAACAGAATTGGCAGCACATGGTGAGGGAAAGACAAAGTGTCGCCTCGGTAGTAGCTGTTCGCTGGGGAGCGCCCGCTTATAACACGCTGACTCGTGATCGGCCTTAGCGGAATAATGGGGAAGACAAAGCTTCGGGACACTATAGTAAGGCTGGATTTATTGCTTTTCTCCTATATCATCGAACTATACCGCATAGTTCTTCCGCTTTTTGGCGTAGCGTACGCCTGATAGCTTCGTCACGTACCCTCGGTGAGCCTCGGTATCCGCGCCGACGATTCGCTTGTTGCGCTTTTATGACTTCCGCGATAGCGTCAATAAAGACCGAACCCGCTACTACCGCGTGGACATACGGCGCGACCGCGCTGACTTGGATGCCTGAGCGTATGCCGAAACCACCTAAAATCTTGGTCCCTCTGGATGCTACTTTCTCCAGAAATAGACGGGAGGGTTCGTCGAATTTTGTCGCCGCGCCAGTGATGCCCACCCTCAGAGCGGAGTAAATATAAGGCCGCTCAAGAGCGATCATTTTATCCAAGCGCGCGGCGTTCATAGATGGAGCGGCTACGGGAACGCAGGCTAGTTGATGTTCGGCGCAAGCCTCGGACAGACCTTCATCCGCGTCAAAGGGTAAGTCCGGTACGATTAAGCCGGATACGCCTATGCCGCTACAGGTTTGCGTGAAGGCGGCGGGACCGGGCGTCGCGACCAAGCTGGCGTACGCCATAACAAAAATAGGGATTGACGGATAATCGAGACGCAAGCTGGTTATTAGGTCGAAGGCGTTCGCTACGGTAAACCCATTTGATAGGGCTGTTGAACAAGCGTTCATAATAGAGGGGCCATCGGCATTGGGATCACTGAAAGGAATTTGAACTTCCAGGTAACTCGCGCCGCCTTCCACCAAACCCCGAGCCGCCGCTCGCGAGGCGTCCAGGTCCGGATAGCCGGCCACCAGGTGAGCCATAAGCGTAAATTTATCGGACTTCATCATTCAGCTCCTTCCGGGATAGCTGTTCCCCTCGCTGACAAGGCGGATAATTCTCTTTCAAGAAAGGCTTTCCACTCAACCGGACGGAAAGCTGGCGCTGTAATGAATAGGTCCTTGTCACCCCGACCGGACATATTGACGACAAGCGCTTTATCCCCACGTAGCGAACGCGCTAATTCGATAGCGGCGGCCGCGGCGTGCGCGCTTTCAAGAGCGAATAATATGCCTTCGGTATTGGCGAAGAAGGCTAGGGCTTCAAGCGCTTCGGTGTCGCTAGCGCGGCGGAATTCCACTCGTCCTGAACGACCGAGCGCCGCCAATTCCGGGCCGATACCAGGATAATCCAGACCAGCGGAGATGGAACTAGTCGCCGCTACCTGTCCATCCTCATCCAGTAGGAAACGGCTTTTATACCCTTGAACTATACCGGTCCGAGCGCCATCGCCAGTCATCCGCGCCGCGTGTTGGCCGCGGCCAGGACCTCGCCCGCCTGCTTCCACGCCGATAAGGCGCGGCGTTTCCGTATCCAAAAAAGGCGAAAAAAAACCAAGCGCGTTTGAGCCGCCGCCGACGCAGGCCACCAAAGCTTCCGCCGTAACGCCGCGCTCGGCCAATTGGCGCTCCGTCTCCTTACCGATAATTGACTGAAAGCCGCGAACCATATCCGGATAGGGCGCTGGTCCCAGCGCTGAACCGAGTATGTAAAACGTGTCCGGAAAACTAGATGACCAGTCTCGGAAAGCTTCGTTGACGGCGTCCTTAAGTGTGCGCGAGCCGGATTTTACCGGGACGACTGAAGCGCCGAAAAGCTCCATGGAAGCCACGTTTGGTTGTTGGCGGTCCACATCGATCTCACCCATATAAACGACGCAGTCTAAGCCCAGTTTCGCGCAGGCGGAGGCGGTCGCTACGCCATGTTGGCCGGCGCCTGTTTCGGCGATTACCCGTCGTTTACCCATACGCTTGGCCAATAGAGCCTGTCCGATAGCATTGTTTATTTTATGGGCGCCGGTGTGGGCCAAACCTTCCATTTTGATAAATAGTTCGGCGCCGCCTAGAAGGCGGCTAGCGTTTTCCGCCCGGAGTAGAGGGGTTGGTCTGCCGATAAAATCGGAACGTAACTCATCCAGCCGCTTTAGAAAGTCTGGATCAGTCATAGCCGAATTATAGGACGCTTCTATCTCGTCCACGGCGGCGCGTAGCACCTCCGGGACATAACGGCCACCGTATGGACCAAAAAAACCATCGTTTGAGCGGAATATCCTATTTCCGCCTTCCTCATTCAGCATTATGTATCTCCTTGAAGTACGCGCGTAGTATATCAATATCCTTTTTACCCTTGGTTTTTTCCAAACGGCTGGACGCGTCTACAAGCTCAGGTTTATATGCTTTTATAAGCTGCCCAATATTATCCGGTCCCAAGCCCCCAGCCATCCAAAAACCGCCTCGGCAGGCTAAATGAGTCGCCGCTTCAGGCCGTATGGCCTGACCGCTACCGCCTTTGGAGCCCGGGACAAGGGCGTCGGCCAGTACCCTTGGCTCGCCATTCCGCCTAAGGGTGTCATATAGGGCCCCGTCATCCGCGCTCCCGACTCTGATAGCCGCGTAGCGGCCAGCTCCGCCTGTCGCTATATCTAAGCGGGCAAAGAGCTCCGTTATATTGTTTTCTATGGCGAGCTCGCCATGAAATTGTATGGCATCCAAATAGCCGTCTTTCGCAAGAGAAAAAGCCTCGCGCGCGGTATCGGACTCTATTTCGGTAACGACGCCGACTAAAAGAGGCCGATATTCTGTGTCGCCACTGAACGCTGGGATGCCGCTGGATAGGGGCGCGCCGCTTTCCTTGAAAAGCTTCGCGAACTTTTTCAACTGATTCCGCGTTTCCACTACGGATGAAGGTGAAGCGCGGCGCGGACTTTCCGCGAAGACAAAACCGAGAAGGTCTGCGCCAAGTCTGGCTGATGCCATGGCGTCTTCCGGATTGGTTAATCCGCAAATCTTCACGAGCGGCCGATTTGGTTTCAGCGACGCCTTATGTAAGGCGATAGTCTTCCAGAAAGCGCCAATCCTATCGGGTTTTGCTTTGTTGAAGGCGTGAACCAAAGCAAGCGCCGCGTCTGGATCTCGGGCGGCGGCTTCGCCGATCAGAACGCCATGATAACCCAGCCGTCGGGCATAAGCGGCCGCGGCCGGCGTCGTTATTCCTGATTCATAGACGGCTGACGCCGATAGTCGTTGTAGCGCCGCCGCTGGAATAAGGGGGTCTATCGTGAAATTCTTTAGATCGCGGGCGTTAACGCCAGCAAGGAGAGGCCCTTCCGCCGCCGCCGCCGCGAGTTTCGCGAAATCGTCGTTTTCGCGGACTTCTATAAACGGCGTCATGCCCAGAGAGCGGCAAAGTCGAGCCATGCGCAACAATAAGGCTGTGTCCAAGATACGGGCGATTAACAAAACGGCGTCAGCTCCCGCCCGCCAGGAAGTTTCTACTTCCGCTTCCGAAAGCAGAAAATCTTTACGTAGAAAAGGCAGTTCCGGCGCGGCGGCGGCCGCCGCCATTAAATCATTAAGCGAGCCATGGAAAAAATGGCTTTCGGTCAGTACGGATACCGCCGCGGCGCCGGCGGCGGCATAAGCGCGAGCTTGTCGAGCGGGATCCAAGGCTGGAGCTATATCGCCTTTGGAGGGCGAGGCGCGCTTAATTTCCAGGATAGCGCCGCTCTCCGCTAGAAAAGAGCGGCTGGGCCTTTGCCGTTTAGCCGGCAGCGTGTGCCCAAGGTTTGGTCCTAGTCGGGCTAGATCAGCCCGCCGCTGCGCTACAATGCGGTCAAGTATATCGTCCTCAGGCACAGCGGGCGCCCCGGAGTTCCTCAATTTTAGCCGCCGCCTTACCGTCCGCCATAGCGCTGGCCGCTAATCTAGCGCCGTCAGCTATGCTGGCCACCTTGCCCGCGACATACAAGGCGGCGCCGGCGTTAAAAGCGACAGCCGCCTCCAGAGCCGGACGGCCGGCGCCGCCCAGAAGATCGCGGGCTAAGCGAGCGTTTTCCGTCGCGTCTCCCCCGGCCAGTTCTTCTGAGCGGTAGCTGCCAAAACCCAGACTGATGGGATCAAAGACTGATTCAACAACCATGCCGTCGGGTCCAATTTCCACCATATCGCTTGGGGCGCAGGGGGAAAATTCATCAAAGCCGTCTCGGCTGGTGACCGTTATTACCCTCTCCACGCCGAGCAACCTCGCCGCTTCCGCGACCGGCCTTAATAGTTTCTGATCATAAACTCCGATAACCTGATATTTAGCGTCAGCTGGATTAGCCAGGGGGCCAATCAGGTTCATAATCGTTTTTACGCCTAAAGCTTTTCGCGCCGGAGCGGCGAAACGCATAGCGCCATGGTACAGAGGCGCGAATAAAAAGGCGAAATTGGTCTTCTCAAGCAGCGAGCGGGCTATCTCCGGGCTGATATTAACGGGAACGCCAAGGGCTTCGTAGAAATCGGCGCTGCCGGAACGGCTTGAAACAGCGCGGTTTCCATGTTTGGCCACTGAAACGCCGCAGGCGGCCGCGACTAGGGCAGCCATCGAACTAATATTAAATGAACCTTTTTCATCCCCGCCAGTGCCACAGGTATCTATCAGTTCCTTGAAGGCCGGGCTTTGGTCCGCGCCAAACGCGCTGAGGAAGGGCGTTTTCTTACGCCGAAGCACCGAGGCGCAGCCGGCTATCTCCGCGGCCGAAGGCCCTTTGGACGCCATGGCTACTAGTATGGCGGTGATCTGAGCGGTATCCAGGGAGCCATCCGTAAGTTCTTCCATAAAAGATTCCGCTTCCGCGCGATCTAAGTCTTTTCCGTTTAATAGTTTCTGTAAAATATCCCTAAAACCGAACGCGTCGCGGCGATAGTTTAAAAAGGCCTTTATCAGAGTGTCGCCGTCTTCGGAAGCGATAGACTCCGGGTGGAATTGCACCCCTTCTATATTATAGCGGCGATGCCTAATACCCATGATGTCGCCGTCGCTAGATCGCGCGCTGACTTCAAGCTCCGAGGGAAAAGACGCGTTATCGGCTATGACTAAGCTATGGTATCGTGTAAAGGTCGATTTTGGCCCAAGCGCTCGGAAAAGCCCATGACCATCTAAGGCGATTTCATCGGTTTCGCCATGGCGAATATGCTTGGCGCCGCTTATTTGTCCGCCGAAGGCCTCGCCGATGGCTTGGTGTCCCAAACAGATACCGAGAATAGGAATGCGTCCGGCAAAACGGCGGATAGCCGCGACGCTGATGCCAGCTTGCGACGGCCGGCCGGGGCCGGGCGAAATTACCAGCCGACTAGGGGCAAGCGCTTCTAAGCGGTCCAGATCGATCTCATCATTGCGAAAAACACGCACTTCTTCCTTTGTCAGACGGATAAAACTTTGATAGACATTGTAGGTAAAGGAATCGTAATTATCGATAATGACGATCATTAGCGGCCTCCTGATAAAGCCGCCCTTAAGGCGGCGAGCTTTTGGTTGGTTTCTTCCCACTCTCGTTCGGGGTCGGAGCCGTAGACTATACCCGCGCCGGCTTGTAGTTGCCAAAGGCCGTCTTTAACCAGCGCTGAGCGTATAGTGATGCAGGTATCCATACCGCCTGAGGCGTCCAGATAGCCGACGGCCCCAGCGTAGAAGCTGCGATCATACCGTTCCAGCTCCGAAACGATCTCCATCGCGCGGAGCTTTGGCGCCCCAGAAACCGTTCCGGCTGGAAAAGCCGCTCGCAAGAAGGCGCCTATGGTTTGTCCTGGGGCTAAGCTGCCTTCAACTTCGGAAACGATATGCATGACATGGGAAAAGTGCTCACATTCCATGTTTTTTGTTACGCGAACCGAGCCGGCGGAACAGACACGGCCTAAATCATTGCGAGCCAAGTCCACCAGCATAAGGTGCTCCGCCCGTTCTTTTGGATCGGCGAGCAACTCTTTTTCCAACGCGGCATCCTCTTCCGCGTTTTTGCCTCTACGCCGCGTTCCGGCTATCGGTCGTATGGAAGCCACGCCGTCTCTACGGCGCGCTAGGCTTTCGGGTGACGCGCCTAAAAGCACATAGTCGCCAAAATCGATATAAAAAAGATAGGGAGAGGGGCTTACAGAGCGAAGCCGCCTATACGCTTCCAACGGCGGTAGAGAGGATGTGGCGCTTAGGCGTCGCGATAACACGGCTTGGATGATGTCGCCGGCGATTATATGTTCCCTTATGGTGTCCACGCCCTTCATATATACGAGCTTATCCGCTTCCTCGTCGGAGATAACGGTGAAGGGATGCAGTTCGTCAGGCGGGGCAAGATGACTGAAGTCTAGGTCGGATAGGCGTTTTCGGAGTTCGCTAATCCGTTTATCCAGATCGATGCTATGTAAGCTGTAATTTAGGCCAATTATATGAATAGTATCCGTATAATGATCAAAAACCACATATAGATGAGCGACGATGAACTCCGCCTCAGGCACGCCGATAGTATCAGGCTTTCGCGCGATATGCGCTTTGTCACAACGGCGAACGAAGTCGTAAGCGAAAAAGCCGATGCCGGCCGCGGGTATGGGCAAGCCTGGCGCCGCGCCGGCGTTTTCCGAGGCAAGCTCCTCCAACGCGTCCAGAATATCTAGCTGGCGGCCAGCCTTTGTGGTTTGGCCCTCGCTGAAAACCCAGGGTCTTTCTTTCCCATCCAGGATCAGTACAAGCGAGTCCGCGGTCTGCCGAATCCGAAACGCTTCATCCACAAGGATAAGCGAATACCGTTCTCGTCCCTGCTTGAACGACGCCGATTCAAGGATGGCTTTGGCTGACAGCTTTTTAGCTAAGGTGAAAGGGGTAAAGCGTTCGCCGGGTATCGAGATAATTAGCTCATCGCCACGTTTACCACTCATCGTTTCGCTCCGTGCGTTTCTATAGATAGTAACATTAATGAAAGATATATGAATGTTAAGTTTCTGTCAATAGAAACAATTGTGGAAGCTTTCTTTTTCAAAAGCCGTCGTTTTTCTTTGTAAGACTTTTAAGGCTGAGCTGGAGGATATGAAAGCGCCTTGAGCCTTTACGGCTACCGTCAATTTTGTCGCGAAAAAGGGCAGTGTAGAGCTGGTTTTGCCTAAAAACCTTAAATCGAATTATTTTTAAGTTCAGTTGGATATGAAGATAAATTTTAAGCGGTTTGCAACAGAATTGGCAGCAGTATATCAGACTCTAAAAAGCGTTTCTTAAAAAAATGACCGCTCAAACCGGAGCGGCCATAACATGATGCGCTTCTAAATAAATGTAATCTTTAGGTCGGCCTGAATAGAGAGGAAGGCTGTTCCTCTTACCACCAACCGAAGGCGGTGCCGCAGCGGGTCAGGTACCATACATAAACTATGGCGCAGATTATCGCGTAAGCGAAAAACCACCAAGTCATCGCCGCGCGGTCCTTGCTTAAAAGCATTCCTTGAAAAAGAGAAAAACCTAAACAAATGGTATAACCGATTAAGGCGATTACTCCATAGCGGAGATTCGGCAGAGTCAAAGCGTCCAGTCCGAAAATAAACGTAAAAGCGAAGAGGACGACGAGGCCGATGAAGAGCAACAGACTAGTCCTGTTATCCATCGCGAGCTCCTTTATGTTTCATAACGTTACTGTGACAAAAGCAAAAAAAGTATAGCCGCTCCGCGCTGGATTGTCCATCACGGTAATGAATTTACTTGAAGCTATATCGATATGTACGCCATTTATATCGCACGTTACCCTAAAAAAGCATAGCTAGGCTGTAGCGCGACTATCGTAAACGGGGGAAAAATAGTATAAAGGCCCTATGATTGTAGCGAAAGACCGAGTCGTGAGTATCGACTACACCTTAACCGACGCGAAGGGCCAAGTATTGGATTCGTCCAAGGGTAAGGACCCTTTATCGTACATACATGGGAATGGCGGGCTAATCCCCGGGCTTGAAAAGGCCCTTGAGGGTAAGGCCGAGGGGGCCTGCCTAAAGGTCGCGGTTCTCGCCGCGGAAGCGTATGGCGATCGAGATGAGAGCCTTGTTATCAATGTTCCCCTTGATCGCTTCGCCGGTGTTCCGCAGGTAGAAGCCGGTATGCAGTTTGAGGCTGAAACAAGCGCGGGCAAACGCTTAGTAACTATCGCGAAGGTCGGTGCCGGAATGGCTACGGTGGACGCGAACCATCCCTTAGCTGGGATGGATCTGAACTTTGACGTAAGCATAGTAAAAGTTCGAGAAGCCAGTTCTGGCGAATTAGCCCAGCTTCACGCGGAAGCTTGCGGCACTTGCGGTTGTGGTGCTGATTGCGATTGCGGCGATGATTGCGATTGCGGCGATGATTGCGATTGCGGCGATCATGATGGCGTGAAAAGTGCGGAAACCAACAGCGACTGATTATTCTGGCGTTAAAATATGGAGAGGGCTCAAACCTTTTGATATTCTTATCGTTTTAGTTGCCGTGGTCCTAAGTGTTGTCAGCGCTTGGGCGCTGTATGGGCAAAGGGAGCAAGCCGCTATGGTGATTATTGAAGGGGGCGGCTCTAGTTGGGTATATCCTCTGGATAGCGTCGCTACGATTCAAGTTGCCGGGCCTCTTGGTGAGACGGAAGTTTTAATAAATAATGGACAGGCATCGGTCGTCTCTTCTCCTTGCGCCAATCAAAGCTGTGTCGCCGCCGGTTCTATAACTTCCGTTGGACAATGGATAGCCTGTTTGCCAAATGGTGTTATGGTCCGTATTGAAGGGCCTCGCGATGAGGATGCTCTGGATGCGGCGACCTATTGAAAGCGCGAGCGGCTACGGCGAGACAAGCGCGCAATTAGGCGCTCTTTGTCTTTTCCTTTCAGGTATTGAGTATTTAATACCTAAACCCGTACCCTTTATGCGGCTTGGCTTGGCTAATCTTCCCTTAATGCTGGGCATTGATCTTTTACCCTTTCCCGCTTATTGCGCGTTGATCGCTTTAAAGATAGTCGGACAAAACCTGATCTCAGGTACCTTGTTTTCCTATGTTTTTTTATTTTCAGCCGCGGGTTCCGCCGCGTCAGCCTTTTTTATGTTTTTACTAAGACGTGGTTTGGGTCCACGCCTGATCGGGTTTGTCGGTGTGGGGACCGCTGGGGCCTTGTTGTCTAGTACCGCTCAGCTAGCTTTGTCATGGTTTTTTGTGTTTGGTGAAGCGACAAAACTGATTGTTCCCCCGTTTTTAGCGGCGGGGACGCTAAGCGGAGCGGCCTTAGGGTTCTTCGCCGCGGCCTTTTCCGCTAAATCTCGCTGGTACGCGGAGCGGCGTCTATGAAGAGTGATAACACGCTCTGTCACGAGCGTAAAAATGTAAAGCTCCGTGTAAAAGCCAATATGCTATTTTGGACTGGCCTTGCCGTTATGCCAGCCTTCCTGCTTAACCCGTCCCAGCTATTCCGTTTGTCGCAAGTCCTTGTTTTTATTCTGCTCGCTAAACTGACTGGCTCTTCGCTTCGTATGGTGCCGACCCTTCTTGTCTCCTTAGTCATAGTTGGTTTCAACCTAATAATCCCCTATGGCAGGGTTTTGATGAGTTTCGGCCCATGGCGTCTTACTGAAGGAGCCTTAATGGGGGGTATTCAAAAGGCTCTTTTCGTACAAGGACTAATTATCTTATCCAGAGCGACTATCCGTTCCGATCTACATTTGCCAAGCGTTTTTGGCCGACTTTTGGGACGAACCTTTTACTATTTCGATGCTATACGGGAACGGCGCTCCTATATTAGCCGTGTAAATATTATTGATGGTATTGACCGCGTTTTACTGGAAAGCGCTGAAACCGCTCAGGCTACCGAGCCCGAGGAGCCGGGGCTGGTTGAATTTTCCGCGACGGAAGCGGCCCAAACGGGCCTTTATATGAAAGGCGCTCAAACGGTTAAGTATTCTGGAGGAATAATTCTAACGCTTTTTATCTGTTTCTCTTGGCTTTTATGCGCGGGCGGCTATTTCTTTAAAACCCCATGAGCCGCCAGGCTTAACCTGTCCTTTGTCTCTGCTTGTCCACGCGATCCAAGCCATCTAAAGCTTCTTTATACTCCGGATTCAGTTTTAGAGCCCTTTCAAAAGCGACGGCGGCCGCTTTCGCTTCGCCGGCCATTTCTCTGGCTAAACCGAGCCTATACCACCAGAGGGCTATTCCAGACTCCAAATTGACAGCCGTCGTATAAGCGATATCGGCGTGAAGCGGCTTAAAGTGGAGACGGTATATCTCTCCCATGAAAAAGTAAGCAACACTGGCCCGTTCTCCCTGAGGGGCGGCATCGATATATTCTTGCATCGATTTTAAAGAAGCGTCGTAATCGTCTAAATAAAAATAAGCTTCGCCTAGAGATTCGATAATGCGATAATCATTGGGATTGATGCTTAAACCCTTGCGTCCCCAATCCACAACCTCCTGGTATTTTTTTTGGCGCAACAAAGCCCAGGTCAGAACGGCGTAAGAATCCATGTTGCCCGCGTTCTGATCAATTTCATCAAGACAAATCGCCACCGCTTCATCATAGCGGATTAGCGCGTCATCCCAGCGACCTGTCGCTTCCAGGTCTCGGCCAACCCGATAGCTACGTAAGGCGTCACGTTGTTCTTGGGCGTCAAGCGGCGCGGCGGTTAATAAGGCCGCCGCGCATATTAAAGACAGGGCGAACGCTTTCATAGCCCTATAATGCCCAGAGGAAAGGCTTTATGCAAGGCGGCGACGCCGCTTATCTTTTACGCTTCCCATCAGCGAAGCCCATAAAGTAAGGAACGCAGATATCTCTCCATTCCTCAGCGTCAGCGCATTGGATCTTTAGCTTCGCCAGGACAGCGTTGTAACGGTCGGGGTCTATGCGGCCCTTTAGTTTTTCCCAAGTTTTTAGCATAGCCTTAGCCCGTTTTACGCCGCGGTCGTAACGGAAAATAAGCTCATCGCGGAAAGTTCTGCCAGAAGAGAGGATGTGATTCCACGGGACATGGTGAAACCAAACCAGATATTTTTCAGGGCAACTCTTTATATCGTTGAATAGCTCCGCTATCGGCGGCCTGTACTGGTCAACGGCGCCTGAGCCAAGGCGGCCGCGGTCAAACCCCAAGCCAACAGCGTCAGCTCGATGGTAGTAAGTGGAACGCCAGTCTTCCCGCGCTCCGGCGTCATAGCTTGGATCCGGGCCATAATGGTGTCCCTCCCTCATAATATGGTGAAGGCCGAGCGGTGTCATGTAATCAATACAAGCCTCCCAAGAATCCATCATCATAGTCTTTATATCTGCCGCGCTGGCCTTATCGGGCGCGAAGGTGGCGTTGATCCATTCGTCGGCTATGGTTTCAGCCGTCTGCCCGTAGTCCCAAGCCAAGCGGCCGTAGGCATACCAATTAGCCGCGTGAAAGATGGAGCCGCACCAGTCGCGCCCGTCACCTGTGTTCGCCACCGCGGCTATGCCGGACATCCCAACGGGAAAGATTTCGCCCGCGAGTACGCGGCCAAGCGTACTGCCTGGTCCAGCGGCCTGAGTGTCAAAGTCCAGTATTTCCTTCCACATCGGCGCTAGATACACCACATGATTCCCCTGTCCTAGGTATTCTTGAGCTATCTGGAATTCCATGAAAAGATTGGTTTTTTCCATGGCTCCAAAAAGTGGGTGAATCGGTTCGCGCGGCTGGAAATCGATTGGGCCGTTTTTCGCTTGGACCGCGACATTTGGTTTAAAGTGGCCATCAAGGGGCATAAAATCGGCATAGGCTTTTTTAGCCCGGTCGCTTTCTCCGTGGCCGTACACAAAGGCCCGCCAGATGACGATGCCGCCATGCCGTTCAAGCGCCTGGGCTAAAACATTCGCGCCTTGTGCGTGGTCGCGGCCATAACCATAGGGGCCCGCCTGGCCTTCGGAATCGGCCTTGATAAGAAAACCGCCAAAATCCGGGATTAGCTCATAAATTTCATCGGCTTTAGCGCGCCACCAAGCGGCGACATCCGGATTAAGAGGGTCGGCGGTTTTAAGAGCGCCAAGCTTGATTGGTGAAGTGAAGTTGATGGATAGGTAGGTCCGAATGCCATAGGCTCTGAAAACTCCGGCTAAGGCGGCTACCTTACGTAGGTTTTCCGGAAGGAGAATTTCGGTGTAAGCGTTGACATTGTTCACAACCGATCCGTTGATGCCGATTGAGGCGCAGGCGCGGGCGTAATCGATATAGCGGCGGTCTATTTTTCCCGGCAACTCGGACCAATGCCAGAGCGATTTTCCGGCATAGCCCCGTTCAATAGAGCCATCGTAGTTATCCCAATGGTTTAGTATGCGGTTTTCCAGTCTTGGTTTGTCGTCTATCGTTATGCCGCTTAAGCGGCGGCCAGTTTGTATGGCTCTAATAAGTCCGTAGGCGCCATACAATAAGCCCCGCGCGCTTCGGGCTCGTATTTTAACGCCCGCCGGGTCGCTTGTGATAGAGTAAGCGTCATCCGCGAGGGCTGATTCCCTTTCTTCGCCGCTGGCCGCGTTGGTGGTTTCAATAAGGGCTAGCCTTGGTTCGGTGTCTATTAATCGGCTTAAAGCTCGCTTCAATTCCGAAACGGCGGAGTCTAAAATGGCCTTTTCGGTAGCGGACGCCAAGATGGATTTCGCGTCGGTTTTCGTCGTTTTAGCCTTTTCCCTGGCCAGCTCCAAACTGACTACGCCCAAAGCGCTTTTAACTTCTTCCCGCCGCTTCGCATCGCCTATTTTCCTATAGCGCAACCATAGTTCATAGCCGTCATCCGGAACCGTGATAAGTTCCGACACCGGTTCGGGAGCGCCGCGTTTGACGCTAACGGGCAGGGGGGCCGCTCCGCCAACACTAATCCGGTATTCGCCAGGGATTAGTCGGCTTTCACCGCTTCCGTCCACGCTTTCAAAATCGGAAGCGTCCAGTAAAAAGCGAAGGGTCGCCGTTTTCCCGGCTGCAATTTTGATCCGCTTAAAACCGCGCAGACTGCAGATGGGGTCCAGCGCGCCTCTATCGACTTTTGAGATATAGAGCTGGACAACTTCTTCGGCATCGCGGCCGCCCGTATTGGCGACCTGAACACGAACGGATAGTTTCGCGTCGTGATTCAACGCGCGTTTGGAGAGCTTAATGGAACGATATTCAAAACGCGTATAACTTAGGCCAAAGCCAAAGGGATAGAGCGCTTCTTCTTCCATATATCGATATGTCCGACCAGCCATAGCATAGTCTTCGTAAGGCGGCAATTGGGCGGTGGAAGCGGGGAAGCTTATTGGTAGTTTTCCAGAAGGGGCTATATCGCCAAAAAGAGCGTCGGCGACCGCGTTGCCGCCTTCTTCGCCTGGATACCAGACAAAGAGGATGGCGTCTGCGATGTCTTCCGGTATAGCGATAGGGCTGCCGCCGGTAAGAATAAGAATAAGCGGTTTCCCGCGTGAACGAAGAGCCCGCAGATAATCAAGCTGCCATTTAGGTAATTCGATCTCAACGCGGTCGCCCTTGCTCGCGGAAGCGATAGCATCGCCTTCTTCACCTTCTAGCGCGTTGTCCAAGCCAAAGCAAGCGATAACGATATCGGCCTGTTCAGCCATGCCTATGGTCCAGCCGGTATTGCGGTTCTCGTCATACATCCCACAACCTTGGTGGTAATCCATGGAGAATTCAGGATGACTTTTCAGTTTTTCAGTGATGCCCTCCAGAATAGTGACTAAACGAGGATTTAGGCCATAATAATTAGCTATCAGGCTGTGGATGTTCGCGGCGCTTGGTCCAATCAATAGCAATTGTTTTCTTTCGCCGCGTAAGGGTAGGATTCCGCCCTCGTTCTTAAGAAGAACCAAGGATTTTTCCGCGGCGAGCCGAGCCAAGCGACGGTGGGCGGCGCTGTCCACAAGCTCAGGTCCAAACGTATCCCATCGTTCCGTTTCTTTGGTTCCCTTGTCTCCCTCTAGAGGAAGGATGCCTAGCTTAAAGCGGGTGGATAAAAGCCTTGATAAGGCTTGGTCCAATGTATCCTCGCTGATAAGACCTTGCCGGACAGCGCTTGTAAGGAAGGGATAGGAGCAACCACAGTTGAGGTCACAGCCGTTTCTTAAGGCTAAAGCGGCTGATTCCTCTGGGGTTTTAGTAACTTTGTGGTATTCATGAAAATCGCGTATGGCCCAGCAATCGGAAACAACATGTCCCTTAAAGCCCCAACGGCCGCGCAGAATATCCTCCAGAAGGAAGGCGCTGCCACAGCATGGTTCTCCTAGTGTGCGATTATACGCGCCCATTACGGATTCTACTCCGGCGTCGACAAGTGCTTTAAAAGCCGGTAGATAGGTTTCCCATAGATCTTTGTCTGAACAGACAGCGTCAAAAATATGTCGTAGCTTTTCCGGCCCACTGTGAACGGCGTAATGCTTAGCACAGGCGGCTGTTTTTAGATAATCCGCGTCATCGCCTTGAAGGCCGCGAATGAAGGCCGCGCCGAGACGGGCTGTCAGGTAAGGGTCTTCTCCATAACTCTCCTGCCCTCGGCCCCAGCGCGGATCGCGGAAAATATTGATATTGGGCGTCCAGAATGTTAAGCCAGCGTATTTTTCGTGACGCCCCGCAGCGATGGCTATATTGCATTTTGCTCTACCTTCATCTGAAATAGCCTCGGCTATTTTATGGAGCAGAGTTTCGTCAAACATGGCGGCCATGCCGATAGCCTGTGGAAATATGGTGGCGGCGCCTGATCGCGCGACTCCATGCAGGGCTTCGCTCCACCAGTTATAGGCTGGGATGCCTAAACGTTCAATCGCCGGACTTTCGTGAAGCAGTTGCGATGCCTTTTCCTCTAGCGTCATAGCTTTGATAAGCTCACCTATCCGAGTCTCACGCGCGGCGCGCAAAGCGTTTCTATCCATATTCAGCTGATCCCTGTCTCTTAATTCCATGTAAAAACCTCCGTCTCGGTACTAATATCCTAAACGTTCGGTCCCTCGTGCGCCATAGCCTAAGGTCCCGTAAAGCCATTTTACTAGCCGGCTACGCTGTAGTATTATTTAGCTGCTACCAACTGCTGCCAATTTTGTTGCAACCTGACAATCAAGCTTAACCCTCCATATGCCTAGTGAACCAGCTCGATCCGGGGCGATCCTTCTCCTTCGGTTTCCCGGCTTTTAAGGTGATCGCTGGTGGATTCTTATACCTGCCCTCCACAAATGCCGCTGTGTATATAGCCTGTCAAAGGCCCACCTGTACCTTGGCTCTCCCTATAGTCTGTCATGTCGGCGTGGGCCTCTAGCTATCACTATTCTTCCAATTCAATATCCGATGGGGCTTATGAAACCCATGATGGCAAATTTCGATGATCATTCGCACCATCGCAATAGTAAGTTCCCGATTCCGTCTGGTCGTCTGGCGAACATAGGAGTCGGGTTTGGTTTTGGTAAACATCTGTTGGATATGAAGTTAGGGTATATGCCGATGAGGGTTAATTGAGCGTCCTTCTTGCGTTTTGGTGGAAATTTCTAAAAAAAGTATCTTCAACAGAATTGGCAGCAGTTAGTGAGGGACGCATAAGCCAATGGTTTATTGTTCTTAAGACGATTACATGTATTTAAATAAGTATTCATCAATCAAAAATCAGGTTTTGCGAAAAAATTCGAAGCATAATTTTGTTATTATATAATTCCTTTATAATTATATATATAGAACGTCTTCAGTTATTCGGCTGAAATAGGTGACATTTCTTTGAAAATTTATTTAGTATAAATATGCAAATATATTGTATAAATAACCTCTATCCTGTATAAATAGAGCGACACTATACCTAAGGAGCCGCCATGGGCGACCACCAATGCCGAGAGGGCTCTTGCCCTTCTCAAGGTCTTTATCGAAACGTAGACGAGCATGATTCCTGCGGAATAGGGTTCGTCGCTGATATAAAAGGAAGGCGTTCGCATGAGATCCTTCAACGAGGGCTTGAAGTCCTTGAGCGTATGGAGCACCGCGGCGCTGAAAGCGCCGATAATAATACTGGCGATGGCGCTGGCGTTCTGCTGCAAATACCCCATAAATTCTATAAAACCCTAGAGCCAGATTTACCCCAAGCTGGATCCTATGGTACTGGTCTTGTTTTCCTGCCAACTCATAGGGCGGATGAAAAAAATGATGCCGCCGCTTTTTTAATAGAGTTGTTTGAAAAAACGGCGGAGCTCTCTGGGCTAAAAGTTTTGTCCTGGCGGGCTGTCCCAACGGATCCATCTGGTATAGGCGGAATTGCCCGCCAAGCCGAACCGTTGATTAAGCAGCCCTTTCTTGTGGACGCCGTAAGCGCGTCTAACAAAACGCTCCAGGCTGGGCTGCCAAATTTGGAACAACGCCTTTTTCTGTTCCGCAAACGTTTGGAAAAGGCGGTTCGTGTCAGCGACTATCAGGGTAAGGATGCGTTCTATATTCCATCTCTATCAACGCGAACTATAGTTTATAAGGGCATGTTGATGTCCGGCCAGCTCAGGGGCTATTTCACCGAATTATCCGATCCTAGACTTGAGACTGCCGTGGCCCTAGTGCATTCCAGATTTTCCACGAATACCTTTCCGGCTTGGCCCTTGGCGCAGCCTTTCCGGATGATCGCCCATAATGGCGAGATTAACACGATTAAGGGAAACCGACTTTGGATGGAGGCGCGGGAAGCGCTGTTGGAGTCAAAAGAACTAGGCAAAGAGCTACATGACCTTTTCCCTCTGATTGAGCCAGGCCGCAGCGATTCCGCCAGTTTTGATAACGCCTTGGAACTTTTAGTTCTTTCTGGTCGATCTTTGCCGCATGCGCTAATGATGCTGATACCAGAATCCTGGAATGAGAAGAATCCCATACCGGACGAACTGAAGTTCTTTTATGAATACCATGCGACTTTTATGGAACCCTGGGATGGGCCGGCTTCTATCGTATTTTGCGATGGCCGCTATGTTGGAGGGACTTTGGATAGAAATGGGTTACGGCCTTCTCGTTATACCGTAACCAAAAACGACCTAATCGTGATGGCTTCGGAAACCGGTGTTCAGGATTTCTCGCCGCGGGAAGTTGTGTACAAGGGGCGTCTCTTACCGGGGAAATTGCTTTTAGTGGATTTGGAGGAAGGACGGATTATTCCCGATGATGAGGTAAAACGTTCGGTCTATAGAAAAAAGCCCTACGCTGAATGGGTTAAAAAACAAATAAAAGCTTTAGACGAGCTGCCCCAAGTCGATAGCGCGAAATTACCCGTCGTGCCCAGCGGCGATGCTTTAATATTTATGGAAAAGGCTTTCGGTTATACCCGAGAGGACCGCGAAAACCTACTTTTACCTATGGCCTTATCTGGAATAGAACCGACCAGCTCTATGGGAACTGATACTCCGCTGGCGGTTCTCTCGGATAAAAGCCAGCGCGTGTTTGCCTACTTTAAGCAGGTTTTCGCTCAGGTCACCAATCCGCCTATCGATTCTATACGCGAAGAACTGGTCATGACTTTGACAAGTTTTATTGGGCGTCATAAAAATCTTCTGGATGAAAGCGAGGAACACTGTCGCAGCCTAAAACTTACCAATCCTATTCTAACGCCGCAAGATCTACAGCGTCTATCTTCTTGGAATGATCCAGATTTCCGCGCTGTTTATTTAGACGCCACTTTTTATGTGCGTTCCGGCGGGAATTCGCCTCAGGATAGAGACGCTAAGGGAAACGTCGGCATATCGATATTGGAAAGCGCGCTAGACCGTCTTGTCAAAGAAGCTATTCAGGCGGTGGACGAAGGCGCCTGTAGCCTTATCCTTACTGACCGCGCCGCTTTGGATCCTGAAGCCGGGCGTTGCGCTATACCCGCGCTTTTAGCCGCCGGAGCGGTGCATCACGGACTTATCGGCGCGGGACGGCGTATGCTTGTCTCCATAATCTGCGATTCAGCTGAACCGCGAGAAGTTACCCATTTCGCCTTGTTGTTCGGTTATGGTGCCGACCTAATCTGTCCCTATGGCGCTCTGGCCGTGCTTGGTGATGTCTACGATGAACGACTAGAGCTTGAGGCTAAAAAGGCTGACGCTCTAGTGGGCGAAACAAACGAAGCTCAAGACGAAGCAGCCGTCAAACGTGAACGGCGCGAAAAAGCCGAAAAGAATTATATAAAGGGGCTGTGCAAGGCCATCCTTAAGATCATGTCAAAGATGGGTACCTCCACTTTACGATCGTACCGGGGCGCGCAGGTATTCGAGGCACTTGGTTTGGGTAAAGCCGTTATAGAAAAATGTTTTGTCGGCACCGCTAGTCGTATCGGCGGGGTCGGCTTCCACGAGCTGGAAAGCGAGGCGGTCGCGCGGCTAAAAGCCGCCAGGGTTTCCGCCGAGCCGCTGCTTAGCGATGATGGCCAATACCGATGGCGGCGCGGCGGCGAATCCCATGCCTGGAATCCGGAAAGTATCCATCTTTTGCAATGGGCGACGCGTAGTGGGTCTTATAAAAAATTCAAAGAATTTACCGCCTTATCCAACGCTTTAAACCGCAAGCCGCATGTGATACGCGGTCTAATCGATATTACAGCCGCTGGCGCCGAGGTCCCATTGGATGAGGTAGAGCCCGTAGAAGCGATTCTAAAGCGTTTTACGACGGGAGCTATGTCGTTTGGCTCCATTTCCAAAGAGGCGCATGAAACCATAGCCATAGCCATGAACTCCATACAGGGCCGATCCAATTCTGGAGAGGGCGGCGAAGACCCCGACCGCTTTTCACCCAGGACTGACGGAACTTGGGCGCGCTCAGCGATTAAGCAGGTAGCGTCCGGCCGCTTTGGCGTTACAAGCAATTATTTGGCTAACGCCGCTGAACTCCAAATAAAGATCGCCCAGGGAGCCAAGCCCGGCGAGGGTGGTCAACTCCCCGGCCATAAGGTAGACGCGCTTATAGCGAAAACTCGACATTCAACGCCTGGCGTCACGCTGATAAGCCCGCCGCCTCATCATGACATCTATTCTATAGAGGATTTGGCCGAGCTAATTTTCGATCTAAAGAACGCTAACCCCGTGGCGCGGATTAGCGTAAAATTGGTATCGGAAACCGGCGTTGGTACTGTGGCGGCCGGGGTCGCTAAGGCTCATGCCGATACTATCTTGATTTCTGGCTATGACGGCGGTACCGGCGCCAGCCCTCAAAGCTCTATCCGTCACGCTGGCTTGCCTTGGGAGCTGGGTTTGGCGGAAACTCACCAAACCCTGGTGCTAAACGGGTTGCGGGGTCGAGTCACCCTTCAGACCGATGGGCAACTGAAGACCGCCCGCGATATCGTTATCGCCGGCTTGTTAGGCGCTGAGGAATTCGGTTTTGGGACGGCGACCTTGATCGTTTTGGGCTGCGTCATGATGCGTAAATGCCATGAAAATACCTGCCCAATGGGCGTAGCCACCCAGGATCCTGAATTACGCAAGCGTTTCGCCGGCAAAAGCGAATATTTGGTTAATTTTTTCCGTTTTTTGGCTATGGAAGTCCGTGAACTATTGGCTTCTCTCGGATTTCGGCGTTTTGATGAGCTGATTGGCCGTTCCGAGCTGCTTAGCCAAGCGTCTTGCGAGCATTATAAAGCGAAAACGCTGGATTTATCTAAGCTATTGGCGCGGGTGGGCGATGAAAACGCTGATATCCGTCGGGTACATAATCAAATACATAAGATCGATGATGTTCTGGATAGAAAACTTATAGATGGCTGTTTTAAGGCGCTTGATCGCAAAACGCCCGCGCTTCTGGAACTCCCAATCAAAAACACCGATAGAGCGGTTGGCGCTATGCTTTCTTACGAGGTGTCCAAACGTTTTGGCGAAGGCGGTCTGCCTGATAATTTTGTCACGGTGGATTTTACCGGTTCGGCGGGGCAGAGTTTTGGCGCTTTTTTGGCGCCGGGTATCACCTTCCGCTTGGCGGGAGACGCTAACGACTATTTTGGCAAAGGCTTATCCGGTGGGCGTCTTGTCGTTTCGCCGCCGGAGTCTTCCGCGATTATATCCCAAGAAAATATCATTATTGGTAATACGGCGCTTTATGGGGCTACTAGCGGTGAGGTTTTTGTGGCTGGCGTATCCGGCGAACGTTTCGGCGTTAGAAATTCCGGCGCGATCGCCGTGGTTGAGGGAACCGGTGATCATTGCGCGGAGTATATGACCGGCGGACGTCTGTTGGTATTGGGGCCAGTAGGCAGGAACTTCGCCGCTGGTATGTCGGGCGGAATCGCTTATGTTCGCGATACGTCAGGAGACCTTCGGTTCTATCTTAATAAGGGTATGGTTGAATTATCAGGCTTGGAAACCGAGGAGGATGAGCGCTTTATTAAAGACTTAATTAGACGTCATGTGTATTGGACTGGTTCAAGTTACGCCCAGACTATTTTGGATGGGTGGCCGTACCAAAAAGACTTTTTCATAAAGGTTCTGCCGGTGGAGTATAAACGGGCTTTGCAACAAAGGATGATGGCCGAAATGGATAGAAAATTGTTTGAGATTCGGGCTCAAGAAGAAATAGAGGCGAGGGCGTAGTATGGGTGATCCAAGAGGCTTCACAAAGATTAAGCGGAAAGTATCTGGGTATAGGCCGGTTGAAGAACGCGTTAACGATTACAGTGAGGTTGAACTCCGACTAAGCGATGAGGAAAGACGACAACAAGCTTCCCGCTGTATGGATTGTGGGGTGCCTTTTTGCCATTGGGCTTGTCCCATTTCCAATGTTATGCCTGATTTCCAGGATAAATTGTACCGGGGGGATTGGAAGGGCGCTTGGCTCGCTTTAGTGGATCGCAATCCCTTCCCCGAATTTACCGGCCGCGTTTGTCCGGCTTTGTGTGAGGCTTCTTGTGTGCTGGCCTACGGCGATGACCCTGTAACAATAAGGCAGAATGAACTGGCGATTATCGAAAAAGCCTTCGCGCTGGGTTTTGAGGAGCCGAGGCCGCCTAAACGGCGCAATGGGAAAAGCATCGCCATTGTTGGCGGCGGTCCCGCTGGTTTAGCCGCCGCGTACTATCTAAACCGCGCCGGGTTTCAGGTGACAGTGTACGAAGGCGACCATAAACTAGGCGGGTATCTACGTTATGGGATTCCTGATTTTAAGTTGGACAAGAGCTTTATTGATAGGCGCTTGGATTTGATGGAAGCGGAGGGGGTGCGTTTTGTCGTTAATGCTCGGGTTGGCGCGGCCCCCTACGCTTTTGGCGTTGGCGGCGTGGACGCTAACATTATTGACGCGAAAACCTTGAAAGCTGAAAACGATCTTGTGCTCCTAACCATAGGCGCCCGCGATGCCCGTGATTTATCGGTAAATGGCCGAAGCCTGACGGGTATACATCAGGCGCTAGATTTTCTGTCTCAGCAAAATCGCTCCTGCGCCGGCGAGCGCTGCGCTGACGATGAGCTTGAAGCTATTGCCGCTTTGGGGAAGCGCGTTGTGGTTATTGGCGGTGGCGATACCGGCGCGGACTGCGTCGGTACCGCTCATCGCCAAGGCGCCCTGCGTGTGACTCAGATCGAACTGCTGCCAAAGCCACCCGATCATCGGCCTCAAAGCGAACCTTGGCCACTCTGGCCTAAGGTGCTAAAAACTTCCAGCTCCCATTTGGAGGGCTGCGATCGGCTGTGGTCAGTCAATACGAAAGAATTCATCGGGCGTGACGCTAAGGTGGAAGCGATACGCGCTTGTCGCGTGGATTGGCGTGAAGATGACGGAAAATGGTCCATGAAGGAAATTCCCGGTAGCGATTTTGAGATAGGCGCCGATCTTGTGTTGCTGGCTATGGGCTTTACCCATGTTGTCCAAGGCGGCGCCGTAGCCGATCTGGATTTAGACTTAGACGAGCGCGGCAATATCCGGACTGCTGGGACCTTCCATACCTCAAACCCCAAGGTTTGGGCGGCTGGCGATGCTCGAAAAGGCGCCAGCCTTGTGGTGAGCGCGATAGCCGACGGACGCGCCGCCGCTGAGGCGATTATCGCCTCGCTGGGGAATTAGCGCGAAAAAAACCGGTGCCTTTTGGCGCCGGTTTTCGATTCATCTTGAGCTGTCGCTAGTTCTACAACTCGATATTAACGCGTTTTTCCCTAATATTTTCCATGGTCTTACCAGTAACCCAATCCAGCATAGCTTCTGAATCGATATAGCCGGTATCGATCTTGCGGGAGGCTGGAATAGCGCCCAGGGTAAAGTTCTTATCGCCGCCTGAACCCATGAAGTTGTTGACGACGACATTATAGGTCGCCTTTAGGTCAAGCGGAGCCTTTTCTCCCTTGTTGTTGACAAAAACGACATCCTTTACCCGGTCGCCTCTAGCGTTCTTAAGCTTCAGCGTCATTGTCAGGCCGGATACGTACACATAGGCCGTTTCCTTTGTATTGGGGGTGTAGGTCGCTACGGAGAAATCAACCATATCCTCAAGGGCTTGTATGACTTCCGCGCCGGTCATAGTCATGGTAACCAGTGTGTTGCCGAAGGGCTGCAGCTCGTAAACGGTAGCTACGGTAAGGTCGCCGACAGGAAGGTCTATACGAACGCCGCCGGGGTTCATAATGGCTATATCGGCGCCGGTTTTCCAAAGCATGGAATCAGCGATAGCCGGACCTGGGCCTCGGTCATTGCCCCTCTTCAGATCTTGGGCTACGAAGGAAACGATCTTCTTTTTAAGATCTATTATCTTGGGCGAGTATTGAGCTAGTTTCGCGACGCCGGCGCTCTTGGGGGAAACAAAAATAAAGCGGGGATCGTCGGCATAGGTATTAGCCAGCTTTTGAAGCGAGGACAGATAAAGACCTCGGGAAGAGGCGGAAGGCTCGCCGACATAACCGGAACCTATCAATTCCTTAACATCGATATAGCCATCATCGCCAAGGCTGAATTCAATACGCTTATTGTTGCCGTCGGCGTCTGGGTGGTCATAGACGCGTAGCTTGGTTAGTCCCGCTACGAATTTCGGTACGCCCGTGTAATCCGTAATTCTCCCCTTGGCGTCGAATTTGACGTTTAGAACGCCAAGGACTTGCGCCCATTGCCAGGCTGAAACGATCAGTACTTTATTGTTGGAGGGACCAGTTGATATAGTCGGATAAGGGCCTAGGGGTTTTAGACCGATATCGGATACCTCTCCGAGTAGGGTATGAGAATGGGCGCAGATAATGACGTCTATACCGTCAACCTTGGCGGCCAGCGCTCTATCAAGATCATAACCTTGGTGGCTTAGCACGATGATTTTATTGATGCCTTTTGCCGTTAAAGCTTTGACGTTATCCTCAACGGCCTTAACCGCGTCTAGGAAAATCACGTTTGGACCAGGGCTGGAGATATATGGCGTATCCGGACTGACCAAACCGATAATAGCGACGCGGCTATCGCCAACGCGCTTTATTAGGTAGGGGTCAACAACGGCGTCCAAAGCGGGTTCCGCGCTCAGATCCAGGTTGCAGGCCAGCAAGGGATAAGAGGCTGTTTCGGCGTAATCGGCCAGTATAGCGGGGCCCTTGTCAAATTCATGGTTGCCGACCGCTTGAGCGACTAGTCCCATGGATTCAAAGAAATCTTGGTCGGCCATCCCGGCGAATTCGGTGAAGTAAAGCGTCCCCTGGAAAACATCGCCAGCGTGTAGGAACAAGTTGTTTGGATATTGTTCCCGTAGCTTGTCAATGGCGCTCCAGAGACTGGGTAAGCCGCCCACGTCTAGGAAAACGCGCTTATTTTTCAGCTTATCGTCTATACTGGTGTTAAACTCCAGGAAAGAGCTTTCCAGTTTGGCGTGTGTGTCATTCACGTGAAATAAAGCGACTTCCAATGCTTGGTCATCAATATCACGCAACCCTCTCGCGAATAGTTGTGTGGATACGAGAGTGAGAAGAACGGTTAAGAGTATTAAACCACGTCTTTTCATAAAACCTCCTTGGGGAATTCCTTCGCATAATATACTATCCGATGGATTGATTCTAATTGCAAGCCGCGTCGTTTATCCAATGAGACTTTGAATAGTGTCGCGATGAAGTTCATTTCACCGCGCTTACAATCATGGTCGATAAGCGCTATCCGGAGGATCTGTGAGAGAAAAGGGAGGGTTTAGCCCAAGCCAGCATGGCCATAAGCTACCGGATAAGGAGAATAGCCTTATCCGTTTTGTTATGGATATAGGGGCCAGGCTGGGGCCGCGCGGCTGGTGGCCTCTGCCTTCTCTATCTGGCCGCGAGGGCCGCGATGCGGGGGGCTATCTAAAAGCGTCTTCCAGGCCCATCGGCTTTCGCCGCGGACAAGAGGCTTCATCGCGGCGGTTTGAGATAGCGGTGGGCGCGGTATTGGCGCAAAATACGGCTTGGCGCGGGGCTTCCTTGGCTGTCAGCGCTTTGGCGGCGGGCGGCCTATTGAGCCCAAAAGCTATCATGGCTGTTGACAGTGCCGTTCTGGCTGGGTCGCTTAAAAGCGCTGGCACATATCAGCGAAAAGCCGTGTATCTCAAAAATTTAGCTTTAGCCTGGAATGATATCGAGATGGTCGCGTCCGATCCTAACGGCTTGGAGCCTGGAAGAAAGCTTCTTATTTCCTTAAGCGGGGTTGGCTTTGAGACGGCGGATTGCGTTCTGGTTTATGCCTATGGCCATCCGCTATTTATCGCGGACGCGTACGCCCGTCGGATTCTTTCCCGCCTGGGTTTTGTCAAGCCGACAGACAGCTATGAAACGGTTCGTTTCTATGTTGAAGAGCGTCTGCCCAGGGACGCGTGTTTTCTAGCTGAGGGTCACGCTCTTTTTGTGGAATTCGCGAAACGTTTTTGCCGCGCGAAACCGCTCTGTGAGGCTTGCCCGCGGTGTCTTGACTGCGTCGCGGCATTGAAGCTTTCAGCTGATGGGAAAACGCAACATTATGGTTGTTCCCCGTCCGACAAGACTTGAGATTTCCATAACGCCCCCAGCCTGGCTGATAAGGCGGCGTACATTGGATAGGCCAAGTCCCCGAGAGGAGGCTATTTGGGGATCGGGAGCGATAGAGCGGGCTTTCAGTTCGCTTAAGCGCCGTGTGTCTATGCCCTGTCCTGTATCAAGTACGGAAAGGACAAGGTTTTTCCCCTTGTCCGTCACTTCCACGGCCGCGCTCAAGCAAATTTCGCCGGAATTCGTATATTTCAACGCGTTATCCACCAGATTGGAGACGGCTCGTATGGCATCAGAGGGAGGCAAGGGCAATGGCGGGGGCGAGCCTACGACAAAACGTCTTAATTCCACGCCCTTAGCGCGCGCCAGCGCCTTAAAAGGTTCCAACACAAGCGAAAAAAGCTTATCGGGCGCTATATCGTTTTCTCCCGTATCGCTTAACACCGATTCCGCTATATCGCGCAACAATGTTATCGATTTGCCTAAAATTGAGAGGTATTTGGTTTGCGTTTCATCCAGTGTGGTGTCCGCTAATAATTCGTGAATACCGAGTATTCCGGTAAGAGGGGAACGCATATCGTGACTGAAAGATTCAAGCCTGACGGCGCCGGCTGTACGCGCTTCCGCTACCAATTCCTCAAGACGTCGATTCATGATCCTGCGAGCTTCCGCTAAACGAAAAATTCGATCAAAAAAAACCAAGAGGTAGCGGCCTAAAATAATAGCGATTAAATGTAAGCTAAGAAATGTGACGCGGCTGTATAAAGCGTCAAAAGGATTTTCGGATTGAAAAATCCAATCAAAAAGATAAAGAGCGATGCCTAGAGCCGCCATAGCGGCTAAGGCGCGGGATGAGCCGGAAAATAAACCGACCATGGTGATGGCCGTAAAAAGGGTTATCGCTAGAAGCGGGCTATAGGCGTTTGGAATAGCGGCTATAACATCCAGCGCATAGTTCGCGATTGATAAAAGCGCGATACCGAGAAATAAGCAACCAACCGCGCAGCTTGATCGATTCAGCTTGATTAAGATTAAGGCAAAGATAGGAAGCGCTACCGCTATGCCGCGCACGATTATATTTGGCTCTATTGGCTGCCAAAAGCTAAGCATAAAACCAAGCATGAATATCGGAGCGGCTATTATCAGGAGTCTGACAAGGTATTCGTCACGCAGACGGTTGGGCGAAATGAGGTGTTGGTCATAGTTGGGCAAAAAAAAGCCAACCGTGCTTTCCATTATACGCCGCGCCGCTGAGCTTTTTATCGGCATAGAAATTTACCCGCTATTGGATAGCTCATAAAGGACTAGGGCGGCGACCTGAGGGGTATCAAGGTCCTCTATTTCGCCAATACCGCCGACGCGGACTAAAGCCCCGCAGAGCGCCTTAATATCTGGCGGCAAACCATGTTTGTCATCGCCAAAAACCAAAAAAACGCCGGAAGACGCGCCTAAGCCGTGATTGGGAGCCACGGCTCCAAGGCGTTCCCGTTTTTCACGGGAGATTACCTTGTTTATCTCGCGGAGCTTATTTCTAGCGCGCCGCGACGTGCCTATGATGACCGCGTTTTCCGAGGCAAGTTTAAGGAGAGCTGGCGGGTCTTTGGCTAAGTATAATTCGACAAACTCCATTCCTCCCTCAGCGCTTCTATAGGCTTCCGGGCTTAAGCGCGCGTCGCGGTCGTCCTCAAACAGGACAAGTTTATTTATTCCGAAATAGGCCGCTGATCGGACTATAGCGCCTAGCTTGGCGGCGCCGCCGATGGAAGAGAAGAAAAGGACGGTCTCGCCGTTTTCAGACCAGGAGCGAGCTAGTTTTTCGGTAAAGTGCGGCAGGTTTGCTTCAGCTATCATGGCGACGACGCCCTGGTGCTGACGGTTCCCGCAGAGACGTTCCAATTCAGTATCATCACATATCTTATATGGATGTTTCGCGGCAGCTAATATACGGCAGATGTCGGAAAAGTTTTTCAGGTTCTCCTCGCGGAGAAAGAGGCGGTTTATCCGTTTGGGATGTTTAGCCGCTAAGCTTTTTACCGTACTAAAGCCATAAACGGCCATTTCTTTTTCTACTCTTTCACGCACGTTTGCAGTGTACGCGAGTGCCGGACGCTTGTAAAGCGCGCGACAAAAACGCGTTAAGTAAACATACTGCTGCCAATTCTGTTGAAGATATTTTTTTAGAAACTTTTCCCAAAACACAAGCAGGACGCTCGATTGCCCCGTACCGGTATATGACACTACTTCATATCCAACGGAGGTTTACCATGGCCCAACCCGCCTCCCGCCTCGTCACTATCGACAGTCCCGAGTTCTGTCCCAACCCCGCCTGCGCCTACCACCAGCGCGCAATCGCCTCGAATTCACTCTGGTTTCGCCGCTTCGGCTCTTACCCCACCAAGTCCAGAGGCCTCATCCCCCGC